>JADLEG010000223.1 GCA_020846275.1 Alphaproteobacteria bacterium
GAGCGTGGGCTATGAGCATCTATGGCGCAATGGTTTCGAGCATCACCGGCCTGCAGGCGCAAAGCCAGGCGCTGGGCATGATCTCGGACAACCTCAGCAACGTGAACACGGTCGGCTACAAGACGACGCATGCGCGGTTCGCCACGCTGGTGACCGAAGTGACGCCGACCCGCTACGCCCCGGGCGGCGTGCGCTCGGCGCCGTTCACCTCGGTCGACCGCCAGGGCGTGCTGCAGGCGACCTCCTCGGTGACCGACCTCGCGGTGTCCGGTGACGGCATGTTCGTGGTGCGCGAGACCGCGACCCCCACGGCCGGGTCGGAAACCCTCTACACGCGGGCCGGTTCCTTCACCAAGGACGCCAATGGCAATCTGGTCAACGCGGCGGGCCTGTTCCTGCAGGGTTGGGCGATCAATCCGGCGACCGGGCTTCCGGTCGGCAACAGCCTGGCGCAGCTCACCACCGTGACGCTGGGCAACCTCAGCGTCTCGGCCCAGCCCTCGGCCAATTTGAACGTGTCGGCCAACCTGGACGCCAATACGGCCGTCGCCGGCACGTACAATGTCGACACCACGATCATCGATTCGCTCGGCGCCAACCACGTGTTGCGCCTGACCTTCACCAAGACCGCGGCGAACGCCTGGACGGTCAGTTCGTCGGCGCCCAATGCCGACCTGACGACCTCGATCGGCGCCGGCGCCATCACGTTCAACCCCGCTACCGGCGCGCTCGCCACGCCCGCCGGCGGCACGCTGAGCATCGCCACCAGCGCCTTCACCAACGGCGCCAGCGCGCCGGCCACGATCACGCTGAACATCGGCTCCGGCGCGTCGTCCTCGGGCGTCACGCAGTATGCCGGGTTCAACGCGATCAACTCCGTCGACAGCGACGGCGTGCCCACGGGCACGCTGAGCGGCGTGGCGGTGACGGATTCGGGCGTGGTGCGCGCGCTGTTCGACAACGGCCAGACCCAGGACATCTATCAGCTCGCGCTCGCGACCTGGCCGAACGTCAACGGGCTCGACCTGCGCGACGGCAATGCCTACGCCACCAGCGCGCTGTCCGGCGATCCGGTGGTCAACATTCCCCTGTCGGGCGGGACCGGCAACGTGGTGTCCTCGGCGCTGGAAGCCTCCACGACCGACATCGCGGAGGAATTCACCAACATGATCATCACCCAGCGCGCCTATTCGGCGAACACCAAGGTGATCACGACCGCCGACGAGATGCTGGACGAGACGATCCGGATCAAGCGCTAGGCGGGGTAGGCGCCGAAGGCACCGGCTAGAAACGCGGCGATTGGCAAACGCATTACGAACGCGCCGACGCCGCGTTTACCTTTCATTAAGCAAGCGGCTTAAAGCTTTCTAAAGTCGAGGAGACTACCTTGCGCGACGGCCGCATTGCGGCTGCTTCACTGAGGTTGGCGGATGGACAAGATCGGTAACGGACAGGGGGCTGGCGTCGTCGGACCTGAAGGCAGGCCGATCTCGATGCACGACCTTCCGCCGCCCGATACCAAGCGCTGGGTCATCCGGCGCAAGGCCGAGGTCGTTGCCGGCGTCCGGTCGGGGCTGATCAGCCTCGAGGAGGCCTGCGCGCGCTACAAGCTGTCGGTGGAGGAATTCCTGTCCTGGCAGCGGTTGATCGACCGCCACGGGCTGCGCGGTCTGCGCGCGACGCGGCTGCAGGACTACCGGATGGCGGCGGGCGGCGACTGAAAACCGCGACCCGCCGTTCGATCCCCCGGTTTTATCCCGCTTTCCACCGCTTGCGACGCTAGGCAGAACCTGCCCCGCGGCAAAAATTTCCCGCCGTTAACGCTTCATTCACGCCCCAATCGATAAAATGCCATCAATCGGCGACGCCCCGGGGCACGGCCCGGGCACGCCGGCATTGATGGGTCGGGGCAAAGACTGTGAACAACCTGCTGCAGACGCTGCGGAATCTTGGTCCGGGGCGCTTGGCCACACTGGCGGTATCGGCGCTCGGGCTGGTCGCGTTCTTTGTGTACATTTCCCTTCGCCTGTCCGCGCCGCCGATGGCGCTGCTGTACAGCGACCTCGAGATGGGCGACTCGAGCCAGATCGCCACCAAGCTGCAGGGGATGAACATCCCCTACCAGGTCCGCGGCGACGGCGCGCAGATCATGGTCCCGGCCGACCAGGTGCAAAACCTGCGCATGACGCTGGCCGGCGAAGGCCTGCCGGCGGGGGGCTCGATCGGCTACGAGATTTTCGACCGCACCCAGTCGCTTGGCACCAGCAACTTCGTCCAGAACGTGAACCATCTCCGCGCGCTCGAAGGCGAGCTGGCGCGGACCATCAAGACGCTGGGCCAGGTCAAGTCGGCGCGCGTGCACCTGGTGCTGCCGCAGCGCGACCTGTTCAGCCGCACGCGCCAGGAGGCCAGCGCCTCGGTCATCCTGCGCATGAAGGGCAGCCAGCGCCTCGACCGGCCGCAGATCCAGTCCGTCCAGCACCTGGTCGCCTCGGCCGTCCCCGGTCTCTCGGCCGGCCGCATCTCGATCGTCGACGACCGCGGCACGCTGCTGGCGCGCGGCGCAGGCGGCGAGGGCGCGGGCGGCGCCACGGCAACCGCCGAGGAGATGCGCGTCGCCTATGAATCGCGGCTGGCGCGCGCAGTCGAGGAACTGGTCGAACGGTCGACCGGCGCCGGCAAGGTCCGCGCCGAGGTCACCGCCGAATTCGACTACGACCGCGTGACGATCAACACCGAGACCTTCGATCCCGACAGCCAGGTGGCGCGTTCGACGCAGACCACCGAAGAGAACTCGAAATCGCGCGAGGCCTCGACCAACGACCAGGTGGGCGTGACCCCGAACCTGCCGGAGGGCCAGACCGAGAGCAGCGCGGCCGGCACCGGCAGCCAGACCTCGCGCACCGACAGCACGACGAACTTCGAGATCTCGAAGACCGTCAAGAGCCAGGTGCGCGAAGGCGGCCAGGTCAAGCGCCTGTCGGTCGCCGTGCTGGTGGACGGCAACTACGACAACGGCAACTACACGCCCCGCACCCCCGACCAGATCGAGCAATTGACGCGCCTGGTGCGCTCGGCGGTGGGATTCAACTCCGATCGCGGCGACACGCTCGAGGTCGTGAACCTGCGCTTCGCCGACGTGGCGCCGAAGGGCGACGAGGTATCGGACCTGCTGTTCGGCTTCACGCGGGCCGAGCTCTTGCGCCTGGGCGAGGTCGTGATCCTGTCGATCGTCGGCCTCTTGGCCCTGCTGCTGGTGGTCCGGCCGCTGCTGGCGCGCCTGTTCGACGCGATCAAGGCCGGGCCCGCGACCGCCGCGCTGCCGGGCATGCCCGGCGTCGCCGGCCGGCTGGCCGGGCCCGCCGGAATGGCCGGCGCGATCGCCGGGCCGGGCGGCATGATGGTCGGGCCGGACGGCGCGCCGATCGCCGTCGACGAGGAATCGATGATCGACATCTCGAGCATCGAGGGCCGCGTGAAGGCCTCCTCGCTGAAGAAGATCGGCGAGATCGTGGAAAAACACCCCGAGGAGGCGGTCTCGATCGTGCGCAACTGGATGTACCAGGAAAACTGAGTGCCGGTGGGTACGGGAGGGGCATGACATGGCAGCCCGCCAGCGTGACGACCTGAAGGGCCTGACGGGCCCGGAGAAAGCCGCCGTCCTGATGCTCGCCATCGGCGACGAGCACGCGAGCAAGCTGTTCGCGCTGATGAGCGACGACGAGATCCGCGAGCTTTCGCAGGCGATGGCCAATCTCGGCAAGATCAACTCGGAAATCGTGGAAAAGCTGTTCGTCGAGTTCAGCGGCCATATCTCCAGCACCGGCTCGCTGATCGGCAGCTACGATTCGACCGAGCGCCTGCTGGCCAAGGTCCTGCCCGGCGACCGCGTCAACCTGATCATGGAGGAAATCCGCGGTCCCGCCGGTCGCACGATGTGGGACAAGCTCGCCAACGTGAACGAGGTCGTGCTGGCGAACTATCTGAAGAACGAGTATCCGCAGACCGTCAGCGTCGTGCTGACCAAGATCAAGCCCGAGCACGCCGCGCGCGTCCTGGCCGTGCTGCCCGAGGCCTTCGCGCTCGAGGTCATCATGCGCATGCTGCGCATGGAGGCGGTGCAGAAGGACGTGCTGGACGACGTCGAACGCACCCTGCGCACCGAGTTCATGACCAACCTGGCGCGCACCTCGCGCCGCGACGCGCACGAGATGATCGCCGAGATCTTCAACAACCTGGACCGCAACACCGAGGGGCGCTTCATCTCGGCGCTGGAAGAGCGCAACCGCGATTCGGCCGAGCGCATCAAGGCGTTGATGTTCACCTTCGACGACCTGTCGAAGCTGGACCCCGGCGGCGTGCAGACGCTGCTGCGCGCGGTGCCGAAGGACAAGCTGTCGATCGCGCTCAAGGGCGCGGCGGACCCGATCAAGGACCTGTTCTTCTCCAACATGTCCGAGCGCGCCGGCAAGATGCTGCGCGAGGAGATCGCGTCGATGGGCCCGGTGCGCCTGCGCGACGTCGACGAGGCGCAGATGCTGATGGTGCAGACCGCCAAGGACCTGTCGGCCAAGGGCGAGATCGTGCTGGCCGACAACAAGGGCGACGACGAGCTGGTGTACTAGCGAATGCAAGCGCGCAAGACCAACCGCTACCTGTTCAACCTGGACTTCGCCGACGCGCGGAACCTGGGCACGAAGCCGCCGGAGCCGACGTTCAGCGCCGACGAGATGATGGCGGCGCGCGACGTCGCCCATGCCGACGGCGTGGAGGCCGGGCGCGCCGAGGCGATGGCCTCGGTCGAGCGCCGCATGGCGGAGACCCTGGCCAAGGTCGCCGACCGGCTGGCGGCGGCCGGCGCCGAGCGCGCCGCCGCGCTGGGACGCATCGAGCGCGAATCGATCGCGCTCTGCGCCGGGCTGATGCACCGGCTGTTCCCCGTCTACCAGCGCCGCCACGGGACCGACGAGGTGGAGGCGCTGGTGCGCGAAAGTCTGCGAATCATGCTGGACGAGCCGCGCGTCGTGGTCCGGCTGAACGACGGCAACCTGGACAAGCTGCAGGAGCGCATCAACGCCGCCGCGACGGCGGCCGGGTTTGCGGGTAAGATCGTGATGGTCGCGGACGAAATGGTGGCGCCGGGCGACTGCGCCATCGAATGGGCGGACGGCGGCGCCGAGCGAAACGGCGACCGCGCCTGGACCGAGATCGACGCCGCGGTCCGCCGCATGACCGAAACACTGCCGGACGACGCACCGCGCGGCGATGCCGCCGGCAACAAGCCTGCCGATGGAGAATGACATGGCGAGCGAGGACCTCAACCTGAACGAACTCGGGGCTGCGGGCCAAGGCGCGCCGGCCGCCAATCCGGCCGCGGGCGACGCCCCGGCCGGCGACGACGCCGGCAAGAACGCGACCCGCCAGCTCGAGGCGGTCTACGACGTGCCGGTGCAGGTCTCGGCCGTGCTCGGCCGCGCCACCATGCAGGTCAGCCAGCTTCTGAAGCTCGGCCGCGGCGCGGTCGTCGAATTGGACCGCAAGGTCGGCGAGGCGATCGACATCTACGTCAACAACCGCCTGGTCGCGCGCGGCGAGGTGGTGGTGGTGGACGAGCGCCTGGGCGTGACGATGACGGAAATCATCAAGTCCGACCGCAGCTAGCAGGAAGGAAGCCAGGTATGGCCATGCCGCGTGAAGACGAGCCGCTGATCGCCGCTCGCACCCGCCTGCCTTCGTTGCTGCGCCTGCCGGGGCAGACCGACCTCAGCGTGTTGATGGGCATCGGCGGCGCGCTGGCGCTGCTCGCGATCGCCATCGGCGCCAGCGGCTCGATCATGGCCTTCATCGACGTGCCGTCGATGCTGATCGTGCTGGGCGGCACGGCGGCGATCACCGCGGCCGGGTACGCGCCCAGCGACATCGCCCACGCCACCGCCGCCGCGGCGCGCACGCTGCTGCGCGCCTCGCACAGCGCGGCGGAGGTCGCGACCGACATCCTCGAATGCGCCGCCCAGGCCCGCAGCGGCGGCGCCCAGGCGCTGCGCCGCGTCCTGGACGCGCGCGATCCCGACGACAAGCTGCGGCGTTCGCTGTCGCTGGCCGCGGTCGGCCTGCCGGTGGAGGGGATCGAGGCCATGATCGATCGCGAGACGCGCGCCGGCATCCAGCGCCTGGCGACGGCCGCCGGCATCCTGCGCCGCGCCGCCGACGTGGCGCCCGCGATGGGGCTGATCGGCACGCTGATCGGGCTGGTGCAGATGCTGGGCGTGCTCGACACGCCGTCCAAGATCGGGCCCGGCATGGCGCTGGCGCTGTTGACCACGCTCTACGGCGCGGTGCTGGCGCATCTCGTGCTGCTGCCGCTCGCCGCCCGGCTCGATCGCGCGGCCGAGGACGACGAACGCGTCGCCCAGCTCTGCCGCATGGGCGCCGTCTCGATCGCGCGGCAGGAGAGCCTCAATACGCTGGAGATGCAGTTGAACAGCGCGCTGCCGCCTGCCGACCGGCCGCGCTACGTCGACTGAACCGACCCCAACCGAGCCCCTTCATCAGATTTTTTGGATCGCCATCATGCGCTTGCTCATCGTCGGAACCCTGGAAGGACACATCACGGCCGCCGGCCGCATCGCGCTGTCGCGCGGCGCGAAGGTGGCCCATGTCGACGACATCGACCAGGCGATGATCGCGCTGCGCGCCGGCCAGGGCGCCGATCTTTTGATGGTCGACGTGGCGCAGGATGTCGGCCAGCTGATCGCCAGCCTGACCGCCGAGCGGTTCAGCGTGCCGGTTGTGGCCTGCGGCGTCGGCAACGACGCCGGCGCGGCCGTGCGCGCGATCAAGGCCGGCGCCAAGGAATACCTGCCCCTGCCGCCCGACGCCGAGCTGATCGCCGCGGTGCTGGAGGCTGTCTCGCAGGAAAGCAACGCGATCCTGTTCCAGGATCCGGCCATGCAGTCCACCATCAAGCTGGTCGAGCAGGTGGCGCCGAGCGAGGCCAGCGTGCTCTTGACCGGCGAAAGCGGCACCGGCAAGGAGCTGCTGGCGCGCCACATCCACCGCAAGAGCCGGCGCGCGCGCAACAAGTTCGTGTCGGTCAACTGCGCCGCCATCCCCGAGAACCTGCTGGAATCCGAGCTGTTCGGCCACGAGAAAGGCGCCTTCACCGGCGCCGTCGCGCGCCGCATCGGCAAGTTCGAGGAGGCCAACGGCGGCACGCTGCTGCTGGACGAGATCAGCGAGATGGACCTGCGCCTGCAGGCCAAGCTCTTGCGCGCGATCCAGGAGCGCGAGATCGACCGCGTCGGCGGCACCGCGCCCGTGAAGATCGACATCCGCATCATCGCGACCAGCAACCGCAACCTGGAGGACGAGGTCCGCCGGGGCCGCTTCCGCGAGGACCTGTTCTTCCGCCTCAACGTCGTCAACGTGCGCGTGCCGCCGCTGCGCGATCGGCCGAAGGACATCGAGCTGCTGGCGGCGCACTTCGCCAAGAAATACACGGCGGTCAACGGCCTGGGCGCGCGCCCGCTCGGCGCCGCCGCGATGGCCAAGCTCAAGTCACACGGCTGGCGCGGCAACGTGCGCGAGCTGGAGAACACGATGCACCGCGCCGTGCTGATGGCGACCGGCGGCGAGATCGACCCCGAGGCGATCGTGCTGAACGACCAGCCGCTTGGCGAAGGCCAGCGCACCGAATCGCAACGCCCGACCGCGTCCTCGACCCTGCCGGGGTCGACCGGCGAGGCCGCGGCGGCGGCCGCGCGCTCGGGCGACCTGGTGGGCATGACCGTCGCCGAGGTCGAGCGGCGGCTGATCCTGGATACGCTGCAGCACTGCCTGGGCAACCGCACGCATGCCGCCAACATCCTCGGCATCTCGATCCGCACGCTGCGCAACAAGCTGAAGCAGTACAACGCGGAGACCGGCGAAGGCGCGCCCGGCGAGCAGGCTGAAGCGAGCGCGTCGTGACCGATGTGACCACGCCGCCGGCGCAGCCGGCCGGCAGCAGCGCGGGACCCGGCGGCGGCGCCCCGGCCGTCGATTTCGGCTTCGCCTGGTTGGGCGAGCAGCTGCGCCGCTCCGACGTCGGGCTTGCGCTCGGCGTCACGGCGATCCTGGTCGTGCTCATCCTGCCGATGCCGACCTGGCTGCTCGACATTTCGCTGGCGCTGTCGATCACGGTTTCGGTGCTGGTGCTGATGGTGGTGCTGTTCATCCAGCGCCCGCTCGATTTCAGCTCGTTCCCGACGGTGCTGCTGATCACCACCATGCTGCGCCTGTCGCTGAACCTGGCCTCGACCCGGCTGATCCTGGCCAACGGGCATGAAGGCACCGCGGCCGCGGGGCGGGTGATCGAGTCGTTCGGCCATTTCGTGATGGGCGGCAACTTCGTCATCGGGCTGATCGTCTTCGGCATCCTGGTGATCGTGAACTTCATCGTCATCACCAAGGGCTCGGGGCGCATCGCCGAGGTGTC
Organism: Alphaproteobacteria bacterium; assembly: GCA_020846275.1. GTDB lineage: Bacteria > Pseudomonadota > Alphaproteobacteria > JAEULC01 > JAEULC01 > JAEULC01. The sequence continues at coordinate 8,477 of JADLEG010000223.1, forward strand.
GGCGCGCTTCAGCCTGGACGCGATGCCCGGCAAGCAGATGGCGATCGACGCCGACCTGTCGGCCGGCCTGATCAACGAGGCCGAGGCGCGCCAGCGCCGCCGGACGCTCGAGGACGAGAGCACCTTCTTCGGCGCCATGGACGGCGCGTCCAAGTTCGTGCGCGGCGACGCGGTGGCGGGGCTGCTGATCGTCTTCATCAACATCATCGGCGGCATCCTAATCGGCGTCGGCCAGAAGGGGCTGGGCATCGCCCAGGCCACCCACACCTACACCGTGCTGACGGTTGGCGACGGGCTGGTCACGCAGATCCCCGCGCTGATCGTCTCGACCGCCGCCGGCATGCTGGTCACCAAGTCGGGCTCGGCGGGATCGACCGACAAGGCGCTGTTCGCCCAGCTCGGCGGCTACCCGCGCGCGCTGGGCCTGGTCTCGGTGCTGCTGGTGGCGCTGGCGATCGTGCCGGGCGTGCCCGCCTTCCCGTTCCTGCTGCTGGCGGGCACCACCGGCTACATCGCCTGGTCGATCACCCGCCAGGCGGCCGCGATGGAAGCCCAGCGCGTGGCGTCGGCGCTGGCGGAGGCGCAGGCGGCGCCGGTGGCCGAGCAGCCGATCGCGCAGTCCCTGCAGATCGACACCATCCGCCTCGAGCTCGGCTACGGCCTGCTGTCGCTGATCAACAACGACAAGGAGCGGCGCCTCACCGACCAGATCAAGGCGCTGCGCCGCCAGCTCGCCGGCGAGATGGGGTTCGTGATGCCGGCCGTGCGCATCCAGGACAACCTGCAGCTCTCGGCCAACACCTATGTCATCCGCGTCAAGGAGATCGAGAACGGGCGCGGCGAATTGCGGCCTGGCATGCTGCTGGTGATGGACCCGCGCGGCCAGCCGATCGACCTGGCGGGCGAGGCCACGACCGAACCGACCTTCGGCCTGCCGGCGATGTGGATCGGCGAGGCGCTGCGCGAGGAGGCGATGTTCCGCGGCTTCACCGTGGTCGACCCGGCGACCGTGATCACCACGCACCTCACCGAGATCGTCAAGGACAACATGTCGGAGATGCTGTCCTACACCGAGACGCAGAAGCTCCTGAACGAGCTGGACAAGGACCACCAGAAGCTGGTCGCCGACGTGGTGCCGACGCAGATCACCGTCGGCGGCATCCAGCGCGTGCTGCAGAACCTGCTGGGCGAGCGGGTGTCGATCCGCGACCTGCCGACCATCCTCGAGGGCATCTCCGAGGCCTGCGCCTCGACGCGCAATGTCGGGCAGATCACCGAGCACGTGCGCGCGCGCCTGGCGCGGCAGATCAGCGAATCGAACGCCGGCCGCGAGGGCTACATCCCGCTGGTCACTCTGTCGCCGGAATGGGAACAGGCCTTCGCCGAATCGATCACCGGCCAGGGCGACGACCGCCAGCTCTCGATGGCGCCCAGCCGGCTGCAGAAGTTCATCACCACGGTGCGCCAGGTGTTCGAGCGCCAGGCGATGCTGGGCGAGATTCCCGTGCTGCTCACGAGCCCGGCGATCCGGCCCTATGTGCGCTCGATCATCGAGCGGTTCCGGCCCGCGACCGTGGTCATGTCGCAGAACGAGATCCACGCCAAGGCGAAGATCAAGACGATGGCGCAGGTCTGACCATGGCGCGAATCGCCCGACCACGCGCTTGGCGAACTGATTCGACGGCGCGCGCGCCGCGCCGCCGCGCGATTGCGCCGTTGGGCGGCCGGTCGAACTGGTATAGGTTCAGCCCATGCGGTTGAAGACCTTCACCGCTCCCTCGATGCGCGAGGCGATGCAGCTCGTCCGCGACGCGCTGGGGCCCGAGGCGATCATCGTTTCGAGCCAGCCGGGCGACAAGGGCAAGGGCGTGCGCGTGACGGCGGCGATCGAGACGCCGGCGGAGCCGGCGCTCTCGGCCAAGCCGGGCGCGGGCTCCGACACGATGGAGCGCCTGACCGAATCGCTGTTGCGCCATGGCACCCCCGCCGCGCTGGCCGACCGGCTGCTGGCCGGCGCCGCCAAGGCCCAGGCGCGCACCACCGACCCGATCATCTCGCTGGCGGCCGCGCTCGACACGGTATTCGCCTTCACGCCGATGGCCCTGCCCGAGGCGGCGCGGCGCGGCGGCCGACCGATCGCGCTGGTCGGGCCGCCCGCGGTCGGCAAGACGGTGACGGTGGCCAAGCTCGCCGCCCGCGCGGTGATGGCGCGCAAGCCGGTGATGCTGATCACCATGGACACGAAGCGCGCGGGCGCGGTCGACCAGCTTGGCGCCTTCGCCAAGGTGCTGAAGGTCGAGCTGGCCCATGCCGCCGACGAGAAGCAGCTGATGCGCGTCGTGCGCGAGGCCGGCGACCGCGCCGTGCTGATCGACAGCGCAGGCATCAATCCGTTCGACAGCGCCGAGACGGCGATGCTATCCGCGGCGACCGAGTCCGTGCATGCCGAGCCGGTGCTGCTGATGCCCGCCGGCGGCGACGTCGCCGAAAGCGCGGAGATCGCCGAGGCCTTTGCCGGGATCGGCGCCGGACGCATGATCGCCACCCGCGTCGATCTTGCCCGGCGCCTCGGGGGACTGCTGTCGGCGGCGAGTGCCGGAAGGCTGGCCTTCGCCGAGGTCAGCATCACGCCGCTGATCGCCGAGGGCCTGACCCCGATCAATCCGATCGCACTGGCGCGCCTGCTGCTGCCCGCGATGGCTCGCGGCCAGGCCGGCCAGGACCTGCGCACCCCTAGAAAGCAAGCGGCCGCATCATGAGCACACCGGTCGAACTAACCGTCCACAGCTCCCCTGCCCCCGCCCCGTCGCGCCGCGTGATCGCGGTCGCCTCGGGCAAGGGCGGGGTCGGCAAGACCTGGTTCTCCATCACCGTGGCGCACGCGCTGGCGCGCGCCGGGCAGCGCACCCTGCTGTTCGACGGCGACCTGGGGCTCGCCAACGTCGACATCCAGCTCGGCCTCACGCCCGCGCGCGATCTTGGCGCCGTCCTTGCCGGACAGGCGACGCTGGGCCAGGTGGCGGCGCCCTTTGCCGACGGCGGCTTCGACATCATCGCGGGACGGTCGGGCAGCGGCGGGCTCGCCAACCTGCCGCAACAGCGGCTGAGCGCGCTGGGCGAGGAACTGGCCACGCTGGCGCGGCGCTACGACCGCACGATCATCGACCTGGGCGCGGGGGTCGAGCGGCCGGTGCGCTACCTGGCGTCGATCGCGGGCACCACCGTGGTCGTCACGACCGACGAGCCGACGGCGCTGACCGACGCCTATGCCTTCATCAAGGTGACGGCGCAGGAAACGCCCGGCGTGAACCTGGGCGTCGTGGTCAACATGGCCGCCACGCGGCGCGACGGCGAGCGCACCTACGGCACGCTGCTCAAGGCCTGCAAGGGGTTCCTGAAGATCGAGCCGCCGCTGCTCGGCATCGTGCGCCGCGACCCGAAGGTGCGCGAGGCGATCCGCCACCAGACCCCGCTCTTGACCCGCTATCCCAATACCGAGGCGGCGCAGGACGTCGAAGCCGTTGCCAAGCGGCTGATCGACGAAGCGTCATAGCGCCATGACCACCGTCGGCCCGGTCCCGCCCGCGCTTCCGCCGGTACCGACGCCGACCGCGACCACCGGCGCCACCGGCGCGGTGGGGCTTGGCGCGGTTCCCAGCCCGAGCGCGCCGACCGTCACCGCCAACGCGGTGCAGGCGCTGACCGCGATCGTCGTCAACCTGCCCAACACGCTGCGCAACCGCCCGGTCGGCTCGCCGATCGTCGGCACGCTGGTAGCGCAGGATTCCGAGGGCACGGCCCTGCTGCGGACGGCGGAGGGCATCGTCGTCCTGCGCGGCCCGATCGCGGCGCAGGTAGGCAGCCAGCTTGCGCTCTACCTGCCCGACCAGGCGGAAGGCGCCACCGCGCGGCTGGTGCTGCAGCGGTTGCCGGACGGCACGCCCGCGACCGGCGTCACCTCGGGCAATACGACGCGGGCCAGCACGTCGGCCCCCGAGGGCGGATCCAGCGCGCCGCCGCCGGCGACGGCGCAGCGCCCGGCCCCGGCGACCCTGGCGCCGGGACAGGTGATCACCGCGACCCTGGTCCAGCGCGGCGACAGCGCGCCGGCCGGCGCCAACGGAGCCGCCGCGGGCTATGCGCGCGCGCCGATCGGCGCGGCCTTCGAGGCCCGCGTGCTGTCGATCGCCGATGCCGCCGGCGCCCCCGCGCAGGGCGGGTCGATGGGCATCAACGCCGACGGCCACCCGGTGGTCACCGCGACCGTGGTCGGCCGGACCACCGCCGGGCTGGTGGCGATCAATGCCGGCTTCGGCCTGCTGACCGTGCCGGCCGGCGGCGACCTGCAGCCTGGCCAGCGCCTGGAACTCGAACTCATCGGCCGGCCGGCCGCGCCCGCGCCGCCGAACGCGCCCGCGCAGGCCGTGGTCGCCACGTTGGCGCAGCGCGGCGATCCTGCCCTGGCCAGCGCGAACGCCGTCGCATCCGGCTATGCGCGCGCGCCGATCGGGACGACCATCCGGACCAACGTGCTGTCGATCGCGAACGCCAATGACGACGGGTCGAGCGCCGGCACGATCAGCGTCAACACCCAGGGCAACCCGGTGGTGACGGCGACGGTGACCGGCCGCACCAGCGCCGGCCTGGTGACGGTCAACGCCGGGTTCGGCCAGCTCACCATGCCGGCCTCGCTCAACCTGCTCGCCGGCCAGCGGCTGCAGATCGAACTGGTGGGGCGTCCCAGCGCGGCACCGGTCGCGCCGGCGCCGAACGAGGTGGTCACCGCGACCCTGATCCAGCGCGGCGACGCGCCGGCGCCCGCTGCCGGTCCCGCTGCCGGCTATGCCCGGGCGGCCATCGGCACGACGTTCGACGCGCGCGTGCTGCCGGCCGTCCCCGGCGGCGACGCAGCGAAGACCGGCTCGGCCGCCGTCAACGCCGAGGGGCATCCGGTCGTCACCGCCAGCGTGGTCGGCCGCACCGGTGGCGGGCTGACGGTCGTCAATGCCGGGTTCGGGCTGCTGACCCTGCCCGCCGGCGGAAACCTGCAGCCCGGCCAGCCCGTGGCGCTGGAGCTGCTCGGCCGCTCAAGCCCACCGGCGGAAGCGCCGGATGCCGGCCAGCTCGTTACCGCGACGCTCGTCCAGCGCGGCGACCAGGCGCCGGCGACCGCCAACCCCGTCGCGCAGACCTATGCCCGCGCGCCGATCGGCACGGCCATCGAGGCGCGCCTGCTGCTGCTCGCCGGCGCGGCCGATGACGGCGTGGCGGCCGGAACCATCACCGTCAACGCCGAGGGCAACCCGGTCGTGACCGGCACGGTGATCGGCCGCACCGGCGCAGGCCTGCAGGTGGTCAATGCCGGCTTCGGCCTGCTGACCGTCGCCGCCGGCGGCAATGCCCAGCCGGGCCAGCGCGTGCAGCTTGAGCTGGTCGGTCGCGCCGGCGCCCCACCCACCGCGCTCACGCCCGGCCAGGTCGTGGCGGCTACCCTGGTCCAGCGCGGCGACGGCGGTCCTGCCGCCGTGAAAGGCGCCGCCCAGAGCTATGTCCGCGCACCGGTCGGGGCAACCTTCGAGGCGCGCGTGCTGTCGATCGGCGCCGCCGCGGCCGCCGCGCCGAACATCGGCGAGATGAGCGTCAACGCCGAGGGCCACCCGGTCGTGACCGCGACCGTGGTCGGGCGCAGCACCGGCGGCCTGCTGGTCGTCAATGCGGGGTTCGGCCTCTTGACCATGCCGGCGGGCGATCTGCCGGTCGGGCAGCGCGTGCAACTCGAACTGCTCGGCCGCCCCGGTTTGGCCACCGCCACGGCCGCAAAGCCCGGCGCGATGCCGCTGGCCGCGGACGACGCGGCAGCAACCGGCGACGCGGTGACGCTGGCGCATGACTGGGAGAATTTGCGCCGCGCGATCGAAGGGCTGGCCGCCAGCGACCCGTCAGCCGCGCAGACCGCGCTGGGCCGCGCCGTCGCCCAGCCGGGCCAACGCATGGCCGCCGGGTTGCTGTTCCTGGTGGCCGCGCTGCGCGGCGGCGACATCGGCATGCTGTTGGGCGAGCGCGCGGTGCGCAGCCTGGAGCGCACGGGCCGCGGCGCGCTGCTCGGGCGGCTGAGCGAGGAGCTCGGCGTGCTCAACCGCCTCGCGACCCAGCCGAGCGGCGATTGGCGCGCCTTCTTCCTGCCGGTCCAGCACCCCGAGGGACCGATCACGCCGGTGCGGATGTTCTTCCGCCAGCAGCGCAATCGCAAGGGCCAGCTCGAGCCGACCACGCGCTTCGTCGTCGAAACCGAGCTGACTCGACTGGGCCCGCTGCAGATCGACGGGCTGGCGCGCGCCCAGCGCGTGGACCTGGTGCTGCGCACGCGCGAGGCCCTGCCCGAAGAGGCGCGCCGGGACATCGACGCGATCGTCCAGTCGGCCGCGGCCGAGGGACGCTTCGCCGGCTCGATCGCCTTCCAGGCGGGCGGCCGCTTCCCGATCGATCCCCTGGATGAAATCGGCCATCCCGCGCACGGCGTGACGGCCTAGCGCGACGGCGATTCAGCCCTGGCCGGTCTTGCTGCGACGATGGGCCGCGATGCCAAGCTCGTCGAGCGTGGCGTTCTCGGCCTTCGCTTCCTTCTGCTTCCTTTGCTTCTCGCGGTTGGCCAGCGCCAGCTCGTACTTCTTCAATTCCTGGAACGCCGCCGCGACGTCCTTGCGCGCCTGCTCGGTCTCGGCCGCGACTTCGGCCAGCGACTTCGCGATATGGTCGCGCCGCTGGATCACAGCCTGCGCATAGCCGCCATAGGTGAGGTTGGCGAGACCCCCGCCGCGCGCCTGGTTCTGCTCGGCGATGAGCTCGGCCTCGAGCTGCGCGCCCGCCTGTTGCAATTTCTGCCGCAGGCGTTCGAGTTCCTGGAGAACGCGGCTGCGTTCCTCCAGCTTCCATTTGTGCACGCGCACCATGGCCGCGATGCCCTTCATGGGACGCCTCCGAGGATTTCGGCCAGTTTAGCGTAGCCCCCCGGGAGCAATTCGCATTCCGCGCGGTCCTGATTCAGGAACGCTTCGAGTTTCGGCTGGACGGCGATCGCCGCATCGACGCCCGCATCGCTTCCCTGGCGATAGGCACCGATGCGGATCAACTCGGCCATGTCGTCGTAAGCGGCCATCAGCGCGCGCGCCTTGCGGACCAGCGCGTTCTCCTCGACCGTGTTGCAGTTCGGCATGACGCGCGAGATGCTGCGCAGCACGTTGATCGCGGGATAGCGGCCGCGCTCGGCGATCGCGCGGTCCAGCACGACGTGGCCGTCGAGAATGCCGCGCACCGCATCGGCGATCGGCTCGTTCATGTCGTCGCCCTCGACCAGCACCGTGAACATCCCGGTGATGCTGCCGGCGCCGGTGCCGGGACCGGCGCGCTCGAGCAGGCGCGGCAGCTCGGCGAAGACGGTCGGCGTGTAGCCCTTGCTGGTGGGCGGCTCGCCCGCGCTGAGGCCGATCTCGCGCTGCGCCATCGCGAAGCGCGTGATGCTATCCATCATGCACAGCACGTTGCGGTCGAGATCGCGGAAATACTCGGCGACGGTCATCGCCAAGTGGGCGGCCTGGCGGCGCATCAGCGGCGATTCGTCCGAGGTGGCGACGACGACGACGCTGCGCGCGCGGCCCATCTCGCCCAGATCGTCCTCGAGGAACTCCTGCACCTCGCGGCCGCGCTCGCCGATCAGGCCGATCACGTTGACGTCCGACGCGGTGTAGCGCGCGAGCATCGACAGCAGCACCGACTTGCCGACGCCGGAGCCGGCGAAGATACCGACGCGCTGGCCGCGGCACATCGTCAGGAAGGTGTTCAGCGCGCGCACGCCCAGGTCGATCTTGGCGCCGACGCGCTGGCGCATATGGGCGGGCGGCGGCTGGCTGCGCAGGCGGTAGGCCACGCTGCCCATCTTGAGCGGCCCCTTGCCGTCGATCGGCTGGCCCATCGCATCGACCACGCGGCCGAGCCAGGAGATATCGGGATAGATCACCGGGTCGTGGCCGAGTACCTCGACCTTGCAGCCGAGGCCCACGCCATCGAGCGTCGTGAACGGCATCAGCAGCACGCGGTCGGCGCGAAAGCCCACGACCTCGCACGGCACCGCGCGGTCGTCGCGCGTCAGCACGCCGCAGCGCTCGCCGATCGACAGCACGCGCTGCACGCCGCCGACCTCGACCAGCATGCCCAGCACGCCAGTGACCCTGCCGAAGTACCGATGCGCCGGGATCCGCTCGACGTCCGCGATCAGATTGGCCAATGCATGCTGTGCCAAGACAAACCTCTTCCGGTCGCCGCAGGCCTTCTGGCCGGCGACGCTAGGCGCCAAAGCAGGCGCATCGCAGTGTCGCCCAGGGTGTTTAACGATCGATGAACATCAACCCAGCGGTTAGAGCGCTGTATTCCCGGTGAATTCCGCCGCTTCCGGGCGCGCCTGGGGATAGACCGCAAATCCCGCGCAGCAATACCCGGCGCCAGGTCCCGGAATAGCACCCGGCAAGTCTTTCCTAGTTCTGGAAGATTTCTTGACCGATCCAATATTTCTTCGCTGTCAAGGTAAAATATCCTTGATTCGCGGCGCATGTTAAGATAGATTAACGTTAACGGTCAGGGAGACACTCACATGCGCATCCTGCTGGTTGAAGACGATAGTTCCACCGCCAAGAGCATCGAGATGATGCTGAAGTCCGAAGGCTACGTCGTCGATCTCGCCGACATGGGCGAGGACGGGCTGGAGATCGGCAAGCTCTACGACTACGACATCATCGTGCTCGACCTGATGCTGCCGGACATCGACGGCTACGAAGTGCTGC
>JADLEG010000224.1 GCA_020846275.1 Alphaproteobacteria bacterium
CACCGGCGCATCGCGCTGCTGGCTGGCCCGGCCGCGGGCTGGACCGCGCCGCTGCAACTCGCCGGCTACCGCGGGCAGCTCGCGCGCCTCGGCATCGCCTTCAACCCGCGGCTGGTGCGCATCGGGCCGAGCCGCCCCGACCACGCCGCGGCGTCGCTGACGGCCTTGCTGGCCCTCGCCGAGCCGCCGGGCGCGGTCATCGCCGGCGATCCGGCGATGGCGTTGGGCGCGATCGGCGCGATGGCCGAGGCCAAGCTGCGATACCCGCGCGACCTGTCGCTGCTGTGCCTGGAAGACGCCGATTGGATGGCCCCCTTGGGGCTGGGCGCCGCGTCGTGGAGCCCGGACCGGATCGCGGCGACCGCGGTCGGCTTGCTGTTCGAGCGCATCGCGCGCCCCACCGCGCCGATCCGCCGGGCGACGATCGCCGCCGCGCTCGATCCGCGCCGCTCCTGCGCAAGGCCCGTTGCCGCGGGGCGCGGATGACGCGCCGGCGGGCAGGGGCTGCACCGCGCCCGTGGGCGCGGCCCGCGGCTTTGCGCTAGAGTGCCTCATGGACGGGGCTTCCCCAGGACCAGCGGCAGGGCCAAGGCGATCGTCAGCGATTCCCGCGCTGGATGTGGCGGCTGCCGAACGGCTGCGCGACCGCCTGGACGGGCCGGTCCGGGTCAACCAGGCGCGCCATCGCGACGCGGCGGCCAATGCGGGGCTGTCGGGCTTTGCCCTCGCGCGGGAGCTGCGCCGCGCGTCCAGCGGTCCCGGCCGGCTCAGCAAGGACGAGTACTTCTACTATCGGCTCTACGATCCCGCCCTGCCGGCGCCCGAGCGCGCGCGTCATGTCGGCAAGGCGGCGCAGTCGCGGATGCACCAGGCCTGCAACGATCCACGCTGGTTCGCGCCGGTGCACGACAAGGCGCTGTTCTACACGGTCATGCGCGGCCTCGATCTGCCGGTGCCCGAGACGGTGGCGGTGTTCGAGCGCGGCAACCGCTCGTTCTTCTGCCCGGCGCTGCGGGACGAGGACGAGCTTCGCGCGTTCCTGTCCGATCCCGCGGTCTACCCCCTGTTCGCCAAGCCGATCGACGGCATCTACAGCATCGGGTCGCTCGATCTGCGGGCGTTGGTCGGCGACCGGATACGGATGAAAGCGGGCCAGACGGCCGCGCTCGGCGACGTGGTGCGCTTCGTCCTTGCGTTCGGCCAAGCGGGCTACTTGTTCCAGCGCCGCGTGCAATCGCATCCGATGTTGGCCCGGGCATTCGGCGAGACGCTCTCGTCCGCGCGCCTGCTGATGTTGCTTGACGCCGGGGGAGCGTCGCTGGAAAGCGCCGTCGTGAAGATCCCGCGTGCCGCCAGCATCGCCGACAACTACTGGCGGCCGGGAAACATGCTGGGATCGCTCGACGCCCAGGGGCGCGTGCGGCGCGTGGTGTCGGGGGTCGGCGAGGACCTGGCGCTGCACGACGCGCACCCCGACACGGGGCTGCGGCTGGTCGATCTGGCGCTTCCCGATTGGGGCGCGGCGCTGGCCCTGTGCGCCAAGGCCGCCAATGCGTTTCCCGGCGTGCGCACGCAGTCATGGGACGTCGCGCTGACGCCGGAAGGCCCCGTGCTACTGGAGTTCAACTTCGGCGGCGACCTCAACCTGCATCAGCTCGCCCATCGGCGCGGCGCGCTGACCGACCGGTTCGCGGCGCATCTCCGGCGCTGCGGCTATCAAGACCTGTAGCGTCGGCACGCATGGCCCTTGCCTTCGCGCTGGTGCTGTCGCTGGTCGCGGCCACGTCCTTCATCTCGGGCATATTCGGCGTCGCCGGCGGGCTGATCCTGATGGGCGGGCTGGTCTACCTGCTGCCGGTCTCGCAGGCGATGATCGTGCACGGCGTGGCGCAGTTCGTGTCGAACGGCTCGCGCGTCTACTTCTGGCGCCAGCATTTGGCGATCGACATCATCCTCAAATTCGCGCTGACCAGCTTCCTGTGCCTTGGCGCGTTCGCGTTCCTGCGCTTCGTGCCGTCGAAGACGCTGGTGCTGTTCCTGCTCGGCATATCGACGGTGGTCCTGTTCTTCGTGCCCGACCGCTGGGCGCCGCGCATCACGCAGCGCGGCGTCGCCTATGGCACGGGCGCCGCGGCCACCGCGCTGATGCTGATGGCCGGGGTCAGCGGCCCGTTCCTCGACCAGTTCTTCGTGCGCAGCGGACTCGACCGCCGCGTGACGATCGCCACCAAGGCGGCGATGCAGTGCGTCTCGCACATCGTCAAGATCGCGTATTTCGGCGCGCTGGCCGGCAACGGGCTGGACGAGGAATGGTGGCTGCTGGCCGGGCTGGCGCCGTTCGCCGCGGTCGCCGGCTCGTCGGCGGCCGCACCCGTGCTGCACCGCATGACCGACAAGCAGTTCTACTGGTGGACGCGCCGGATCGTGCTGGTGCTTGGCGTCTACTACATCGTCGAGGCGATCCGGTCCTGGCTGGCGTGAGCGCCGCGATCGGGCCGCGCGCCATTTGTCGACCGGTCGCGCGAGGCCTAGCATGACCGCACCGCGCCGCTTCCAAGGCGCCAACAATATCCGGGGGGAAGCCAATGAACCGGCGATTGATCCGCGACCGCTTCCTTGCGGCCGTTGTCCTCGTCATCGGCATCGCACTGGCCGGGCCCGGCGCCGGGGCAGGATCGCTGTCGACCGCGCCGAAGATCATTCTCGACACGGACTTCAACAGCATGGGCGACGACGGCCAGCTGCTGGTGATGACCGCGCAGTTGATGGCCGAGGGCAAGGTGAACCTGCTCGGCATCACGACCGTATCGGGCAACGACTGGCTGCTGCAGGCCAATGCCGATGCGCTGAAGGCGGTCGAGCGGCTGGGCATCGACAAGCGGGTCGGGGTCTATTCCGGCGCGAACTATCCCCGCGAATACCATCCCGACATGATCGCCGACCATCGGGCGCGGTTTCCCGGCTACTACGGCGCATGGCGCAAGATCGAGCCGACGCCGATGTCCGTTGCGCCGCCGCCCGACGGTTCCGCGGTCCGCACGAAGCTCAAGGGCAAGGGCGCGGTCGACTACATCATCGAGACCATCAAGGCCAACCCGAACGAGATCACGCTGTTCGTCGTGGGCCCCGTGACCAACATCGCGGCGGCGCTGGACAAGGCCCCGGAGATCGAGCCGCTGGTCAAGGAGATCGTCTACATGGGCTCGGCGTTCGAGGTGCGCGGCAACGCCACCCCGGTCGCCTCGATCAACTGGTGGTTCGATCCCGTTGCGGTAAGGAAGCTGCTGCAAACCCGGATCCGGCAGACGGTCATCACCAACGACGTCACCAACACCGTCCGCCTGACCCAGGAAGTGCTGGACGCGATCGCGAACAATCCGGCGAAACAGACGGCGGTCACGCAGTTCTTCAAGAACCGCACGATCGGCGGCACGATCGCCGATACGCTCACCTTGCCCTATTTTCTCGACAACAGCTTCGCGACGGTCACGACCGATGCGTGGCTCGATATCGATACCAAGGTCGGCGACAACTGGGGCAGGGTGACGGTGTACAAGGATGCGCCGGGACCGGGCGCCTCGCCCAACCGCATCCGCTATGTCAGCCGGTTCGACAACGCCCGCTTCTACGAACTCTACATCGACCTGATGACGCGGCCGGTGCCGGTGACGCTGCCGCCCTATTGAATCAGATGTTGATCGCCTTCATCTGCG
>JADLEG010000225.1 GCA_020846275.1 Alphaproteobacteria bacterium
CGTGACCTGCACCATGCCGCCGCCGGCGGCGCCGGCGACCTCGGTCGCTTCCAGCCGCGACTGCACCTCGGCCATCTTCGCCTGCATCTCCTGGGCCTGCTTCATCATGTTGGCCAGGTTCTTCATCAGTCCGGTTCTCCTTCGCTGTCGTCCGGGTCCAGCTGGGGTTCGATCGTCACGTCGGGCGGCACGGCAAGGCTGGGCGGCGGGCGTTCGCGCACCGACACGATGGCGGCCTCGGGGAAGACGGTCTTGACGGCCTTCACCAGCGGATGGTCGGCCGATTCCTGGCGCAGGCGCGTCGCGTTCGACTTCGCCTGCTCGCTCAAGGTCGGCTCGCCCTCCGCGTTCGAGATCGACACCACCCAGCGCCGGCCGGTCCAGTCGTTCAGCACGCGGCCCAGCCGGCTCGCCAGGTCGGGCGGCGCATGGCGGTCGGGGCGGAACTCCAGCAGCCCCGGCTCGTAGCGCACGAGGTGGACGTTGTTCAGCAGCAGCGCATGCAGCACCGCCTCGCGCTTCTCGGCGACCAGGGCCACCAGCGCCGCGAAATCGCCGGGCAGCACCGCTGCCGTGGGCATGGCGGGCGCCGCGACCGCCTCGACCGCGGGGCGCGGCGCGCTTTCCGCCGCCAGGCGCGGCGCGGCGCCGGCGGTGCCGGACGCGCGCGAGCGCGGCGGTGGCGGCGGCGAAGGGATCGACGGCGACGATGGCGCGGTTTCGCCGCCGGCGCTGCCGGCCAGGCGGCGGACCAGCTCGGCCGGGTCGGGCAGGTCGGCGGCATAGGCGAGCCGCACCAGCACCATCTCGGCGGCCTGGACCGGCTGCGGCGCGTTCTGGGTCTCGCGCAGGCCCTTCAGCAGCAACTGCCAAGCGCGGGTCAACAGCGCCATCGGCGCGGCGGCCGCCAGCGCCTTGCCGCGCACGCGCTCCGCCTCCGGCACGTCGGGACGCTCGGCGGCCTCGGGCGCCAGCTTCACGCGCGTCAGCCAATGCGTCAGGCCGAGCAGGTCCTCGATGACGACCGACGGATCGGCGCCGGCGCGGTAAAGCTCGCCCAGCCGGTCCAGCGCCTCGGCCAACCTTCCGCGCATGACCGCCTCGAACAGGTCGAACACGACCCGCCGGTCGGCCAGGCCCAGCATGTCGCGCACCCGCGCCTCGTCGATCTTCTCCCCGGTGCCGCCCACCAGCGCGATCGCCTGGTCGAGCAGCGATAGCCCGTCGCGCACCGATCCGTCGGCGGCACGCGCGATCAGCGCGATCGCGGCGGGCTCGATGGCGATGCCCTCCTTCTCGGCGATCGCGGCGAAATGCCGGCTCAGGGTTTCGTGATCGACGCGCCGCAGGTCGAAGCGCTGGCAACGCGAGAGCACCGTCACGGGAACCCGGCGGATTTCGGTGGTGGCGAACACGAACTTGACGTGCGGCGGAGGCTCTTCCAGCGTCTTCAACAGCGCGTTGAACGCCGCCGTCGACAGCATGTGGACTTCGTCCACGATGTAGATCTTGTAGCGCGCCGAGACCGGCTTGTAGCGCACGCCGTCGGTCAGGTCGCGGATGTTGTCGACGCCGGTGCGCGAGGCGGCATCCATCTCGATCACGTCGACATGGCGATCCTCGGCGATCGAGCGGCAATTGGCGCAGACCCCGCAGGGCTCGATGGTCGGACCGCCCTTGCCGTCAAGACCGACGCAGTTCAACGCGCGGGCGATGATCCGCGCGGTGGTGGTCTTGCCCACCCCGCGCACGCCCGTCAGCATGAAGGCATGTGCGATGCGGCCGGACTGGATGGCGTTGCGGAGCACGCGCACCATCGCCTCCTGGCCGATCAGCTCGGCGAAGGTCGCGGGCCGGTACTTGCGGGCCAGGACCCGGTAGGGCGCGCTTTCGCCGGCGGCCGAAGCGCCGCCCATGAGGGCCAGACCGGGCGAGGCGGGTTCGTCGTTCATCGGGCCGACGCGTTCTTGCCCGGACGCGGCTTCCAGGCTGTGGATCGAATTTGACGGAAGTGGAAGACTGGCAACGACCCGGCGCGAAACTCGTTACGGCTGCTTCCTTCCGGACCTGACCGGGTTGGCGAGAGCGCCGTCCATCGCCAGCCTTCCGGGGCGAACTATAGCCGCCGGGGGCTTCGAGGCAAGAGGCTTGACGGCGCCGACCCCTGCATTGCCCTCTGTGCAATCATGGATTACACTGATTGCATTGATTGCACATGCTCGGCAGGTTCAAGATGGCCAGCATCACCATTCGCAAGCTTGACGCCGCGGTCAAGGCGAAGCTGCGCATCCATGCCGCCCGCCAGGGCCAATCGATGGAGGAGGCCGCGCGCGAAATCCTGAAGACCGCGCTGGCGGAGCGGCCGCGCGGCGCGACCAGCATGGCGGAGACAATCCAACGGCGCTTCGCCGCGCTCGGGGGCGTCGAGATCGAATTGCCGCCGCGTGAAGCCATGCGCGAGCCGCCTCGCTTCGCCAAGTGATCGTTCTCGACACCAATGTCCTGTCGGAGGCGATGCGTCCCAAGCCCGATGCGTCGGTTGCCCGATGGCTGGAGGCCGCGCCGCCGGCGAGCCTCTTCACAACGGCCATCAGCGAGGCGGAACTCCTCTATGGCGCGGGACTTCTGGCGGCGGGACGCCGGCGGCAGGCGCTCGAACAGGCGCTGCGACAGCTTTTCGCCAGCGACTTCGCGGGGCGCGTTCTTGCCTTCGATGCGGCGGCAGCCCAGGCCTTTGCGGCTATTGCGGTGGCGCGACGGCGCGCTGGCCGCCCGATCGCCACCCTCGACGCACAGATTGCCGCGATCGCCCGCGCGCATGGCGCGGCCGTCGCCACGCGCAACCTGGCCGATTTCGACGGCTGCGGTGTCGAGGTGATCAATCCCTGGGCGGGCGCTCCCGGCTAAGGTATCGCGCCGCCTACACCATCCCGCGCATGCTGGTCGAGAGGGTGAGCTGGTCGGCCACCTTGCCGACGCCGGCGACCTCTTCCGCCGCGACGCACAGCGCGCGCCGCTCGTCTTCCGAGGCGACCAGGCCGTAGAGGCTGACCTTCCCGTCCTGCACCGTCACGTTGACGGTCAGGTCGGGGGTCCAGGCGTGCTTCTTGAACGAGGCGATGACCGCCTCGCGTAGCGCCAGGTCGCCGGCGGGCGCCTTGGCCTTTTTCGTGCCGGCGGCGGCCAGCGCCTGCAGCAGGTTCGAGCGGCTGACGATGCCGATCAGCTTGCCGTCGCGCACGATCGGCACGCGCTTGATGCGGTTGCGCTCGAGCAGCGAGGCGATCTCGGCAAGCTCGGTGTTCTCGCTGGCGGTGATCACCGAGGGGGTCATGACGTCCTTGGCGGTCGCGCCGTGACTTTTCACGAATTCGTGCGCCAGCTCGCGGTTCTCGACCATCAGCTCCAGCCACCACGAGCGATGACGCTCGGTGCCGGTCTCGGTCCGCCGCAACAGATCGCCCTCGCTGACGATGCCGCGCAGCGCACCCTTGCCGTCGACTACTGGGACGGCGCTGATCCGCTTGGAAAGAAGGAGCTGCGCGATCTCGCTCACCCGGGTGTCCGGGCCCACGGTCAGCACCTCCTTGGTCATCACGTCCTTGGCTTGCATCGATTCCTCCGTACGCTGGCGCGAATTTGTTCAACGCTAGGGTCGCTCTCCGCCCTATGCCTTGACATGGGTCAACGGGAAGCCTCGTCGAATCAATGGCAATGCGCGGTTCCGGGATCCATGGCGCAGAAGCTGAATTGTCCCGGTCTTGGGCGCCGGCGCTATACAAATTCCCAGTCATTGCCTATATGTAGCCGGCAGACAAACCGCACAAAGCCGCCGAAGAGCGCCAAGGGAGCAGCATTCATGGGATCGATGAGTATTGGCCATTGGCTGATCGTGCTGGCGATCGTTCTGCTTCTGTTCGGAGCGAACAAGATTCCGCGCCTGATGGGTGACGTCGCCAAGGGCATCAAGGCGTTCAAGTCGGGCATGAAGGAAGAGGCCGACAAGGTCGAGGGCCAGCCGAAGCCGGCCGATCCGACGCCGACCGCCGGCGCGTCCAAGCAGGCCGAAGCCGAAAAGAAGGCCTGACACGCCGGGGCAGCCGGCATGCCGCCCGATCCGGCCGGGTGGGCCGCACCCTGCCGCGACCAGCCGCGACGCGCGCCGCAGTGCGTTGAATCCGTTCCGCCGGCAACGCGAGCGGCCGGATGAAATTGTCCGAACGCCGCTTCGCCGGGAAACCGGCTGCGCCGCCATCGACGATCGTCGGCATCGGGCTGGCGCCCGTCGACATCGACCTGATTGCGAACGACGGGCATGACGGGCCGCTGCGCGCGATCCTGGTGAACGGCGCCGACGTCGAACACGGCGATGCCTGCGAACCGCGGCGCGCGGCGGCGGAGATCCGCGCGAGGCTTGCGGGCAAGAACATCCGCGTCGACGGCATCGTCTCCTGCGACGACTATCCGTGCTGCCTGGTGGCCAGCCATCTCGCCGAGGCGCTGGGACTGACGTCGCCCTCGCTGCTAAGCCTGATGCTGCTCCAGCACAAATACTGGTCGCGCACGATCCAGGCGCGCGTGGTCCCGGCGCATACGCCGGGCTTCGATGCGGTCGACCTGGGCACGCACAAGCGGCTTGACGGGCGCGCGCTGCGCTTTCCCTGCTGGGTCAAGCCGATCAAGTCGTCGATGTCGTTCCTGGCGTTGCGCGCGGCCAATGCCGGACAGTTGTCGCGCAATCTGCAGACGATCGCCGAGCGCATGAACGGCTTCCAGTTCGCGTTCAATGCGTCGCTCGGCATCCTCGATACCGCGACGCCCGGGTTGCCCGCGATCGGCGGCGAGCATGCGATCATCGAGGAGGAACTGAAGGGACGCCAGGTGACGCTCGAAGGCTACGTCGCGGGCGGCCGGGCCGTGGCGCTGGGCGTGGTCGATTCCTGCCGCACGGCCAACCGGCGCAGCTTCGCCCGCTTCGAATATCCCAGCCGCCTGCCGCGCCGGCTCCAGGACGCGATGGCGCGGATCGCGGCCGCGGTGCTGCGCGAGGCCGGCTTCGACAACGGGTTCTTCAACGTCGAGTTCTTCGTCGACGCGCGCACGCGCGATATCAATATCCTCGAGATCAATCCGCGCTTCTGCTCGCAGTTCAGCCCGCTCTACCTTCTGGTGGACGGGCGGCACAGCCATCGCGCGCTCGTCGACCTTGCGCTCGGTCGCCCGGTCGCGCACCCGAAAGGCAAGGGCCAGCATCGCGTGGCGGCGTGCTTCGTGCTGCGCCTGCCGCATGACGCCCGCGTCCAGCGCGTGCCGACCGCAGGCGAGATCGCCGCGGCGGAAAGCCTGGTCCCCGCCAGCCGGGTGGAACTGCTCTGCGCGCCGAGCCGGCTCCTGTCCGACTACGTGCAGGACGAATTCACCTACCGCTACGCCTGCGTCTATGTCGGCGCGGACCGGCGCGACGAATTGGCAAGGCGCTGCGCGCGGATCGTCGAGCGGCTGAAATTCCGCTTCGAGCCGGCCGAGGCGCGCGACGCGGCGCAGTCCCCGACGCCGGTCAGGGCTTCAACTCGACCTCGACGAACACGAACTCGAAGTCGTTCGGGTTGATCACGTCGTGCTCGACGCCGACCGGGCGGTTGTAGGACACGCCCTTGGTCAGGTGGGCCGGCAGCGTCTCCTTGCCGTTGAAGATGTCCAGCCGCCCGGTGGTGATCGGCACCACCACGTAGTCGTGGCCATGGCGATGCCATCCGGTGTGCGCGCCGGGCGGAAAGCGCCATTCGGTGACGATCACGCGGTCGGTCTCGATCTGCTTGGTGCCGGTGGCCAGGGGTCGGCTGTCCCGATCTTGCATCGCTGCTTCAACGCTCCGGTCGTGTGGTTCAGGTCCGCGCGCGGGCGCGGAAGGCGCCGATGGCGTCGCAGACCTCCTGCGGCTTGGTGTAGTCCACGCGCGGGTGGCGCGGCCACACCCACTGGAAGCGCTGGTAGAACAGCACGCCTTGGTGCGGCGGCCGCGCGTAGTCATAGGCGGCCAGGGGGCGGAAGGCCTCGCGCCCGACCTGGATATGCGCCAGGTTGCCGCGCTCGGAGCCGTAGAGCGCCAGGGCGGCGCGCTTGGCCGCGATCTCGCGCTCGCGCAGGCGCAGTTCGATCTCCGATCCGTTGGGGTCGGGGAATTCCTGGCTGTGCGTGCGGCCGCCGGCATTGTTGTATTCGGCGAATTCCCAGACCTGCACGCGGTCCTTGAAGGTCGCGGCGACGAAGTTGGCCGCGTCGTGGTCCTGGTGCGCGCCTTCGTAAGCCGGCACCCAGACCATGTCGATCTGGCGCCGCGCGATCAGGTCGACCAGCCGCGCGCGGGTTCCCGCCAGCTCGGATTTCAGACGGCGCGTGGGGATCTCCTGGAACAGCGCGACCGTGAAGCCCAGCAGCTTCGCGGCCGCCTCGCTCTCGGCCCGCCGGCGGGCCACCCGCCCGGCATGGCCCTGGCGCCGCCATGGCCACAGGAGCGCGCGGTCGGGAACGCCGGTGCTCAGGAAGGCGACGAAGACCTCGCCGCCAGCGGCCTTTGCGCGACCGATCGCGGCTGACGCCCCGACGACCTCGTCATCCGGGTGCGGCGCCAGCAGCAGGATGCGCTTGCCGAACACCGGCGCTCCGTCGTTCCTCGATCACCCGCCGCCAGACCGGCAGCAGGTCCTGCCGCAGCACGTCGTCCCAGCCCGGCGCCATCGCCGCCACGCGGCGCAGCCCGGCCTCGGCCAGCGACCTCCAGCGGCCGCGGTCGCGCATCAGCGCGCCGATCGCCTCGGCCCAGGCCTGGGGGTCGCGCCCGGGCAGGCGCAACCCGTCCTCGCCCCTGGGGTCGATCAGGTCCATGCCGCCGATGTTCTGCGACACCAGCACGGGCAGGCCGCAGGCCCGCGCCTCGTTCACCACGTTGGGCATGATTTCGAACTCGGACGGGAAGGCGAAGACGTCGGCGCTGGCGTAGAGCCAGCCCAGCGTGTCCGGTTCGACCTGGCCGCACAGCGTGACCGCCTCGCCCAGCAGGGCGCGCACGTCGGCGGCGCGGCTGCCGGTGCCGGCGATCGCCAGGTGGATCGGCGCGCCGGCCTCGACCAGCCGCTTGGTGGCTCGCGCGACCGTCATCACGTTCTTTGCGTCGTCGACGCGGCCGACGAACATCACCACGAAGCGGTCCTCGGCGATGCCATAGGACGACAGCAGCCGCGCGCGGTCCCGCCGCTGCGGGGCGAACACGCCGCGGTCGATGCCGCGCCGCAGGTAGGACACGCGCTCGGACGACACCACGCGCTCGGCCACGCTGCGATCCTCGGGCTTCGACGCCAGCACCCAGTCGCATTGCTGCAGGTAGTGGTCGAGCACGCGCTGCATCCGGTCGCCCGAAATCTGGTCGTAACGCACCTTGTCGACCAGGAAGCGCAGGATCGCGCCGTCGCCGAACCAGCGCTTCAGGATCTCGCGCGAATAGTGTCGCGTGTAGGCGACGGTGTCGGTATGGAAGGAATAGACCAGCGGCACGTCGTTGCGCCGCGCGTGGCGCAGCCCGGTCTTGGCCAGGCTGAAGAAGGCCCCGGTGGCATGGACGATGTCGTGCTGGGCCAGCGCCTGCGACAGACCGGCATGGAACGGCGCCAGGCAGGTATGGTTCTGCCGGTTGTCGGTGAAGCCCAGCCACTTGGTGTTGATCAGCGGCCGGTGCAGCTGGAAGCGCACGTTGTCGGCCAGCTCGACCGTCCCGCTTTTCTCGCCCAGGTAGTGCACGGTTACGTCCAGCTCGCGCGGCATGGCGGCGGCGGCGGCGGCGATGCGCTCCCAGCACTTCACATGCCCGCCCGCCCAGGGGCCCCAGACCAGGTCGACGATCACGCCGACCGAAAGCGGCCGGTCGACGCCCGGCGCTGATGTGCGCAAGGCCGCCTTGCCGGCGTCCTGGAGGGCGGATAGCGGTAGCGTTGAGGCCGTCATGAACTGGATTGACTTCAAACCCGTGCGATTTGTACGACGTTCGCCCGACGATTCCAAGGTGGAACGACGTCCGGCTGGTGACATCCGCCCGGCCGGCGCGCTAGAACCCGGCTCGGCACGACAACGGGGACGTCACCATGCGCGCGGCCGGGGAAATCCATTTCACCTTCCTGAACGGGCCGGACATCGACCGGCTGGCAATGACTGATGCCGAAATCCTCGGCGCGGTGGAAGGCGGGCTTCTGGCCCAGGGCCGTGGCCAAACGGTGATCGAACCCCGCGTGCATCTCCAGCCCGATCCGGCCTTCCGCGGCCATTTCAATGTGTTGCGCGGCTACATCGCCCCGATCGACCTCGCCGGCGTGAAGATCGTCGGCGACTATGTGGACAACTACAAGCTCGGCCTGACTTCCGAGATGGCGCTGCTCAACCTGTTCGATCCGCGCACCGGCATGCCGCGGGCCCTGCTCGATGCCGCGCTGATCACCGACATGCGCACCGGAGCGCTGACGGCGCTGGGCGCCAAATACCTGGCGCGGCGGGGATCCAAGGTGCTGGGACATATCGGGGCCCGCGGCTCGGCCTACTGGAACGTCCGGCTGATCGACCACCTGTTCGACCTCGACGAGATCCGGGTGCATTCCAGGCGCAAGGAAAGCCGCGACGACTTCGCCGCCCGCCTGTCGCGCGATCTGGGCAAGAAGGTGGTGGCGACCGACGACTGGCAGTCCTGCCTGGAGGGCGCCGACATCATGGTCGAGGCCTCGCGCCTGGTCGAACCTGCGCCGCTGCTCAAGACGAAATGGATCAAGAAGTCCGCCCTGGTCATGCCCTATGGCACGATGAGCGCGGTCGAGGACGACATCCTGGACGGCATGGACAAGGTGCTTGTGGACGACTGGGGCCAGTGCAAGCCGGGCACGGGCAAGTTCGGCTGCCTGCGCCGGCACGTCGAAAGCGGCCGGCTGTCGGAGAAAAACCTGCACGGCGAGCTGTGCGAGGTCGCCGCCGGCCGCAAGAAGGGCCGCGAGCGCGACGACGAGACGATCCTGTTCTGGCACCGCGGCCTGAGCCTCAGCGACATCGCGCTGGGCCACGCGATGCTCGAGAAGGCGGCGCGACTAGGCGTCGGCCAGCGCCTGCGCTACGCTTGAGCCGCCGCAGAGGAGACACATCGATGCCCGATACGAAACCCGCCACGCCGCGCGCCAACCAGCGCGTCGCCTGGTTCAACGGCCAGATCATGCCGGAGAGCGAGGTCCGCATCAGCTTCCGCGACCGCGGCGTGAAGTATGGCGACGGCGCCTTCGACACCACGCGCACCTTCGCGCATCGCATCTTCCGCCTGAAGGACCATGTCGACCGCTTCTACCGCACGCTGAAGTACCTGCGGCTCGACCCCGGCATGGGGCCGGCCGAGATGTGCCGGCTGACCGAGGACGTGCTGGCGCGCAACCTGCACCTGCTCGACAAGGACGACGACTACTGGGTTTCGCAGCGCATCACGCGCGGGACGGAGGACATCGACTACCAGTCGAATACGCCCAACGTCATCATCGAATGCCTGCCGTTGCCCCTGAAGGCGCGCGCGGTGATGTTCCGCGACGGGCTCAAGGTGATCACCCCGGCGGTGCGCCGCGCCCCGCCCGAGGTGATGAGCCCCCGCGCCAAGACGCACAACTACCTGAACATGATCGTGGCCGACCAGGAGGTGCGCTCGCAGGACCCGCTCGCCTGGGCGGTGCTGCTCGACATGCAGGGCAACCTTGCCGAGGGGCTGGGCAGCAACATTTTCACCGTGCGCGACGGCGAGCTCTACACGCCGCGCACGCGCAACGTGCTGCCCGGCGTCAGCCGGCAGACGGTGATCGAGCTGGCCGAAAGCCTGAAGATCAAGGTCCACGAGCAGGACATCGACCTCTACGACGCCTATACCGCCGACGAGGTATTCCTGACCTCGACCTCGCTGTGCATCGCGCCGGTGCAGAGCGTGAACGGCCAGAGCTACGCCGCCAACGGCATCCCCGGTCCGGTCACCAAGCGCCTGACCGACGCCTATATCAAGCTGGTGGACTGCGACTTCATCGGCCAGTACCTGCGCCGGCTCTAGAGCTGCCTGGCCGCAATGAGTGCGGCCATGGCGAAAGACGGGAAGCCTCTACCCCAGCTTCGGCGACAGCAGCCGGTCGGCCTCGGCGATCTCGGCGGCGGCCTTCGCCGCGGCGGGGCGCTGGGCGACGCGCGCATGCCAGGCGGCAAGGTCGGGCACCGCGTCGAGCGTCGGCCCGCGCAGCCGCTGCGTCCACAGCACCATCATGAACAGCGCGATATCGGCGAACGAAAACGCCTCGCAGAGGTAGGCGCCCTGGAGCTGCGCCTGGAAATGCCGGTAGAGATCGCGCAGCGTCCGCTCGGCGCGCGCGGCCTCGTCCTCGCGATCGCGCTGCCGCGCCGGGTCCGGGTCGGGCGGGGTGGTGCGTCGCATCAGCGGCAGGAGCGGCTTCAGCATCACGTCGTCGGCGATCAGCTCCAGCAGGCGGCAGCGCGCGCGGGCCTTGGCGCCAGCGGGGTAGAGCGGGGGCGCCGGATAGGCGTCTTCCAGGTATTCGAAGATAAGCGTGGAATCGAACAGGGTCAGGTCGCCGTCGACCAGCACCGGCACCTGGCCCTTGGGATTGGCGGCCAGGACCGCCGGATGCTTGGGCTGGTAGCCGGCCGCCTGGGTGAACGGCACCATCTCGCGCTCGAAGGCCAAGCCCTTTTCGCGCAAGGCAATCTCGACCTTGCGCGCGAACAGGCTGAGCGGCGCGGAATAGAGCTTCATGGGCGATCCCTCGGTCTAGAACATATCAGGAACATCAATCGGCCACAACCGCCGAGAGCGTGACATCAGGCCATTACGCGGATTTAATGCCCTGGCCATCTGGCGGTAACCCGCCCCGGCCTACATAAGAGTGCATCCGCGGTCGGGCTCTTGGGGCAAGCGGCTTCGTTCCATCGCGGCGCCCGTTGCCCCAAGTGCCCGACGCCGCCATCTGAGATGCAAGTACAGGAGATCAATGCCATGACCCTAACCCTGTCGTCCCGGCAGACGACCGCCCCGACGGCCCGCCGTCGCGCGGCGCTGGCGGCGTCGGCCGCGCTGTTGAGCTTCACGCTGGTCGCACCCGCCTTCGCGCGCGGGGCTCCCGAAAGCTTCGCGGACCTGGTGGTCCAGGTGAAGCCGGCGGTGGTCAACATCTCGACCACGCAGAAGATCGAAGGCCCGACGGTCAGCCGCGACATTCCGCAGATGCCCGACTTGCCGGAAGGCTCGCCCTTCCGCGATTTCCTGGAGAAGTTCTTCAACCAGCGCCAGGGCCAGGGCATGGAGCGGCCGGAACGCAAGGTCAACGCGCTGGGATCGGGCTTCATCATCGATCCCGCCGGCTACGTGGTCACCAACAACCACGTCATCGCCAAGGCGACCGACATCAAGGTCAAGCTGACGGACAACGGCGAATACAAGGCGACGCTCGTCGGCAAGGACGAGAAGACCGATCTCGCGCTGCTGAAGATCGACGCTCACAAGCCGCTGCCTTTCGTGCCCTGGGGCGACAGCGACAAGGCCCGCGAAGGCGACTGGATTCTCGCGGTCGGCAATCCCTTCGGCCTTGGCGGCACGGTCACCGCCGGCATCATTTCGGCGCGCGGCCGCGACCTGTCCTCGGGCCCCTATGACGACTACATGCAGATCGACGCGCCGATCAACCGCGGCAATTCCGGCGGACCGTCGTTCAACATGAACGGCGAGGTGATCGGGATCAACACCGCGATCTTCTCGCCCACCGGCGGCAGCGTCGGCATCGGCTTCGCCGTGCCGTCCAATGTCGCCAAGACCGTGATCGCCGAATTGCGCAGCACCGGCACGGTCGAGCGCGGCTGGCTTGGCGTGCAGATCCAGCCGGTCACGCAGGACGTGGCCGACTCGCTGGGGCTGAAGGACGCCAAGGGCGCGCTGGTGGCGGGCATGACCGACAACAGCCCGGCCGGCAAGGGCGGCATCAAGCAGGGCGACGTGATCACGGCCTTCAACGGCCAGCCGATCACCGAGCTGCGTGACCTGACCCGCGCGGTCGCGATGACCCGCAAGAACACGGTCGCGAAGGTCGAGGTCGTGCGCGCCGGCAAGAGCCAGACGATCAACGTCACCATCGGCGCCATGCCGAAGGGCGAGGAGGTCGCCGCGGCCCAGCCGGACCAGCAGGAAGACAAGACCGCGACCAAGGACAACGAGACCGGGATCGAGACGCTCGGCTTGCGCCTCGCCCCGGCCTCGGCCGAAACCCGCACCAAGTACGGGCTGAAGGGCGAGGTCAAGGGTGCGGTGGTGGTCGCCGTCCAGCGCGACGCGCCGGCGGCCGAACGCGGCATCTCGGTCGGCGACGTCATCGTCGGCGTCGGCCAGGAACGCGTCAGCTCGGTCGGCGACGTGGTCTCGAAAGTCAAGCGCGCCTCCGACAGCAAGCAGAAGGCCGTGCTACTGCTGATCGACCGCAAGGGCAGCGAACGCTTCATCCCGATCCCGCTGTCGAAGACCTGATCCAAGGCAAAGGCCCCTCGCCTCCGTCCTTCTCCCCGCGCGGGGAGAAGCGCCCCGAACCCCGGGGCGACGGGAAGCGAGGGGCGCTTTCTTTCCGGCACCCCATGCGCATCCTCATCATCGAAGACGACAACGACACCGCGGCCTTCCTGTCGAAGGGGCTGAAGGAGTCGGGCTTCGCCGTCGACCGGGCGGCGACCGGGCCGGACGGGCTGCATTACGCCACCAGCGAAACCTACGATGCGATGATCGTCGACCGCATGCTGCCGGGCATGGATGGGTTGACCATCGTCCAGACCCTTCGCGCCAAGGGCAACGCGACGCCGGTGCTGATCCTCTCCGCCCTGGGACAGGTCGATGATCGCGTGCGGGGCCTGCAGGCCGGCGGCGACGACTACCTGACCAAGCCCTACGCCTTTTCCGAACTGCTGGCGCGCGTGCAGGCGCTGCTGCGCCGGGGCAGTCCGGGGGCCGCCGAGACCTCGATCAAGGTCGGCGATCTCGAGCTCGATCTCCTCGCGCGCACCGCCAAGCGCGCCGGCAAGCCGATCGACCTTCTGCCGCGCGAGTTCCGGCTGCTCGAGTTCCTGATGCGCCACGCCGGCCAGGTCGTGACCCGCACCATGCTGCTCGAGCGGGTCTGGGACTATCATTTCGATCCGCAGACCAACGTCATCGACGTGCATGTCAGCCGCCTGCGCCAGAAGATCGACAAGGGCTTCGCGCCGGCCATGCTGCACACCGTGCGCGGGGCCGGGTACCGCCTGAGCCCCGAGCCGGCGTGAGCCGCCAGGGATGAGCGCCGCGCGGCTGCTGCGCACCACGGCCTTCCGCCAGGGCGCGGTCTATGTGGCGCTGTTCGGCGTCGCCGTCGTGGTGCTGTTCGCCTTCCTCTACTGGCGCACGCTCAGCCTGATCGACAGCGAGACCGACGCCGCCATCACCTCCGAGATCACCGCGCTCAACGACCAGTACCAGCAGCAGGGGCTGGTCGGCCTGATCCGCATCGTGACCGAGCGCGCCGAGGCGCATGCCGACGGCGGCAATCTCTACCTGCTGACGCAGCCCGATCTGACGCGGCTCGCCGGCAACCTCGAGCGCTGGCCGGCCGAGGCGCGCCAGACGCCGGCCGGCATCGTCTTCGATATCGTCGACGAGGAAGGCGGCGCGCTGCGCGCGCGGGCGCGCACCTTCGTGCTCGAAGGCAACAACCGCCTGCTCGTCGGCCGCGACCTGCGCCAGCGCGCCAACCTGCGCAACCTGATCGCCGAGACGCTCGCCTGGGGGCTTGCCGCGACGATCGGCTTCGGGCTGATGGGCGCGCTGCTTGTGGGGCGCAACCTGCTGTCGCGCGTCGACGCCATCAACCGCACCGGCCAGCGCATCGTGCGCGGCGAGATGCAGCAGCGCGTGGCGCTGACCGGCGCGGGCGACGAGTTCGACCGCCTGGCCGAGAACCTCAATTCGATGCTCGACCAGATCGAGCGGCTGATGACCGGCATGCGCGAGGTGACGGACAACATCGCCCACGACCTGCGCGGGCCGCTGACGCGCATGAAGGCGCGCCTCGAGCTGGCGCTGCTGGGCCAGCAGGACCCGGCGCAGCAGCGCGCCGCGATCGACCAGGCCATTGCCGAGACCGACCGGCTGCTGTCGACCTTCAATGCCCTGCTGGCGATCGCCGAGGCGGAGAGCGGCGCGGTCCACCAGACCATGCAATCGATCGACCTCGTGAAGCTGGCCGAGGACGTCGCCGAGCTCTACGAACCGGCGCTGGAGGAAAGGGGGCTTGCGCTCGAAACGCGGCTCGAGCCCTGCCCCTCCGTGACCGGCGTGCGCCAGCTGCTGTTCCAGGCGCTGTCCAACCTGCTCGAGAACGCGATGAAGTACACGCCCGAGGGCGGGACCGTCGTGATCGCGACCCAGCCCGACGGCGCGGGCGCGGCGATCTCGGTCGCCGATACCGGCCCGGGCGTGCCGGCCGAGCTGCGCGAGAAGGTGCTGCAGCGCTACGTGCGCCTGGACGCCGCGCGCTCGACGCCCGGCAGCGGGCTGGGCTTGAGCCTGGTCGCGGCGGTGGCGAAGCTGCACGGCGCGCGGCTGGCGCTGGGCGACCACAACCCGGGCCTGGTCGTGACGATCGCCTTCCCGCACGGCATCAAGGCCGACGTGGCGGCCGGGCCGGCGGCGCAACCAGTGGCCGAGCCGACACCCGGGAAGCTCGCGGAAGCGCCGGCGTCCTGACTCCCCTCAGCGGGGGCCGCGCGTCCGCACCCCGCCTACCCGAACGCCGCGACCCGCTTGGCGGTCTCGGGGTCGAGGAAGCCGCGGAGCGTCGCCTCGGTCTCCTCGTTCATCACCGCGTCGAGGCCTGCGCCGCGGCGGCGCGCCAGGATCCGGCGCAGGTCGCGCACCGGCCCCACCGGCAGCGCCGCGATGCGCTTGGCGGTTGCGATTGCTGTGGGCATCAGCGCGGGGTCGGGCACGACCTTCCAGATCAGGCCCCATTGATGGGCCTCGGCCGCGCCGAAACGCTCGCCCAGCATGATCAGCTCGCGCGCGCGTTGCAGCCCCACCAGGCGCGGCAGCATCTCCGTTACCCCGCCGGTGACGAACAGGCCCCAGCCGACCTCGGGGAAGAAGAAGCGCGTGGCCTCGGCGGCGATGGCGAAGTCGCAGTTGATCGTCCATTCCAGCCCGCCGCCGACCGCCCAGCCGCGCATCGCGCCGACCACCGGCGTGTCGCCCAGCACGATGGCGCGCGTCACGTCCTGGATGCGCTCGATATAGGCGCGGGTCTCGGCCTCGCCGGCGGCCTGGCTGTTGAACTCCTTCAGGTCGTCGCCGGCGCAGAAGGCGCGGCCGGCGCCGGTCAGCACCACCGCGCGGATGGCGGGATCGCGGTCGGCCGCGCCGAGCGCGCCGATCAGGCCTTCCAGCAGCTCCGGCACGATCGCGTTCAGCCGCTTGGGACGGTTGAGCGTGATCACGCGCACCCCGTCGCCGGCATCTTCGGTCAGCACCACCTCGGTCATGGGCGATCCTTTCTGATCACGCGCCGCGTCTTGCCTTCGGTGCGCGGCAGCGCGCCGAACGGCAGCAGCATGACGCGCGCCGTCAGGCCGAGTTCGCGCTTGATCGCGGCGGCGACGGCTTCCGCCATGCCGGCCTGCGGTTCGCTGTCGCGTGGCTCGGCCAGTTCGGCCTCCACGGGCAGCGCGTCGTAGGGGCCCGGCCCTTCCAGCACGATGCGGTACTCGCCGCTCAACGCCGCGTTGCGGTTCAGCACGGCCGCGACCTGGGCGGGAAAGGCGTTGATGCCGCGCACCACCACCATGTCGTCGCTGCGGCCGATCACGCGCAAGCGCGGCGCGGTGCGCCCGCAGCGCGCCTTGCCCGTGCCGGTCAGCACGACGATGTCGCCCGTGCGGAACCGGACCAGCGGCTGGCATTCGCGGCTGACATGGGTCAGCACAAGCTCGCCCTGCGCGCCGTCGCGCCATGCGATCGGATTGCCCGACTCGGGCTCGATCAGCTCGGGATGCAGCACGTCCAGCGCCATGAAATGCAGGTCGTTGTCGAGCTCGCTCTGTCCGGCGAAATTGCAGAACACGTCCGACACGCCGTAGTTCGCGTTGCGCGGCTTGAAGCCCCAGGCGGCTTCGAGGCGCTGGCGCAATTCGGGATTGTCCAGCCCCGCCTCGCCGCCGAACAGGCCCAGCTTCAATCCCAGGTCGCGCGGCTTCAGGCCCGGGAAATGCTCGGCGATCACGCGCTCCAGCACGGCCGGGTAAGAGGGCGTGCAGGAGATCGCGGTGATGCCGAGCTCGCGGATCGTCTGTACCAGGAGCTGCGTGTCGCCCACGCCGAACGGCACCACGGCGGCGCCAGTGGCCTCGAGCGTCGTGTGGTCGGTGTAGCCGCCCATCCACAGCTTGTAGTTCAGGCAATGCACCACGCGGTGCCCGGGGCCCAGTCCGCCGGCTGCCTGGCAGCGCGCGCCGACGATCGCGGTTTCGTGCGCATCCGCCGCAGACAGCGCCAGGTTCATCGCCGTGCCGGTCGTGCCCGAGGTGCGATGGACGCGCGCGACCTTGGTTTCGGGCGATGCCAGGTAGTCGCCGAAGGGGGGATGCTCGCGCTGACTCGCGCGCAGCATCTCCTTGTCCACCAGCGGCAGCTCCGCCAGGGCCTCCAGTCGCGCGGGCGGCGCCTTGCCGCCCCAGGCGCGGCGATGCAGGGGCGAGCGCTGCGCCACATACCCGCGCTGGCGCTCCCACGACGCCTGGCGATGGGCGGCCAGCAGGCCGGGATCGGCGAAATCCGCGCGGTCGATCAGCACGGCGCGAGGAGTAAAATAAATGATACTGACATCATTTTCACTTTGAACCGCTGCCTTGCCGGTGTCAACATGCGGAATGCGCCGCGCCCAGATTCGCCAGACCCTCAAGCCCGCCAAGCCGGTGGCAGCGGGTCCAGGTTTCGCCCGGGTGCTGCTCCAGGCTGCGAAGGGCGCCGACCTGCGCAAGACCGACCGCACGCGCCTGAAGCTCCTGGCGGCGGCCGCGGACCTGCTGGCCGGCGAGGGCGACGCGGTGGCGCTCCGCGTTGCCGACGTGGCGTCAGGCGCGGGCCTGGCGCACGGCACGTTCTATCGCTACTTCGCTGATCGCCGGGAGATCGTGGAAGCGGTGGTTGCCGACTTCGCGCGTTTCCTGCGCGAGGCGATGTCGAAGGTGCGCGACGGCAAGCCGGGCTCGCCCGAGCGGGTGCGCGCGACGACCCTGGTCTATCTGCGCGTGTTCCGCGCCAATCCCGGCCTGATGCGCTGCCTGATGGGGCTGGGCGCGGAGTCCGATGGGTTCCGCGCCGGGTTCCACGCGCTCAACCGCGACTGGAACCATCGAGTCGCCGCGGCGATCGCCGCGCGACGCGCCGAGATGGACGACGCGCGCCCGGTATCGCCCGACACGCTGTTGCCGCTCGCCTATGCGCTGGGCGGCATGATCGACGAGTTCCTGGCCCAGCTCTACCTGCGCCGCGATCCCGCGCTCGCCGCCCTTGTGGACGACGAGGAGACCGTCGCCGCGCTGCTTGCCGACCTGTGGTGTCGCGGGGCCTACGGGGCGATGCCCGCGGCGACCGCCTAGCCGTCCAGCCGCGCACCGTCGCGGTTCATGATCGCGCGGATGTCGCGGCCCTTGATGCTGCGTGGGGAAACCTTGTCGCGCACCGCGATCGCGGCGGCGTGGCCGATCGCCTGGCCGTAGGTGAAGCACTGCGCCGTCACGCGCGCCGAGGCCATCGCGACGTGGTCGGCCGACAGGCAGCGCCCCGCCACCAGCAGCGACTCGCCGCGCTTCGGCACGAAACAGCCGAACGGTATCTCGTAGTGGTCGTCCAGCACCCACTCGATGCGCGGCTTGGTGCCGCTGTGCAGTTCGACCGGCCAGGCCGAGATGGCGATGCCGTCCTTGTCCTTGGCGTGGCGCAGCACGTCATCCGTGGACAGCAGGCGCTCGCCGACGATCTGGCGGGTCTGGCGCACGCCGACCTGCACGCCGGTCTGGCCAATCCAGGATTTTTCGCAGCCCGGCAGCCGATCCTTGAAGAAGCGTGCGTATTCCGCCGCTTGGCGCCTGCCCATGATCTCGGCCTCGGTGATGTCGGCGACCTTCATCGCATTGAGCTCGCGCCCGTCGCGGCCGATCACGCGCGTGCAGTTGCACAAGAGCTCGCCGGGGCGCGGCGTGGGGAACAGGAAGATCTTGCTGCGCGGCAGCTCGTACTCGCGGCTGTTGTGCAGCCGTGCGATCTCGTCCGTCACGTGCTGGCCCAGGATGCTGTCCTCGCCCTGCGCCGCCAGGAAGCGGCCGATGTCGACGTCCTGGATGCGGAAGATCATGGTCGGGTTCTGCACCCGCCCGTTGTCGCCTACCACCGTATCGAACCCGGCCATGGCCGTGAGGTCCGCGTCGCCGCTCGCGTCGATCGTGACGGCGGCTTCCACGCGCACCGCGCCCTCCTTGGTGAAGGCGCGCGCGCCGGCGATGCGCTCGCCGCCCTCCACCAGCGCCTCGGTGACGGTGGAATGATAGAGCACGCGCACGCCCGCCGCCTCGATCAGGTCGTCGGCGGCGCGGCGCCAGGCCAGGGGATCATGGGTGCGGGTGAAGGTCTTGCCGTAGCGGATCGGCGGCGTCAGCCCGTCATGCCGCTCGATCGCGCGGATGAAGTCGTCGACGAAGCCGTGGACCAGCTGGCGCGGCGGCGCCGTGCGGTCGTCGGTCGCGGCGTAGAGCCCGCAGATCGTGCCCGACAGCCCGGCCACCGCGGCGCCGCCGCAAAACCCGTAGCGCTCCAGCAACACGACCTTCAGCCCCTGGCGGGCGGCCGTCACGGCGGTGGCCAATCCGGCCGCCCCGCCCCCGACGACCAGCAGGTCGGCCTCAAGCTTTTCGGCCGGTTGGCGCCGGTCCACCGCCTGGCCACGGTCCATTCCCATCCCCCTCCAGTTGACTCTCGTCAAGCCGGTTTTGTAATATATCAGCGATATGCAAGACCGGGCGTCAAGCTCGGCCAGCCCCGCGCGGAGGAACGCATGACGCCCGAACAGGTGCTTTCGCACAAGCCCAAGTTCCTGACCCAGAAGCAGCGCGAGTTCTATTTCGAGAAGGGCTACCTGCTTGTGGAGCGCGCGATCCCGATGGAATGGATCGAGCGCGTGCGCAAGGTCACGGACGAGATGGTCGAACGCAGCCGCAAGCTGGCGAAGTCCGACGCGATCTTCGACCTCGAGCCCGGGCACACGGCGGCCAAGCCGCGCCTGCGCCGCCTGTCGAGCCCGCCCGAGCATCATCCGTTCTACTGGGACTACGCGGTGAAATCGCCGCTCGCCGACATCGCCAGCGACCTGGTGGGGCCGGACGTCAAGTTCCACCACTCCAAGCTCAACTTCAAGTGGGCGGAGGGCGGCGAGGAGGTGAAGTGGCACCAGGACATCCAGTACTGGCCGCACACCAACTACAGCCCGATGACCATGGGCACCTACATCTACGATTGCGGCCCGGACCAGGGGCCGCTCGGCGTGATCCCCGGCAGCCACGACGGCGAGCTGTTCAACCAGTACAACGACAAGGACCAGTGGGTCGGCTGCATCGACGACAAGGACCTGCCGCGCGCCAACCTCGACAAGGCCGAGTACCTGATGGGCCCGGCCGGATCGATCACGATCCACAACTGCCGCACGATCCACGGCTCGCGGCCGAACCTGTCCGACCTCGGCCGGCCGCTGCTGCTCAACGTCTATTCCGCGGCCGACGCCTTCACCTACACGGCCAATCCGCTTGCCAGCAAGTTCGAGGGCCAGATCGTGCGCGGCAAGCCGGCGCGCTGGGCGCATCACGACCCGCGCCCCTGCCAGGTCCCGCCGGACTGGTCGGGCGGCTACACCTCGCTGTTCGCGCTGCAGCAGGGCGAGGCCTGGGACGCCGAGCAGCTCGCCAAGGTCTCGGCGCAGAACGCCGCGATCCGCGGCAAGGCCGCCGGCGTGCGCATCGATCCCTATACGGGCCAGGCGGCGGAGTAGGGAGTCGCCGGTTCGCGTTCCTCGTCCTTCGAGACGGCCCCTTCGGGGGCTCCTCAGGATAACGCGATTGTTTGGCGAAAAGAGAAGAGGCGCGTCATCCTGAGGGGGGCCGAAGGCCCGTCTCGAAGGATGGAAGACGCCGCGGCGGCCTATCCGCACCGTCGGCAGCGGATCGTGCCGAAGATCTTTTCCCAGTCGCCGTCGGTCGCGGCGTAGTCCAAGAGGCAGCGCAGCACTTTCGATATCTCGTCGATCTGGTGCTTCTCGCCCGCCTGGCGCAGCATTTCGAAGGAATCGGGGTAGATCTCGAAGGTCACCTTGATCTTCGCCATCGCGCTCATCGCGTCACGTTCCTTCCCGTCGGCATCAGGCGGTATCCAGCGTCGCGCGGGTGAAGGATTCGATGTAGTCGAGCAGCCGGTCGGACGCCGCCGCCGCGCGGTCGCGGTCGCCCTGGGCGATCGCGCGCGCCACGTCGGCGTGCTGGCGGGCGGTCAGCTCCAGGTCCGCCACCTGCTGGTAGTGGATGTAATAGAAGCGGCGCGACACGGCGTGCAGCGGCGCCATCGCCGTCTCGGCGAACTCGTTGTGCGCAGCCTCCGCGGTCAGCTTGTTGAACTCGCGGTCCAACCGCATGAAGGTCAGGTCGTCGCCCTTGGCGGCGGCCGCCTCCATCTCGTCGGCGATCTCGACGAAGCGCTTGCGCTCGGCCTCGGTCGCGCGCCGGGCGGCCGAGCGCGCGATCAGGCGCTCGAGCTCGCGCCTCACCTCAAGCAGCAGCAGCTGGCGGCGCACGTCGACCTCCGCCACCAGGATGCCGCGCCGGGGCAGCACCACCATCAGGTGCTCGCGCGCCAGGCGCTGCAGCGCCTCGCGGATCGGCGTCCGGCCGATGCCGGTGCGCTGGCTCAAGGCCGCTTCCGACACCACCGCGCCGGGCGGCAGCTGCAGCGTGACGATCAGCTCCTCCAACGCGCGATAGGCGCGCTCCGTCAGGCTGGCATCCGCTGCGTCGCCCCTTGCCGGCCTGCGCTTTACGCCCGTTGCCATCGCGCCACGGTCAATTGAAGCCCAGGAGCTTGCTGGGCAGCCACAGGACGGTCTGCGGGAAGGCCATGGTGACGACCAGGCAGATGATCTGGCAGACGATGAAGGGCACCACGCCGCGGTACATGTCGTAGATCGTGATCTCCCTGGGCGCGATGCCGCGCAGGTAGAAGATCGCCGGCGCCATCGGCGGCGTCAGGTAGCTGGTCTGGATCATGATCAGGAACAGGATGCAGAACCACGCCAGGTCGATGCCCATCGGCTTCAGGATCGGTACGAAGATCGGCACCAGAATAAGGCAGATCGAAACCCAGTCGAGCACGAAACCGGCGATGAATGCCAGGAACAGCACCAGGCTCAACACGCCCCAGGGGCCGAGGTTGAAGCTGGCGACGAGCTGCTGGGTCAGCGCCACCCCGCCCGACGCCACGAACACGCCGGTCAACACGCTGCCGGCCACGATGATCGTCATGATCATGCTGGTGATGCGCAAGGTCTTCATCACCGAATCGTGCAGCGCCCGCCAGGTGAAGCGGCCGTACATGATCGTGAGCAGCACCGACCCGGCGGCGCCCAGCGCGGCCGCCTCGGTCGGCGCCGCCATGCCCGTCATCAGCGAGCCCAGCACGGCCAGGATCATGATCATCGGCGGCACCATCGCGCGGACGGTTACGCTGAGCTTCTCGGCCAGGGTGGGATCGTCGGGCGAGGGCGGCAGGACCGGTCCCGCGGAGGGCCGCAGCACGCATAGGCTGAAAATATAGATCAGGTACAACCCGGCCAGGATCAGACCGGGAAACACCATGCCGACCAGAAGGTCGCCGACCGGCACGTTGGCGAGCGGTCCCAGGATCACCA
Organism: Alphaproteobacteria bacterium; assembly: GCA_020846275.1. Classification (GTDB taxonomy): domain Bacteria; phylum Pseudomonadota; class Alphaproteobacteria; order JAEULC01; family JAEULC01; genus JAEULC01. The sequence continues at coordinate 22,074 of JADLEG010000225.1, forward strand.
CGACGACCGAGGGCGGGATGATCGTGCCCAGGCTGCCGCCCGCGCAGATCGTGCCGCAGATCAGCGGCTTGTCGTAGCGGTACTTCAGCATGATCGGGATGGCGAGCAGGCCGACCACCGTCTCCGTCGCGCCGATCACGCCGGTGGACGCGGCGAAGATCACGCACATCACGATGGTGCCGAGCGCGAGGCCCCCGGGCATGCGCCGTGTCCACATATGGACCGCCTCGAACAGCCGCTCGGCGATGCCCGAGCGTTCGAGCATCGAGCCCATGAACACGAACAGCACGACGGCGGCGAGCACGAAGTTGGTGGCGACGTCCTCGACCTTCTCGATCACCTGGAAGATGAAGGCGCCCTTGAAGGTGATCCAGCCGAAAGTCAGCGCCGTCCCCATCATCGCGAAGGCGACGGGGAAGCCGATGAAGATCAGGCCCAGCAGGACCGGGAACAGCGCCAGCGCAAGGTAATCCATGGGCCTATGCCTTCGCGCCGAACAGCACGCGCGCGCGCTTGATCATCTCCGCCAGCATCTGCAGGGCCAGCATCAGGAAGCTCACGAAGAAAACCAGACGGATCGGCCACATCACCATGTTGTAGGCCGACATGCCGGAATGCTCGTTCGAATGCAGCGCCCGCAGCCAATGGCCATTCAGCCCCCAGGTCAGCCAGCACACGAACGGGAAGGCCAGCAGCAGGTAGCCGAAGAAGTCGATGCCCGCGCGGACCCGCGCCGGGAGCAGGTCGTAGAACGCCTCGACCCTGATATGCGCGCCCTCGCGCAGCGTATAGGCCATGCCGAGCAGGAAGTTGGCGCCGGTGAGCAGCGCGCCGGCCTCGAACGCCCAGATCGTCGGCCGGTCGAAGACGTAGCGCGACACGACCTCGTAGCAGGTACCAAGGATCAGCGGCGCCACCAGCCACCCGCCGACGATGCCCACAAGCAGCGGCAAGCGCTCGAGTGCCCGGATCAATCCATCCATGAAACCGTCAACCCTCTCGCCACGCAGTCCGATGCAACACGCCCCGCCTCGCCGTCAGGCGGAAGCGGGGCGCATCGCGGACGATGCCGGTCAGCCCCTCGGCGGCGTCTTCACGTTGCGGTATCGCTGGGCGTCCTTCCACAGATCCTCGAACGCTTCCTGGCTGTCGAACACCTTCTTGAACCAGGCGTTCTCGGCGGCCTGCTTCTTCGCCCAGGCCTTGGCGATCTTGTTGGTCTCGAATTGCACCTCGTCCGACAATTCGATGATCTCGTTGCCGGACTTGCGGTAGTACTCCAGCGCCTTGGCGTCCTCCTGGCCCACCTTCAGCCAGGATTCGAAGGTCACGATCTTGGCCGCCGTCTCCATGATCTTCTTGTCCTTGTCGGAGAGCTTGGCCCAGGCGTCCTTGTTGAAGACCATCTCGAACGGCGCCGTGGGCTGGTGCACGCCGGGGATGATCACGTACTTCGCGACCTTGTTGAACCCGGTGGAGATGTTCTCGTAGAGCGTGCCCCATTCGGTGGCGTCGATCACCCCGCGCTCCAGCGCGGTGTAGATCTCGCCGCCCGGCGTCGACACCGGCGCGGCGCCCAGGTCCTTCGACATGTCGACCCAAGCGCCGACCGTGCGCAGCTTGAGGCCTTTCATGTCGGCCAGCGTCTTGACCGGCTTGCGCGAATGCAGGAAGGCCTCGGCGGTGCGGATGAAGACGACGGTGGAATAGACGCCGAACTTCTCGTCGCGGTACTGGCGCTGCAGGTCAAGCCCGCCGCCCTCGTAGATCCAGTGCAGCATCCGCTCGGTGTCCATGCTGCCGGCATAGCCGCCGAACAGCACGGTGGTGGTGTCCGCGCCCCAGTCGTAGCCCATCCAGGTGTGGCCGAGCTCCGCCACGCCGTTCTTCACCGTCTCGCTGACTTTCAGCGCGTTGCCCAGAGCGCCCCCCGGGAAGGGCTGGATCTTGATGCGGCCGTCGCTGAGCTCGGCCACCTTGTCGGCATAGGCCTTGGCGCCGATATCCATCAGCGGACCGCCGGGCCAGCCCGTGGCCATCTTCCACGAGATCTGCTGCGCGCCGGCGGGACCGGCCGCCAGCCAAGCCGCCGCGACGGCGGCGACGCCGATCGCTTTCAGGCTCAAACGATTCGTCATGACGTTTCCTCCGGGTTGTTTTCTCTGGAACCTCAGACCTGCTTGCGCTTCTCGACCAGGGTCAGGAACTTGTCGAACTCTTCGTCCTTCACGGTGTAGCTGTGGTCGTCGTCCGGGAACTGGCCGGACTTCACCTCGGCCACGTACTGCTTCAGCCCCGTGACCGCGACTTCGGTCAGGTTGGCGAAGCGTTTCGTGAATTTCGGCTTGAAGTCGGTGAACACGCCAAGGAGGTCGTAGGACAGCAGGATCTGCCCGTCCGTGCCGACGCCCGCGCCGATGCCGATCGTGGGGATGGTGAGCTGCCTGGAGATGACTTCGGCGATCCTGGCCGGCACCGCCTCGAACTCCAGCATGAAGCAGCCCGCGTCCTCGATCGCCAGCGCGTCCTCCAGGATCTTCATCGCGTCCTTGGCGGTGCGGCCCTGGATCTTGAAGCCGCCGAACATGGCGATGGTGTGGGGCGTCAGCCCGATATGCGACGCCGTGGGGATGCCGGCGTCCACCAGCGCCTTCAGGATATGCGCCTGGCTCTTGCCGCCCTGCGGCTTGACCGCGTCGACCAGCGCCTCCTGCATGAAGCGGGTGGCGTTCGTCAGCGCGCGCTCGACCGTATTGTAGCTCTGGTAGGGCATGCAGCCCAGCACGAAGGTGTTGGGCGCGCCGCGCCGCACGGCCTGGGAATGCAGCACCATCATGTCCATGGTGGCGGGAATGGTGCTGGGATGGCCGTGGCAGGTCATCGCCAGGCTGTCGCCGACGACGCACACGTCCACGCAAGCGGCCTCGGCCCACTTGGCCGAGGTGTAGTCCAGGACCGAGGTGTAGACCATCTTCTCGCCGGTCCGCTTGGATTCGCGGATTTCGGTGATCGTGCGCTTCTTCTTTTCCGGCTGAAGATCGGATTTGGCGTCGGCTTTCACCGACGCGCCGGCCTGCGCCATCGCGTGCGTCCCCTTCCCCAATCCCTGCTCGCGCGTTGTCCGCGCTGATATTTCACTCGTATCTTATCGGTTTGTCAGGACGTGGCAAGCGGCCATCTGGCGCGGAACCGTGTTCCCGCGCGATGATGGGCCACGCAATCCTGCTCGAGGGGGTGAGAACCGATGACGTCCGCAGCCCAGGATTTCCAGCCGATCGACTCGGCGGTCACGCCGCGCTTCGCCGAGCCGGCGACCTTCATGCGCACGCCCTATGTGCCCGACAGGCAGGGTGTCGAAATCGCGCTTGTGGGCATTCCCTTCGATCTCGGCTCGACCAACCGCGCGGGCCCGCGCCATGGGCCCGCGCAGATCCGCGATATGTCGCGCCTGATCCGCCAGGTCAACGCGTCGAGCCATATCGCGCCGTTCAAGCTGTGCCGCGTGGCCGATATCGGCGACGCGCCGGTCAATCCGCTCGACCTGATGGAGAGCATCGACCGGATCACGGCTTTCTATCGCGATCTGGCCGGCAAAGGCATCGTGCCGGTCTCGGCCGGCGGCGACCACACCGTCACGCTCCCGATCCTGCGCGGCATCGTCCGGAACGGGCCGGTGGGCGTGGTGCATTTCGACGCCCATGCCGACACGCTCGACACGCTGCTGGGCTCCCGCATCAATCACGCGACGCCCTTCCGCCGCGCGGTCGAGGAGGGCATCATCGACCCCAAGCGCACCGTGCAGATCGGCCTGCGCGGCACGCGCTACAGCGACGAGGACATCCAGTACGGCTACGACATGGGAATGACGATCATCACCATGGACGATTTCGAGGCGATGGGCCGCGACAAGGTGATCGCGGCGACGCGCAAAATCGTGGGCGACAAGCCGACCTACGTCACCTTCGACATCGACGGGCTCGACCCGGTGTTCTGCCCGGGCACCGGCGCGCCCGAGCCGGGCGGCCTCACCATGCGCGACGCCCAGGTGGTGATCCGCGGCCTGCGGGGCCTGAACCTGATCGGCGGCGACGTGTGCGAGGTCTCGCCGCCGCTCGACCCCTCCGGCCACACCGCGCTCAACGGCGCCAATTTGATGTTCGAGATCCTGTGCGTGGTGGCCGACTCGGTGGCGCGGGGCCGGAAGAACTAGAGTCCCAGCTCCTTCAGGATCGCCGCGCGATCGCCGTCCAGCTCAGGCGTCGGGCCGCGCGTCGCGGGATCGGCGAAGCCCGAGAGCTTGATCGGGTTGCCGGCCATCTTCAGCGTGCCGGCGACCGGGTCGTCGGTCGTCACCACCATGCCGCGGGCGACGATCTGCGGGTCGGCCAGCGCCTCGGCCACGTTGTTGATCGGCCCGCAGGGCACGCCGGCCTTGTCGAGGATCGCGAGCCACGCCGTCGACGGGCGCGCCGCCAGCAGCCCCTCCAGCTCGGCCTTCAGCGATCCGTGGTTGCGCGTGCGCGCATCGTTGGTCTTGAAGCGCTCGTCCTTGGCCAGCGCCGGCTTGCCCAGCGCGTCGGCCAGCCGCGCGAAGAGCTGGTCGTTGCCGGCGGCGATCACCATGTGGCCGTCGGCGGCTTTCAAGGCTTCGAACGGCGTGATCGAGGGATGGCGCGCGCCCATCGGCCCGGGCACCTGTCCGGTCGCGGCGTAGCGCGCGATGGCGTTCTCCAGGATCGCGATCTGGCAGTCCAGCATCGCCACGTCGACCATCGTGCCCTCGCCGCTGCGATGGCGATGCTCCAGCGCCGACAGGATGCCGATCGTGCCGAACAGCCCGGCGGTGATGTCGCCGATCGAGGTGCCGACGCGCGTGGGCTTGCCGTCGTCATGGCCGGTCAGGCTCATCACGCCGCCCATCGCCTGCACCACCATGTCGTAGGCGGCGCGGTTCTTGTAGGGGCCGGTCTGGCCGAAGCCGGACACGGCGGCGTAGATCAGGCGCTTGTTCAACGTCCGCAGCGCCTGCCAGCCATAGCCCAGCTTCTCCATCGTGCCGGGCCGGTAGTTCTCGACCACGATATCGGCGCGGCCGATCATGCGCTCGAACACCGCGCGGTCGGCCGGCGCCTTCAGATCAAGCGCGATCGACCGCTTGCCGCGGTTGAGCGACATGAAATAGGCCGACTTGCCGTTGACGAACGGCCCGTAGTGCCGCGCGTCGTCGCCGCCCTGGGGCGTCTCGACCTTGATCACCGTGGCGCCCAGGTCCTGCAGCACCAGCGTGCAATAGGGCCCCGCCAGCACGCGCGTCAGGTCGATGACCAGGAGCCCGGCGAGCGGCCCCTTCGGCTTGTCGGTCGGATCGGTTGCGGTCATGCGGCGTCCCCTGCTTGCGGCGGGGGACGAATGGCGGGCCGCAACGGCATTGTCAATCGTCGTCGCCTATCGAATGACTCGGATGGAAAGGTCGAGCCCGAGCGACTTCCAGGCCCGGTCGGCCGTCAGCACGGTCGCTTTCGTTGCCATGCCAAGGGCAAGGCAAGCGCGATCCCCCAAGGACAGGCCGACCGCCCGGGTCAATGGGCGCAGGGCGGCGACCCGATGGGCCATCCCGGCATCGAATGGCACCACTTTGATCTCCGTCGCGACCAGGCCGGACCAGGCTTCATCGGGGCTAATGCCCTTGTCCACGAGCTTGGACAGCACCTCGGCGAGGTTGACCGCGCTGATCGACGCCCGGTCGATTGCGCGCGCCACTTCGCCGCTGCCCGGTTCCTGGTTGATGGCCGCCAGCAGCGCCGAGGCGTCCAGCACCGTTTCAGTCACGCGATGCCTCGTCTCGGCGTTCGCGGATCAGTTCGTCGGCAAGGCTGACGCCCTTCGGGACATGCTTGCGGACCAATGTCTGCAGGCGGCGCAGCGCGTGACGCGACGTCGATAGGCGCAACTCGTCCTCGCCCAAGGTGATCACGACCTCGTCCCCGCTCTTCAACCCCAGCGCTCTGCGAAAGGCCGCGGGGATCACGATCCGTCCATTCGGGCTCAAGCGTGTACGAACCGAAGACATCTGGCCAATCCACCAGAATTTGACAGTTTTTCCAGTATGTGACATTTCAGCCGGAATGGCAAATGCAGACATTCCGATGCGCTCCCAATTCTGGTCGCGCAGCCTGGGCGCGATGGCGCTTTGGCAGTGGCTGGCGGTCGGCGCCTATGCGGCCCTGCTCTACGGCTACAATCTGGGCGGATTCCAGGCCCTGACCGAGCACGAGATCGTCGTCGCCGGTATCGCCAAGCAGATGCTGCGCGACGGCACCTGGGGCGGATTGTGGATCGGCGACTATCCGTGGCTCGAGAAACCGCCTTTGCCGCATTGGCTGGCCGCGTTGTCGCTGTCGCTGGTCGGCGACATCGGCGAGGCGGCGGTGCGCCTGCCCTCTGCCATCGAGGGGATCGCGGTCGCGCTGATCGTGGCCGGGCTGGCCGCGCGCTGGTTCGGGGCGACGACAGGCCTGCTTTCCGGCCTGGTCCAGGCCAGCGCCTGGTACATGATGACCTACGCGCGGCTTGCCGAGAACGACATGGTTCTCTGCCTGCTTGTCACCGCGACGCTTGCCTGCTTCGTCGCGGCGCAACGCGCGCCGGCGGAGCGCCTTGGCCGCTGGCGGCTGGCGTTCTGGCTGCTGCTCGGCGCGACCAACCTCAGCAAGGGGCCGCTTTTCGGGGCGGCGCTGGTGGGGGCGGTGTGCGGCGCGTGGGTCGTCTGGCGCCGCGACGGGCAAGCCGTGCGGCGCATGGTCTCGCCCCTCGGCCTGCTGCTGTTCGCTGCCCTCGCGCTGGCCTGGCCGGCCTGGGTGTACTTCCAGGGACTTGGCCCGCTGTTGGCGGAGTGGTGGCGCTTCGAGATGTTCGGGCGGGTCGACGGCACGTATTTCCCGGTCGCCGAGCCGCCCTGGTACTACCTCTTGACGCTCACCTGGCAATGGCTGCCCTGGACGCCCTTCCTTCTGATCGGCGCCGCGCCGTCGCTCGCCCGCGCTTGGCGCGACCGCGATTCCGGCGACCGGTTCCTGTGGTGCTGGGCGGCGGCGCCGATCCTGCTGCTCTCGCTGCCGCCGCACAAGCATCACCACTACATCATCCATGCCTTGCCCGGCTTCGCGCCGATCGTTGCGCTGGGCCTGGCCCGAGCGGGCGGCGTGGCGACGGCATGGGCGGGGCGCCTGCCGGCGCGCGCGGCGACAAGCCTTGTGGTCGGCGGCCTCGCGCTGGCCGTCGGCCTGGCGCTGCTGTCATGGCATCTCCGGGACGCCGGCGCGACCGACCCGGAATTCGCGCCGCTTGGGCCGGATGCCGCGCTGATCGGCACCATCCTCGGGCTTGGGCTCGCCGCACTCGGCCTGTGGCTTGCCCGACCGAGCCTGCCGGGGCTCGCGCTGGTGTATTTCGCGACCGTGCTCGCGGTGCTGCTCACGCTGCGTTCGCCCTACCTGGCGGACCGCGACCCGTCGCGCTTCGATCGCGAATTCCTGCGCGGGATCGCGGCGCAGATCCCGCCCGGCGCACGGCTGATCGTGACCGGCCGCCAGCCGCTGGCGCGTCATCTCTTCTATCTCGATCGTCCGGGCCGCCGGGCCGAGGGCGTGTGGGTGCCCGAGGATATCGCCAAGAAGCTGCGGCCGGGCGAGGTCGCCTATGTCGTCACCCGCGCCGAGGACGAGCCGGGTCTTTCCGCCTTCGCCAAGGTCGAGCGCCTCGCCGTCAGCGTCCGCACGCGCTCGGAGCGCGGGCCGGCGGAGCGCTATACGCTGTTCCGGCTGACCGCGCGCTGATGTAGTCTCCGCCGCCGTTTTGCGATTCCCGCCAACCGACGCTCGAGGCCGGCCGCGTGCTTCCCGACTCCGCCAAGGTTTCCATCGTCATCCCCTGCTACAACGAGCGCGCGACGATCCGCGCGCTGATCGATCGCGTGCTGGCGGTCAAGCTGGCGTCGCGCGAGGTGATCGTCGTCGACGACGGCTCGACCGACGGCACGCGCGAGATCCTCGAGCGCGACATCAAGCCGCTGATCGACAAGTTGGTGCTGCACGACCGCAATCGCGGCAAGGGTGCTGCGCTGCGCACGGGCTTCGCCGCCGCGACCGGCGACATCCTGGTGATTCAGGACGCCGACCTGGAATACGACCCGGCGGAATACCCGATCCTGCTCGACCCGCTGTTCCGCCACGGCGCGGACGTGGTCTATGGCTCGCGCTTCATCAGCGGCCGGTCGCACCGCGTCCTCTATTTCTGGCACTCCGTCGTGAACCGCGGCCTGACGCTGGCCTCGAACATGCTGACCGACCTGAACCTCACCGACATGGCGACCTGCTACAAGGCCTTCCGCCGCTCCGCGCTGGACGGGGTCCGGCTGGTCGAGGACCGCTTCGGCTTCGAGGCCGAGTTCACGGCGCGCCTGGCGCGCAAGCGCCTGGCCTTCTACGAGGTCGGCATCTCCTATCACGGGCGCACCTATGCGCAGGGCAAGAAGATCGGCTGGCGCGACGGGTTCCGGATGATCTACGCCATCCTGCGCTACAATCTCTTCGCGCGCTGACCCGCGCCGCAGCCCAGGCCCGCGGCCAGCGCGAGAATCAGCGTCGCCGTCATCAGCCCCGCGCCGCGCCAGACTCCGCCCGGCCCCAATTGCGTCACCAGAAAGCAGGCGGCAAGCGCGGCGATCACCGTCCAGCGCTGGTGCGGCCGGACGTCGGGGGCGGAAACGCCGGCCAGCACGACGACCGCCGGCAGCAGCATGACCGCCGCGTGATGCGGCTGCACCACGGGGCCGAGCGGCAGGGGTGCAAGTACAAGGAGCGCGGCTTCGGCCGCGTCCGACAAGGCGCGGCGCCCGATCATCCAGGCCAGCAGCGCGATCCAGCCGAGCTGCAGCGCGCGCGTCGCCGCGATCACCGCGCCGTCGGTCGGCGCGACGGCCATCAGCGCCGCGATCGTGCGGTGCAATGACACGAGATAGCCGGGGAAGACCGCCTGGTAGGCCGGCTCGCCCGCCGGCCCCAGCGCCGTCCACCAGGCGCCGGTCAGCGCAAGCGCCGGTTGCCATCCGAACCAAAGCCCGGGCAGGACGAGGAACCACAGCGCAAGCCCAGCAAGGCTCCAGCCCAGCCACGCCCAGCGCCGCCGCCACGCCAGCCAGGGCAGGAACAGGATGCTGTAGAGCTTGATGGCGATGCTCAACGACAGCAGCAGCCCGGCCAGCGCGGGGCGGCGCTCTGCCGTGACAAGGGCAAGCGTGATCGCCGCCAGGTAGACCAGGTTGACGTTGCGCGCCTTCAGGTCCCAGCCGATCGCATAGGACGCGACCACGACCGCGGTCGCCGCCAGCGCCAGGCCGCCGGTGCGCCGATCGATTCTCGTCGCGCGCGCCGCGGCCAGCAGGCTCGCGACCAGGGCGGCGATCGAAAGCCCGATCCACGCCGGAAACGCGGCCGCGCCCAGCTTCAGCCAGGCTAGCAGCAGCACGACGAAGGCCGGGGGATAGGCGAAGTGCTCCGGATAGACGACGGGACCGCCGCCGGCCGCCGTCGATTGAATGGCCATCGATTGAATGGTTAGCGCCTGGCGGGTGTTCAGCCCGTAGTCGATCATCAGGAAGCTGTCGGTCGGCAGCGGCCGCGGCGGCAGGCCGAACGCCATCGCGGCCGCCGCGAGGACGACCGCGGCCAAGGCGAGCAGGTCCAGGCGCGATCCCCGCGTCGCACCGATCGCGAAGGTCACGATGCGTCCGCGGCAGTTCCGCTTGCGGCGCGCGCGGCCGGCGTCCGGGCGGAGGTGCCGACCACCGAGGCCGCGGGCAGCAGGACCGTCACGGTCGTGCCTTTCCCTTTCGCGCTTTCGATATTCAGCTCGCCGCCATGCAGCTCGACCAGGCTCTTGGTGATCGGCAAGCCAAGCCCGGTGCCTTCGCGCGTGCGGTCGAGATGCGATTCGACCTGGCGGAACGGCTGCAATGCCAGCTCGACCTCGTCCGCATCCATGCCGATGCCGGTATCGGCGACGGCGATCGACGCCCGCCCGTCGTCGGAGATCCCGACGGACAGCGTCACCGTGCCGCCGGCGGGCGTGAACTTGATCGCGTTCGACAGCAGGTTCAGCACGATCTGGCGCAGCCGCTGCTCGTCGGCCCGCACGATCAGGGTCGGCCCCGCGGCGATCTCCAACGCGACGCCGCCCTCCTTGGCCCGCGGCGCCATCAGCGCGGCCTGCTGCGCGACCATGTCGCCCAGATCGACATCGCCGGACAACAGCTCGAGCCGCCCGGCGTCGATCTTCGCCATGTCCAGTACGTCGTTGACCAGGTTGAGCAGGTGCTTGCCGGAATCGCAGATGAAGCGCGCGTAGGTGGCGTAGCGCGGATCGTTGGCGCCGAAGATCTGGCTGCGGATCATGTCGGCGAAGCCGAGGATCGCGTTGAGCGGCGTGCGCAGCTCGTGGCTCATGTTGGCGAGGAACGCGATCTTGGCGTTGCTCGCGGCCCCGGCCTCGGCCATCGCGCCCTGCAGCTGCTCGGCCGCCACGACCGTCGCGGTCACGTCGCGCGCGCTGCCGCGGTAGCCCAGGAAATTGCCCGCGCCGTCGAAGATCGGCTTGCCGCTGGCCGAGACATAGGCGAGTTGGCCGCTGTTGCGGATGCCGCGGTAGACGAAGTCGCGGAACGGCTCGCGCCGGTCGAGCGTGGCCTGGTGCTCGAGCCAACGCTCCGGCTCGTGCTCCGCGCCGACCGCGATCTCGCGCCGCGTCATGCCGAGGCGCGGGTCGGGCCGCGCCGGCGACGAGCTGGTCTTGGGCGACATGTAGGTGAAGCGGTGGTCCGGCCCGGTCTCCCAGAACCAGTCCGACGCCGTTTCGGCATAGTCGCGGAAGCGCTCCTCGTTGTGGCGCAGCGCCTGTTCGGCCAGCTTTCGCTGCGTGATGTCGACGACCGTGCCTTCGTAGAACACCGGCTTGCCGGCGGCGTCGCGGACGATCCACGCGTTCTCGCTGATCCAGATGCGCTCGCGCGTCTTGTGGCGAAACACCTCGGATTCGAAATTCGTCAGGTGCCCGTCGCGCTCCAGCAGCCGACGGAACTCGCCGCGGCGATCGGGGTCGACATACCATTCGCGACCGATGTCGTTCACGCCGGCCAGCAACTCGGCCTCGCTGTCATAGCCGTTCAGGCGGACGAGCGCGGGATTGGCGCGGATCTGCCGTCCGTCGGGCGAGCTGCGATACATGCCCTCGCTCGCGTTGTCGAAGATGCGGCGCATCTCGTCGGCGGCCGCGCGCAGCTTCTCCCGCGCGTCGACCAGGTCGGTTACGTCGACGATCGTGCCGACGAAGCTGGTGACGTTGCCCGCGGGGTCGCGCAGCGCGGCCGCCGACAGCGAGCACCAGAACGACGCGCCGTCGCGCCGCCGCGCCTCGACCAGCATTCCCTCGACGCGGCCGTCGCGCGCCAGCCGCGCGGTTATTTCCGCGCGCTGGGCCGGGTTGCCGTAGTATTGGCGGGCAAGATCGACCGTCCCGGCCAGCAGGTCTGCGGCGCTGTCGAAACCCAGGATGCGGGCGAACGCCGCATTGACGGCGAGGAACCGTCCCTGCGGCGTGGACTGGAACATCCCGATCGCGGATATGTCGAAGATGGTGCGATAGACGTCTGGGTCGCTGGTCGCCATCGCTGCTCCTGGCGCCGTCCCGCCAGCTTGGGGTTTCCCGCATCGCCGCGGTCGGTAACCATCCTAGCAGGCAATTGCAAACGCCCTGTTATTTGGGCGAGATTTTTGAAACAATATAACAAACTGAATTATAATGCCTATTTTCCATCGGCATCGGGGAATACCCCTAGTTTCGTTGCCAAGATATCACAATGGTTAGAATTGGACACAGGTTAATGGAGAAGTTGTTGCGATGTTTTTGAGGGAGATGGCAGTGTTGGGTCCGCAGTGACCAGCCTGCCGGTGCGGACGAGCAATATC
>JADLEG010000226.1 GCA_020846275.1 Alphaproteobacteria bacterium
ACGGCATCGTCGGCATCAACACCGGCATCATCTCGACCGAGGTGGCCCCGTTCGGCGGCGTGAAGGAGTCCGGCCTCGGCCGCGAGGGCTCGAAGTACGGCATCGATGACTTCGTGGAGATCAAGTATTTGTGCATGGGCGGCATCGACAAGTAGCCGATGCCCGCCCACGACTACGATCTCTTCGTCATCGGGGCCGGGTCCGGCGGCGTCCGCGCCAGCCGCATCGCCGCGGGGCATGGCGCCAAGGTCGCGATCGCCGAGGCGTGGCGGGTGGGCGGGACCTGCGTGCTGCGCGGCTGCGTGCCCAAGAAGCTGCTGGTCTACGGCTCGCATGTCGCGCACGACATCGAGGACGCGGCGGGGTTCGGCTGGACGATCGGGCGCGCGACCCATGACTGGCCGAAGCTGATCGCCAACAAGGACAAGGAGCTCGACCGCCTGCACGGCGTCTACCTGAAGCTACTGTCCAACGCCGGCGTCGAGCTGATCGAGGGCGAGGCGCGGGTGGTGGCGCCCGACGCGGTCGAGGTGAACAAGAAGCGCGTCACCGCCAGGACCATCCTTGTGGCGACCGGCGGCTGGCCGGTCATTCCCGACATTCCCGGGCGCCAGCTCGCCATCACCTCGAACGAGGCGCTCGACCTGAAGCACCGGCCCGAGCGCATCGTCATCGTCGGCGGCGGCTATATCGCGGTCGAGTTCGCCGGCATCTTCGCGGCGCTGGGTTCCAAGGTCACGCAGCTCTATCGCGGCGAGATGATCCTGCGCGGCTTCGACACGGATGTGCGAACCTTCCTCGCCGACGAGATACGCAAGAAGGACATCGACCTGCGCCTGCGCACCGACGCGACGCGCATCGACAGCACCATGCGCGGCCTGGCGGTGACCTTGACCACGGGCCAGGTGATCGACGCCGACGCGGTCATGATGGCGACCGGCCGCGCGCCCAACACGAAGAAGCTGGGCCTCGCGGAGGTCGGGGTGGCCCTGAAGCCGAACGGCGCGGTCATCGTCGACGAATGGTCGCGCAGCTCGATGCCGTCGATCTACGCGGTGGGCGACGTGACCGACCGCATCAACCTGACACCAGTCGCCATTGCCGAGGGCCACGCCTTCGCCGACACGGTGTTCGGCGGCAAGCCGCGCAAGATGGACCACGCGAACGTGCCCTCGGCCGTGTTCAGCCAGCCTTCGGTATCGGTGGTGGGCTTGAGCGAGGACGCGGCGCGCGCCAAGGGCATTGCCCTGGACATCTACCGCACCAGCTTCCGGCCGATGAAGCATACGCTCTCGGGCCGCGACGAGCGCATGCTGATGAAGCTGGTCGTCGAGCGCGCCACCGACCGCGTGCTGGGCGCCCATATGGTGGGCGCCGACGCGCCGGAAATCATCCAAGGACTGGCGGTGGCGATGAAGGCCGGCGCCACCAAGGCCGATTTCGACGCCACGATCGGCATCCATCCCACCGCCGCCGAGGAATTCGTCACGATGCGGACGAAGACGGCCGAGCCGGCCGCCAAGGCCGCGGAGTAGGCGACGGCGTATACCGGCCTAGAGGCGGCCGAGAATCTCCTTCTGCTTCGCCTCGTACTGCTCGGGGGTGATCAGCCCGCGGTCGCGCAGGTCCTTCAATGCCTGCAACCGCGCCGCGATGTCGCTGCCCGGGGGCGATGCGGATGGCATAGGCGCCTGTGGCTTGGGCGCCGCCTCCTTCGCCGGTGCCGGTTTGGGCGCTGCGGGTCTTGCCGCGGCGGGAGATTTGGGTGCAGGCGCCTTCGCCGCAGGCGGGGGCAGCGCAGGCGCTTCGATGGCAACCGGCGAGGCGGACAGCCACTGCATCGGGTCCTGCATCTCCGGCAATGCGATATACACACGCACGACGTAGTCGACCGGCCCGACCAGCGGCTGGACCTTGGGGTCGCCCCAGACCCGGGTGCGCATCCCTAGCGGCAGCGCGGTCTCGCGGTCGATCAGCACTTCGCTGTCCATGCGCAGGTTGGCAAGCTGCCCGCCCAGTTGCAGCATCAGGTCATCGTGCATGGCCGCGACCAGCACCTCGCGGCGGTCGTGCGGCCGCGTGCCGACCAAGCTCGCTGGTACGGGCGCGCGCGCCAGCGTCGCGCCGCGCAGCAGCCGGAACAGCTGCTGGTGCACCACCATGCCGGGGTCGGCGACCGGCGCGCCATCGCCCACAGGGCCGCTTGGCGGCAGGAAGAGGCCGTCGAGCAGAGCCCTGACCGCCTGGCGCCCCAGCCGGTAGACTGACGGACCGCCCGCAGCTGGTGGCTGACCCGCGCGATAGGGCGCAAGCCCGGTGGCGTCGATCGACAGCGACCGTTGTCTCTGTGGTCCCGGTTGCAGCTCGGTGTCGACGATGGCCAGGGGCTGCGGGCCGCCGTAGTCGCGCCCATCCACGTTCATGCGGTCGAGCACGATGTTGAACGTCGTCGAGCCGGGCCTTGGCGCCATGGTGCCGCGCCCGGAAAGGACGAGGCGCCGTGGCAGGCCGGGCAGTGGCGAGGCCAGATTGAGCGTCTCGGCGACGAAGCGGAATTGCGGCACGAACTGCGGGCGCATCGTCACCGGCCCTTCCACCGGCAGGGCCCGGCCGATCGGCAGGTATGCGGCGGCATCGGGCGTCGTGGTCGGGCTCACCTGTGCCTGCGCTGTCTCTGCGGCCGCCAGCGCCGCCGCCAGCGCCGCTGCCAATCCCAGCGCGCATCTCATCGCGGACCTCAATGGTGGTCTCCGTGCGGGTCGGAGTGGCCGTGCGGCACGCTCGATCCGCGGTGAGGATCGCGATCGCGGCGATCACCATGGGGCCGCGGCCCAATCGTGCCGATGATCCCGGGCAGGACATGGATGAGCGCGTCTTCGGTCGTCGGGGTGCGGATGCCCGTAACGCTCTGCGCCTGGCGCTGCTGCAAGTCGTCCTCGCACCTCTTGAACAGTTCGCGCTGGCGTTGCGCCTCGGCCAGGCTCTGCTGCCTGCGCGGCCGGTCCCAGGCGTCCTCGGAGAGTTGGGTAACGCTGCAGGGGTCCTTCCGATACAGTTCTTCGGCGTACTCGCAAGGTCCTGCAAACGGCGCTAGCTGCGCCCCAATTTGGTTCTGTTGGCGCAGCAATTCCCGGTCACGGGCATCCGAGATGCCCGGATGCGAGCGCTGCCACTTGACCTCGTTGAGCGTTTCCTTGATGCGTCGGTACTGCGGCCGGTCGCATCCGCGCTCCGCGTCGTAGTCCGTCAGGCCCTTGGATCTGCCGCGGCATTGCCGGGCGCGGTTGTCGATGTCGTTGATCGCGCGCCTGTCGGCGTCGATCGCGTCGTCCAACTGCCGGCCGATTGCCGACATCGGGGCCGGCGCGCCCGTAAGGCTCACTGTGCTGACGAACCGGCCGTCGGGCGTGCAGACCACGTGCGTCGAAGATCCGTCAGGCTGGTCGGCGATGTATCGTACGTTCGGATCCCTGCCACCCCGCAATACCGAGATGCTATTGCCGATCCCGCCGACCTGAGTGATCTGCGGCGCGAAGGGGTCATATCTGTCCTCGTCGTCGTCGAAACCGAAGAGGCTGCACCCCGCCGGCAGCGCAATGCTCAGCAGGCAGAGACAGGCAAGCTGCGGGAGGCTTCGTCTTGAAAGGGGCAAGATCGCATCTCGAATGGGTTCGCCGTCGCAACGTGCGGCGGCTCATCGAAATTTTATCGTCGAGCGACACGGAAACGGCATTGATGTGAGTCAATCTGGCGGTCGAGTTGATCTTTCTGCCCGACGTATTGCTTAGATCTCAATCTGATCGAGCATGTCCGCGCGAGATTTAACCACCTCCTCTCCAAGGCGGTGACGGGCACATCGATCCCGTTTGCTTAGCTATCGGCATAAACCCAGCTTCTTCCTGCACTAGAGGCGTCCGAGAATCTCCTTTTGCTTCGCCTCGTACTGCTCGGGGGTGATCAGCCCGCGGTCGCGCAGGTCCTTCAATGCCTGCAACCGCGCCGCGATGTCGTCGCCGGAAGGAGAGGCGGGCCTCGGCGCGGCCTTTGCGGGGGCGGGCGGCTTCGCCGGCGCGGCGTCCGGCTTGGGTGCTGCTTCCCTGGCCGGCGCAGGCTTGGCGGCGGCGGGCGCCTTCGGGGCGATTTGCTTCGGCCGTTCGGGGAATGGCGGCAGTACCTGCGCTTCGGCGGGTACCGGCGCGGTCGCCAGGTGCTGCATCGGGTCCTGCATGCCGGGCAGGGCCACGTAGCTGCGCACGACATAGTCGACCGGTCCGCCCGGCGGCGGGTTGTTCGCAAGTCCCCGCATCCGCGTGCGGATCATGATCGGCAGCGCGGTTTCCTGGTCGAGCAGGAACTCGCTTTCCATGTCGAGCGCGATCGCCTGCCCCGCGACGTTTAGCTGGACCTCGTCGCGCAGGGCGGCAACCAGGGCGGGGCGGCCGTCGTGCGCCCGGCCGCCGACCACGGTCGCCGGCGCGACCGCGCGCATCAGCGCCGCGGAGGGTATCATGCGCGCCAAGTCCCGCTGCAGGGCGGGGGTCAGGTCCACGACCGGCGTCGCCATGGCGGTGGGGCCGCGCGGCGGCAGGAACAGCGCGTCGAGGAAGGCGGTAATCGCCTGTTGCACGACGCGCGACGGGGCAACGCCGTAGCCCGATGCGGGCAACTGGGCGAAGCCGGTCGTGTCGAGCGACAGGGTGCGGAATTTCTGCGGACCCGGCTGGATCTCGCCGTCGACGACCACCAGCGGCTGGCCGCCGCCGAAATCGCGCCCGTCCAGGTGCAGCCGGTCGACCCACAGGCGGAAGATCGTCACGTTCGCGCGCGGGGCAGCCGTGCCATGGCCGAACAGGATCGCGCGTTGCGGCGACCCGGCGGGAACCCGGCCGAGATTGAGGGCCTCGGTCACGAAGGCGAATTCCGGCACGAATTGCGGCCGCAGGGTGACCGGCCGGTCGAGCGGCGCGGCCGATCCGATCGACGGCGACGCCGCCGGCGCGGTTTCCTGCGCGGCCAGGCCGGCGGCGATCGAGAGCCATGCCGCCGCGACCGCCGCCAGTATCCTCGCCGACCCCCTGGCCAGCATTTTGGTATCTGCCTGCTGCGCGCTCACGTCATCCATCCGCTCAGTTCTTGTGGTCGTGCCAGTGCGGCTGGCCCTCCCCGCCCTTCGAGGGCAGGTCCGGCTGGCGCGACGTGTCCTTGGGCGGCGGATGGCGGGGGGCCGGGCGCGTGCGGAAGCCGCCCATGATGCCTGGCAAGCTCTGCATCAGCAGTTCCTGCGCCGCCGGCGAGCCCGTGCCCGACGGGGCGCTGGCCTGGCGTTCGCGATCCTTGCGGCAGTCCCTCAGCAGGCTGCGCCGCGCTTCCAGCGCCGCCAGCCGATCCTGCGCGCGGTTGCGGGCGAAGGCGTCGCTGGCGATTTGCGCGGCGTTGCAGGGATTCTGTTCGTAGGCGGTTTCCGCCTGTTCGCACAGCGGCGCCATCCGGTCGACTTGGTCCTTTATGGAGCGCCGCTCCGTCTCGATCGCCTTCTTCCTCGCATCGACGGCGTCATTGAACGCCTTGGTCGCCTTGGCCCAATCGGCTTCCGCTTGGGCCAACTCCAATAGCGCCAAGCCGGCTTGAATGCGATCGGGCGAGAACTTTGCTCGGTTCTCGGCGGTTTGGCCGCGCTCGCTGACGGCATTCATCGCCTTCCATTCCGCGGGGGCCAATTCCTGCGGATCGGCGCTCGACAGGTTGTCCAATTGCTGCAATCGGCCTTGCATCTGCCGGAAACTCGCGCGGTTGCAGCCGAACTGCGCGTCGTACTCGCTCTGTCCTTTCGATCTTCCCTTGCATTGGTCGATGCGGCTGTTCAGGTCGTCGATCGTCCGCTTGGTCTGGTCGATTTCCTGCCCGACGGCCTGCTCGGCGTTCTGAAGAAAGCCGGCATCGCCGGCGATGTAGTGCCCATCCTGCGTGCATTGCGCCGCTTGCTGCGGGGCCGCCGTGGATCCGATCGTCACGGGGCCGGGCTGGCCCCCGACGCTTGCCTCGTCGAACGAAACGACGCTCTGGTTGGCGCTGGCGATCATCGTCAGTTTGCTTGGCGGCAGGGCCGAGCCGCGTTCCGGCGTCCCGTCGATGCAGCCGCCGAGCAGCAACGCCGCCGCGAGGCCCAGCCATATCCGGTTCGGCAGGATGTCGGGCGGCGTGCGGTCGGGTAGCCAGGTCATCATAGATTGACGATCCGGCATGCTCGATCCGGCAGCATTGACGTGAGTCAATTCCGCCGGCGGGCAGCTTGTCGGCGCACGAAACCCCGATGCGAACGACTCGCGCGAGACGCCGTCGTCCGGGTTGCGTGGGAGGCGGCGGCGCCGCGCGCTACTTCAGCCGGACCATGTCGCCGTTCTCGTCGACGTGCAGCCCGAGCGCCCGGCCCTTCTCGTTGATCTGCTGCGACCATCTCGCCCGGCCGGGATCCGTGCCGCCGAGGATGGTCAGGATATAGGCGGGCTCCGCGCCCACGTTGCGAACCCCTCGCATCACGCCCGGCGGTACCGAGAACACGTCGAACGGCTCGAGAATGATCGCCTCCTCGCCGTTGTCGCCCAACGTGATCGCCCATTTGCCGGTCAGCGCCACGAAGCATTCGATGGTCTGGTGGTCGTGCTGCGAGGAACCCTTGCCCGGATCGGACTTCATCAGGGTGAGGTTGAAGTCGCGGTTGTCCTCGATCGCCGGCTTGAGCTTGGCGTCCTCGGTCACGCCGCGGCCGATGATGTTGTAGATTTCGCGGTTGTACTCGGGGATGCGCGTGTCGATGAACGCCTCCGAGCTGGACTTCAGGTCCTTGAAACGCGCCACCCGGGCGCGCAGTGCCTCGAGACTCGTGTCGGTCATGCTCTCCTCCCTCCGTGGGTGCCGATGCCGTCTTTCGTCAATAGAGCGCCCGGGGAATTGCCAGGCACAGGTCGGGAAACGCCGATATGAGCGCCAGGACGGCGACGATCGCGCCGATGAACGGAATGCTGGCCCGGGTGAACTCGGCGACCGTGGTGCCAAGCACGCCGTTGGCCAGGAACATCAGGATGCCCACCGGCGGCGTGACCGAGCCCAGCGTCAGATTCACGACGACGATGACGCCGATATGCACCGGGTCGATCCCGAGCCGCAGCGCGATCGGGTGGATCAGCGGCACCAGGATGATCATCGCCGGAATGGTTTCCAGGAACGTCCCCACGAGCAGCAGGATGACGTTGATGGCCAGGATCACGGTGTACTTGTCGTTGGTATGCGACAGTACGAACTGCGTGACCTGCTGGGGGATCATCTCCCAGGTCAGGTAGAACGCGAAGGCGGTGGAGAAGCACACGATCAGCATCAGCGACGCGGTCGTTTCCATCGTTTCGGCGATCGCGCGGCCGATGTCGCTCAGACGCAGCTCGCGATAGACCACGAAGCCGAAGAACAGGCCGATCAGGACCAGGACGCCGCCGGCCTCGGTCGGCGTGAAGACGCCATAGCGGATGCCGACGACGATGAAGATCGGCATCGCCAGCGCCAGCGACGCGCGGCGCAGCGCCAGCCGCATGCGCCGCACCCGGCTTGGCCAATCCGCCGCGGGCGGCGTGGTCCGCAGGCGGTCATAGCCATTCACCTTGGTGACGACGTGCACCACGATCACCAGCGCGACGCAGATCAAGAGCCCGGGAACGATCCCGGCGGCGAAGAGCTGGCCGATCGACGTCTCCGTCATCGCGCCATAGAGGATGAAGCCGATCCCCGGCGGGATGATCGGCGTGATCACCGCCGAGCTGGCGATGATCGACGACACGAAGGCGCGCGGATAGCCCTGGTTCACCATCGGCTGGCCGACCAGCTTCGCCTGCATCGCGGCATCGGCCGCGGCCGACGCGGATATGCCGCCCATCAGCGTCGCCATGATGACGTTGACCTTGCCCAGCCCGCCGACCGTGCGCCCGACCAGCGCGTCCGCCAGGTCGAACAGGCGCTGCGATACGCCGGCCATGTTCAGGATCGACGCCGCGAAGATGAACAGCGGGATCGCCAGCAGCGGATACGAGCCGAACGACGACTGGATCTTCTGGACGAAGGCCTCGTGCGGCACGCCGTCCGCGGACATGAAGAACCACAGCGCCGACGCACCGAGCGCGGTGCCGACGGGCGCGCCCAGGCACATCGCCGCCACCAGCACGACCAGCGGCATCAAGTCCATTTCTTGATCCCGTGCATCAGCCGCGCCAGCGACGCCAGGCCGAACCACGCCAGCGGCAGGTAGAACACGCCGACCGAGATGCGGAGGATCGACGTGGGATTGTCGAAGTTCACGTAGATCTGCTTGATCGAATAGGCCGCGACCATGGCGAGCACGACGGCCTCGATCAGACCGCCGCCCGCCAGGAACCATCGCCGCAGCGTCCGGTTCTTGATGTCGAGCGGCGAGAACATCCGCGGATGCCCGTCCGTGTCATAGAGCAGCGCGCCGCCGAACAGGCAGCTCCAGCAGAAGGCGATCGCCGCCACTTCGCTGGTCCAGGACGACGGCATGTGGGAGATGTAGCGGGTGACCACGCCCCACAGGACGCAGACGATGATGGCGACGGTGCCGAGCGCCGCGACGGTCCGCTCGGTCGCGCGCATCGCGGCCCACAAGCCCGTCGCGGGTGGCCCCGGCGGCGTGGTCAAGCGCAGCCCTCTTGCGAAGCGACGCGTTCTCTAGGGGTGCGGCTTACTTCCCCCGCAGAATGCCCTGCACGCGATCGTACAGGCCGGGCGTCCAGTTCGTGAACCCGGTATAGACCGCGGCGGTGGCCTTCTGGAACTCCTCCGGCTTCTCGATCGCGACGATCGTCACGCCGGCCTTCTTCAGGTCGGCCTGCACCGAGTTTTCCTTTTCCAGGGTGAGCTTCATCAGCGCGTCGCCCGACGCGCGGGCTTCCTTCACCAGGATCTCGCGCTGCTGATCGGTCAGCTTGTTGAACACGCCCGCGTTCATGCTGATGCCGAGGAAGGCGGCGAAATGCCCGGTCAGCGAGACGAACTTGCGGACCTCCTGCAGCCGGTTGCCGTAGATCGTCGGGATCGGCGCCTCGGCCGCGTCGACCACGTCCTGGGACAGGCCGGTGTAGACTTCCGACCACTGCAGGGTCACCGGACGGGCGCCCAGCGACTCGAACGTCTTCACGTACATCGGGATCGGCGGCACGCGGATCGACAGGCCGCGGAAATCCTGGACCTGCTTGATCGCGCGGTTGGCGACGACGTGCCGGCTGCCGATATACCAGTTGAAGGCCAGCGGCATGATGCCGCGCTCGCGCGCCTTTTCCACCAGCTCCTTGTAGAGCGGCGAGTCGAGCAAGCGGGCGAACTCGGCCGGGTCCTTCATCAGGTACGGCCCCTGCAGCACGCCGAAATCGGGGACGAAATCGCCGATATACCCGGCGTCGGTCAGCGTGATGATGTTGCCGCCCTGCTTGACCAGCTCCAGCATCTCCTTGTTCGGTCCCAGCTGCTCGCCGGGGAAGACCGCGATCTTGATCTGGCCATTCGATGCCTTGCCGACGTTGAGCGCGAACTGCTCGGCGGCGAGGTTGAACGGCTCGGTCGGCGCCAGGTTGTGCGCGAAGCGCAGGGTCACCTGCTGGGCATTCGCGCCGCCGGGCGATCCCGCCGCCAGCGCCAGGACCGCCGCACCGCCGACCATTGCCGTCAAGTTGAACTTGCGCATCTTGTCTTTGCTCCCCCGTTTGCCGCGGACGCGATCCTTTGCACCCCCAGGGCGGGCGGTCGACGATCCGCAGGCCAGTAGCAGTTTTTACCACTTGACCCGATGCCCCCGTATCACGGAAAAATCTTTCGTCTTGCCCAAGGTGGATTTATGCAAAGCCTGCGCAGCCTGATCGCCTCGCCGAGCGGCCTGTTCGCCTTCGAGGCCGCGGCTCGGCTCGGCTCGTTCACCGCCGCGGGGCGCGAACTGAACGTCACCCAGGCGGCGATCTCGTTCGCCGTGAAGCAGCTGGAGCAGGCGCTGGGCGTGGCGCTGTTCCTGCGCCATCACAAGCGCATCGAGCTCAGCGACGTCGGCGAGCGCTTCTTCCACGATGTGGCGATCGGGCTCAACCATATCCGCCGCTCGGCCGAGGAATTGAACCGCCAGCGCCGCGACCGGCACGTCACGATCTCGGTTTCGACCGGGTTCGCCACGTTCTGGATGATGCCGCGGCTGGGAAATTTTCGCGCCGCGCATCCCGACATCGAGCTGCGCCTGCTGACCAGCGACAAGGACGTCGACCTGCTGGCGGAGGATATCGACCTGGGCATGCGGCGCGGCGACGGCGCCTGGCCGGACTACAGCGCGGCGCTGCTGGCGCCCG
>JADLEG010000227.1 GCA_020846275.1 Alphaproteobacteria bacterium
CAGCCTGTTCCGCCGCCACTCGCGCATGGCGACGGCGGTCGTCCACCGGCGCTTCGGCCTGTGGCGCACCGCACTGGAGCATGCGGGCCTTGCCGACCGCTACAGCGGCTGTCCGATCACCGACAAGCTGCGCCGGCGCCCCTCGGTCGGCATGTCGGACGACGCCTTGCTCGCCGAGCTGCGCGCGATCGCCGCCACCCATGGCGGCGACACCGTGACGGCCAAGCAAGTGGCGTCCAGCCCGCGCGTATCGCTGCCGGTCTACTACGGCCGCTTTGGCAGCTTCGCCAAGGCAGTGGCGGCGGCGGGCCTGCGCCAGACCAGATGCGCCCGGCGCTACAGCGATGCGCTGTGCTTCGCCAACCTCGAGGCTCTGGCGAAGCACTACGACCGACTGCCTCGCAGCGGCGAGCTCGACAAGTCGCCCTCCACGGTCAGCATGCAGGCTTATCGCCTCCGCTTCGGCAGCGTGCGGCGCGCGCTGGCGCTGTTCGCGCTGCGCGCCAACGCGGCGGGCGCCGATCCGCCGCTCGCGCCGCCGGACCCGGCGGTCGCCGCCCTGCTGCGGAAGGAACAACGCCGCGACGTGCGCGGCTCGTTGCGCTTCCACGTGTTCCAGCGCGACCGCTTCCGCTGCGTCGCCTGCGGCAACAGCCCGGCAACCGACCCGGCGTGCAAGCTGCACGTCGACCATATCGAGCCGTATTCGAAGGGCGGCAAGACAAGGCTCGACAACCTGCGCACGCTCTGCGCGGCGTGCAACTGGAGCCGCGGGGATGGGGGGTGAAGGGGGCACGCGCACCCTTTCCCTCTCCCGCCGGGAAAGGGCGGGGCCCCTCGCAAAGCGATGGGAAGGTGAGGGAATCACCGTGCGTCCACGCCGCACTTGATTTGCTTCTTGTGGCCAACCGAGACCACTTCGGCGTTTCACCGAGCGTCAATGCATGAGAAAACTCTTGCGAGAGTCATTGCAATATACTATGTTCTTGATTTGTTCCGGAGCATCCAATGGCCGCTTCGACCGCAATCGAATGGACCGACGCGACGTGGAACCCGGTCACGGGATGCACGAAGCTGAGCCCTGGTTGCGACAACTGCTATGCCGAGCGTTTCGCGGAGCGCTTTCGTGGCGTGCTCGGGCATCCGTTCGAGAACGGCTTCGATCTTCAATTGCGACCCGAACGGCTGGAGCAGCCGCTGCGTTGGCGCGAACCGAAGATGATTTTCGTCAACTCGATGAGCGACCTCTTCCACAAGGAGGTCCCGTTCGCCTTTGTCGATCGCGTCTTCGACACCATGGAAAACGCGCGCTGGCACAAGTTCCAGATCCTGACGAAGCGAAGCTCGCGGCTGCGCGACTACGTCAACGCGCGATACCGGGCGGCAATTGCGCCATCCCATATCTGGCTCGGCACGTCCATCGAGGACGGCGCCAGAAAATCGCGCGTCCGGCATCTTCAAGCCGCAAGCGCATCCATTCGATTCCTGTCGATCGAGCCATTGCTGGGTCCGATCGGCCCGATCGACCTGAGCGGCATTCATTGGGTGATCGTCGGCGGCGAAAGTGGTCCACGCGCGCGCCCCTTGCAGCCGGAATGGGTGCGCGAGATGCGCAATCAATGCACCGCTGCGAAGGTGCCGTTCTTCTTCAAGCAGTGGGGCGGTCTGAGGCCAAAATCCGGTGGACGCACACTCGACGGGCGTGAGTGGAGCGAGTGGCCCACTGCGGAGGTTCCAATCAATCGATCCGGGCGGAGACCAGAAAATGGCAGCGCCAAGGGGCATCGTCTGGAAGCTTGACCCGCATACACGGGCGAAGCATGAGATACTGAAGCGCTACCTACAGGCATGGATGATCATCCTCAGCCAAGGTAGCTTTCCGGACATCCTGTACATTGATGGATTTGCCGGTCCCGGCGAGTATGAAGGTGGCGAGCCAGGCTCGCCGATCATAGCGCTCGATGCGGCGTTGAATCATCGGTCGCACTTATCTGCCAGGATCCACTTCTTGTTCGTGGAAGAGAAGGAGAGCCGCGCCAATCATCTTCGCCAGCTCATTTCAGCCCGGAAGCTGCCGGACAACTTCGATGTCGTGGTAGAAGGCGGAACGACTTTCCTCGCCGCGTTTGATAGAAACGTCAGACGGTATCAGCGAAGCAGTCGCCTGTTTCCAACATTCGCGTTCATTGATCCATTCGGATGGACTGGCGCACCGTTTGGCCTCATCAAGCACATTCTGACCCAGCCGAGTTGTGAGGTCTTCGTGAATTTCATGTACGAGGAGATCAATCGATTCCTGAGCCATCGAGATCAAGTTCAGAATTTCGACGATTTCTTCGGCACGAATGCCTGGAAGGAGTGCGTCGATGAGACCGACCCCACCAAACGAAACCGATGCCTTCACGATCTATATCTTTCCCAATTGCGCGATGCTGCGAACGCCAAGTACGTCCGCTCATTCGAAATGTCGAACATGCGCGACGTCACGGACTACTACCTGTTCTATGCGACCAACAAGCTTCTTGGGCTAAAGAAGATGAAGGAGGCAATGTGGAAGGCCGATGAAAGTGGCGGGTTCAGGTTCTCCGACGCCACAAATCCAGATCAACTCATTCTTTTCGAGAAATCACCGAACTATGATGCACTTCGGGCTAACTTACTCGTTGAGTTTGCTGGGCGACAGGTTCGGGTTGAAGAGATCGAGACATTCGTAGTCGCGCAGACCGCATTTCGAGAGACCCACTACAAAGGAATCCTGAAGTCCCTCGAGATGGAGTCAGGTCAGTTGGCCGCAATCAACCCAGTCCCGGGGCGCAAGAAGGGTACTTTTGGTGATCCTGAGATGTTGGTGCGATTCGCTTAGCCAAACAGAGTTGCAACTGGGATGTCGGATTACAACCCTAACCCGCACCCTAGGAGCGGCGCCGCGGAATCGGCTTCAGACCCTTCTGACTTCCACCCAACATCGCCAGCCGCCGCGCCAACTCGCGCGCGATCAACGCGCGCAAGCCTGCTTCCACAATTTTCGCATTGTCACGCAGTTCCGTCAGCTCCCGCGCCTCTTTAAGCAACTCGTCATCGAGCGTGATGGTCGTCCGCATGGCGGCTACTCCTTTGCCGTACTCGCATCGCTGCGTCGCATGACGCGGGAATCTTGTTGGCAATGATTCATCGCGACCGATGCGGCCCATGGATCAGTTGATCCGGGTTAGCACCACTTCGATCGTCTCTTCGAACCCGGTATCGACAAGAGCGACTTCGACGCCCCTGTACGTCAGGCCGGACCCTCCACGTTCGTGCATGACCTTCTCGCACATCTCCCGGCCCATCCGGATCTGTACCACACGGCGTCCATGCCGCTGCGCATCCGTCAAGAACGTGTCGAGCACTTCTCGGACGCACTCTCTGTCATAGCCGGCGAGATCGAGTCTGAATGTGTCGTCCATGCCGGATAATAGAGCGCGGCGAGCCAAGCTGGCGACGCGCGTTTGGAGCCCAATAAGAAAAAAGGCCGGGTGCGCTTCGCAGCGACGCCCGGCCCTGTTCTAGAGCGCTGATAGGGCAGATGCGCTACGGCTTCTTCGCGCACTGCAGGAGGTTCTGCAACTTGCCGGACAGGCCGCCGGAACCGCCGTGGCGCTAGTGGACTTGGGGCACCGCCAGGGAAAGGGGTCGATGCAGCCGATCCCCGATCCCACAGGCGGTCCCGCTCGATGATGCTCCAATCAATGCGCCGGTCAGCGCGGCCGGAGCGGCACCAAGCCCTCCAGCGCCGCGCGCCATGCGGCGATCTTGGCCTCCAGCCTCATGGCGGCGTGGGCGGGGCTGGTGGAGGGTAGGCGGCGATAGGCGAGATGCGCGGGCAGAGGCGCGCGGTCGACCAGGCGGTCGAAGCACTGCTCGGCCTTGGCGCCGTTGAAGAAGACGTGCCCGATGCGCGGATGCGACCTGAAGAATGCCGCGAAGTCGTTGGCCCGCGCCGTGTGGTGGCGGATCGCCGAGTCGAGGCTGCCGGGCCGGACGCATTCCGCCAGCACGTCCCACAGCGCGATGCCCGCGCGGTCGAGGGCCGCCAGGCGCTCGGCATAGGGCAGTTCGGGCCCCGCGCCGACCAGCGCGCCCATCACCGGCCAGAATCCGTTGCGGGGATGCGCGTAGTACTGGGCGGCGCGCAGCGAGACAACGCCAGGCATCGAGCCAAGGATCAGCACGCGCGCGCGTTGGCCGGCCTGGGCCGCGAAGCAGCGCGACGCGGCGATCGTTGCTGCTGCGCTGCGCCGCGCGCCGCGCGCGCGGGTGGAAGGTGCCGGCACCGGCGGTTCAGCCCCTTCGTGTCTTCGTGTCTTCGTGCCTTCGTGGTTCAATTGTTCAACCACGAAGACACGAAGTTCGCGACGAAGAAGCGACGGCGAAGCCTAGTTGGTCTTCGGCATGCCGGGGATCTGCTGCAGCAGGCCGCCGCCCGGCGCCGCCGGGGCCGCCGGCTTGGCGGCGCCACCCGTGGCCGCGCCCCCGCCCATGCCGGGGATCGCGATGCCGCCGGGCAACCCGCCCGCGGCCGGGGCCGCGCCGCCGGCCGGGGCGGCACCGCCGCCGAGGCCGGGGATCGAGCCCACGCCCGGCAGGCCGCCACCAACCCCGGGCAGGCCCGCGCCGCCGGGGATGGGCAGCCCGCCCTTCAGCAGGCTGGCCGGGTTGCCGAAGCCGCCCATGAACATGCCGGCCAGGTCGGGCGAGCAGCTGTCGCCGGTCCACGGGCCCTTGCAGTGCACGGGAATGCCGACGCCGCCCGCGCCGCCGCCGCCCTGGCCCTGGGCCGTTGCCACCGCGCCGATCTTGACCGTGTAGTCCATGGTCTTGGGCGGCAGCGAGATCGTGCCTTCGCCCGACACGCGCACGAACGGCGACTTCAGCGCCATGTCCTTGTTGGTGATGACGCCGTTGGCGATGGTGAAGGTGCCGCCCAGCTCGGCGAAGTCGGTCTTCTCGGACGCGCCGCCGCCGCCGAACAGGTTCTTGAACCCGCCCATCATCTTCGACGGGTCGAGCGTGATGCCGCCCTTGCCCACCTCCTCGAGCTGGCGCGCGACGCCGCCGAGATCGATGCCCTTGATCGCGCCGTCGGTGAACTTGAACATGCCCTGGCCGTTCAAGGACGAGACGATCTGCTTCTGGCTGTTGCCGCGGCCGTTGGCGTTGAGCTCGGTCGCGAGCTTGCCCGACAGCTTGTCCATGTCGTTGGCGTCCTTCAGGTACGCCTCGGCATCGACGTCGGTCAGCTTCTGCTTGATCTCGAAGGTCGACGGGCTCTGCGCGGCATTGGCAACCACGGTCAGCTCGGCCCCGCCCTTGTAGAGGCCGGGCGCGGGCACGGCGGCCGTCACCGTCGCCTTGCTGTCCTTGACCACCACGTTGAGCGTCGCCTTGCCGGTCTTGATCTTGCGCACGATGATCTCGCCCGCGCTCAAGGCCAGTTCCGCGTCGAAGGTCTTCAAGCCCGACAGGTCGATCGGGTCGTCCGACCAGTCGGTCTGGCCGGGCGCCCCACCGGCGGCGGGCTTGGCCGGCTGCTCGGGCCCGAGATAGGGGTTGAGATCGAGCTTGGCGACGTCGAGACGGCCCTTGATGGCGGGCTTGGCGCCGTGCGTGTCGACCGTGAGCGCGCCGGTGGCGTCGATCGCGTCCACAGCGATCTTGGCGTCGGAGAAGTCGAGCTTCTTGTCCGCCATCGCCAGCTTGCCGCTGAGCGAGAACTTGCCCATCGTGTTGGGCTTCACGTCGGCCAAGGGCTTGCCGACCCAGGCGGCCAGGTCCTTGATCGAGGGCGTGGCGACCGACACCGTGCCGTTGGCGGCCACGGTCTGCTTCATCGTCACGTCGCCGTTGAAGTCGACCGTCAGGTGCTTGGTCGAAAGCTTCTTGGCGACGGTGGTCTTGTCGCCATTGAGCAGGCCCGACAGCTTGCCGGTGTTCAGGCTCAGCTCGACCTTCTCCTTGTTCCAGATCGCCGAGCCGGTGACCGCGAGCGGGCTGTCCATCGAGGGCAGCGAGACCTTGGCGTCGACATCGTCGAGCAGGTACTTCTCGTTGGTCTGCAGGTTGGCGTAGCTGAGCTTGCCGTTGACCAGGCGCACGTCGCCGAGCTTGATCGAGCCGATCTGCCCGCCCCCGCCGCCCGCCGCCGGCTTCGACGCCGGCGCCCCTTGCGCGCCCATCGCCCAGTTCGGCTTGCCGGCCTTATCGACCTCGAGGTTGATCACCGGCTCGTTCAGCACGAACGAGTCCACTTCCAGGTTCTTGGAGAGAAGCGGCATCAATTTCACGCTGACCACCAGGCTCTTCAGGCTGGCCATGTCCTTGGCCTGGCCGCCCGGCGCGTTGGCCAGGTGCACGTCGGTCGTCTCGAGCCCGATATTGGGCCAGAGCGTCAGCTTGATCGGCCCGTTCAGCTTCAGATCGCGCCCCAGCGCCTCCTTTGCCTTGGCCTCGATCTGAGGCTTGTAGCTGTTGACATCGATCAGGAACGGCAGCGCGACGACGCCGCCCACGATGATGATCAGGACGACGACGACGCCGATCAGTAGCTTCTTCATGAAATCCCTCCGACCTCGTGATGCCGGCGCGCGACCGTCCCCTGGTCAGGCGCGGGCCCCCTTAAGTGCTCCTTGAGCGCGGCTATACTACAACGGCCGGCGGGCGATTTCCTTCCCCTCCGGTCGGACAGGTGCCATGCGAATCACCGCTCCGCCCCGCCACCCGATATGCCGCAAGCGGTGGGGGGCCGACGCGGCGGATTCACCAGAAGTTGCATGGTCGTGGCCCTGCGCGCGCTTTGACCGGCTTGACCCGGCGCTCGCGGTCGGACACCGTGCGGCCATATTTGCCTGTTAGGGGGATCGCGCGCGGCGGAGGGGTATCCACCCGCGCCTGAGGCAAGACGGGTTTTCGATGATCAGACGCGCATTCCTGCACCGCGCCGCGGCCGCCGTGACGGCGGCGCTCGGCCTCGGCCTCGCCGGGGCCCAGGCGCAAGCCGCGACCGACGGCGCCGGCGACTTCATCAAGCAGCTGGGCGCCCAGGCCGTGGCCGCGCTGGGCGAGGCCCAGCCCAGCCGCGAGTCCCTGAAGCGCATCATCGGCGACGGGCTGGACGTGGATTCGGTCGGCCGCTTCGCGCTGGGGGCGTTCCTGCGCCAGTCCAACCCCAAGAAGGTCGACGAGTACCTGAAGGTGTTCCGCGACTACGTGCTGATGTCCTATCCCGACCTTCTGGGCAAGCTGAAGCTGCGCGAGATCGACATCCTGGCGGTCAAGGGCGTGGACGACCAGACCAGCTTCGTCAACACCCGCATCGGCCACGGCGACAGCGACCAGGTCGAGGTGGGCTGGTACGTGC
>JADLEG010000228.1 GCA_020846275.1 Alphaproteobacteria bacterium
CGCCCTCCGCTTACTTCGGCCGCTTGGCGCCGTACTTGGACCGGCGCTGGCGGCGATCCTTGACGCCCTGGGTGTCGAGCGTGCCGCGGATGATGTGGTAGCGCACGCCGGGCAGGTCCTTCACGCGCCCCCCGCGGATCATGACAACCGAGTGTTCCTGCAGGTTGTGCCCCTCGCCGGGGATGTAGGTCACCACCTCGAACCCGTTGGTCAGGCGGACCTTGGCGACCTTGCGCAACGCCGAGTTCGGCTTCTTCGGCGTCGTCGTGTAGACGCGGGTGCACACGCCGCGCTTCTGCGGGCAGCCCTGCATCGCCGGCACCTTGTTGCGCGCCGAGCGCGGTTCGCGCCCCAGGCGCACCAGCTGATTGATCGTCGGCATCGGCGAAAAGTCCTTCCTCAAACGCCATCGCCGGCGACAGACACCCGTCGCCAGCGCATTGCCAGTCGGTCCCCGCCTTTTCCTATGCGGAAAAGGCTCCATCGCGTCGCCGCGACGGTATGTCGTTAGGCTTAAGAGCCAGGGCTGCGTCTAGGCGGGACCGCCTACCACCAACCCCCCAAAAAGGTCGCGGGATACTAGTGGCGCCCCCCCGGAGCGTCAACACGAAAACACCGGAAGTTCCGAAGCTTCAAGCGGATAGGCGCCACGCCGGAATCGCATGGGCGACGCATCGGCAAAAGGAACGGGCGGGGGTCCGGTCCGAACCCCCGCCCGCCCGTTAACCAAGGTTACTCCGCCGCGGTCGGCGTGGCCTGCTCGGCCCCTTCCGCCGGCACCGCGCCCTCCGGCAGGGCGCCCGCGGCCTTGTCGCGCTCGGCCGCCAGCAGCTTCAGATGCGCCATGACGCTGCCGGTACCGGCCGGGATCAGCCGGCCGACGATGACGTTCTCCTTGAGCCCGATCAGGTCGTCGACCCGGCCGGAAACCGCCGCTTCGGTCAGGACGCGGGTGGTTTCCTGGAACGACGCCGCCGAGATGAAGGACTTGGTCTGCAGGCTGGCCTTGGTGATGCCCTGCAGCACCGGCCGCGCCTTGGCCGGCCGGCCGTTGTCCTTGAGCGCCTGCTCGTTGATGGCGTCGAACTCGCTGCGGTCGGCCTGCTCGCCCACCAGGAAGGTGGTGTCGCCCGGATCGTCGATCTCGACCTTCTGCAGCATCTGGCGGACGATCACCTCGATGTGCTTGTCGTTGATCTTCACGCCCTGCAGCCGATAGACCTCCTGGATCTCGTTGATCAGGTAGTTCGCCAGTTCCTCGACGCCCAGCACGTGCAGGATGTCGTGCGGCACCGGGTTGCCGTCCATCAGCAGGTCGCCCTTCTGGACGAAGTCGCCCTCCTGCACCGAGATGTGCTTGCCCTTGGGCAGCAGGTATTCGACCGGCGTGCGGTCGCTGCCCTCGGGCGGGGTTACCACGATGCGGCGCTTGGTCTTGTAGTCCTTGCCGAACTCGACGCGGCCGTCGATCTCGCTGATGATCGCGAAATCCTTCGGCTTGCGCGCTTCGAACAGCTCGGCCACGCGCGGCAGGCCGCCCGTGATGTCGCGGGTCTTGGACGATTCCCGGGGGATGCGGGCCAGCACGTCGCCGGCCTTCACCTGGGCGCCGTTCTCGACGTTCAGGATGGCGTCGACCGACAGGAAGTAGCGGGCCTCGATACCGGTGGCCAGCGTGATCGGCTCGCCGTCGGGCCGGCGCAGCGCGATGCGGGGCCGAAGGTCGTTGCCGCGCGGCTGCTGCTTCCAGTCCACCACCACCTTGCGGGTGATGCCGGTCGCCTCGTCCACCGCCTCGCGCATCGACATGCCCTCGGTCAGGTCGACATAGTGCGCGACGCCGTCCTTCTCGGTGATGATCGGCAGGGTATAGGGATCCCAGCTCGCCAGCTTCTGGCCCTTCTTCACCTCGGTGCCCGTGTCTGCGAACAGCATGGCGCCGTAGGGCACGCGATGGCGCGCCCGCTCGCGCCCGGCCTCGTCCGACAGCACGATCTCGGTGTTCCGGCCCATGATGATGGGCGTGCCCGTGCTGTTCACCACGACGTTGCGGTTCTTGACCTCGACGGTGCCGTCGATCGTGGCCTCGATCGCCGACTGCTCCGCGGCGCCCTGCACCGCGCCGC
Organism: Alphaproteobacteria bacterium; assembly: GCA_020846275.1. Classification (GTDB taxonomy): domain Bacteria; phylum Pseudomonadota; class Alphaproteobacteria; order JAEULC01; family JAEULC01; genus JAEULC01. Next base: position 2,127 of record JADLEG010000228.1, read on the forward strand.
CGATGTGGAAGGTGCGCATGGTGAGCTGCGTGCCCGGCTCGCCGATCGACTGGGCGGCGATCACGCCGATCGCCTCGCCCATGTTGACCGGCGTGCCGCGGGCCAGGTCGCGGCCGTAGCAGCGGGCGCACACGCCCACCTTGGTCTCGCAGGTCAAGACCGAGCGGATCTTGACCTGGTCGATCCCGGCGCGCTCGACCGCCTCGACCTCGTCCTCGCCGATCATCTCGGCGGCCGCGGCCAGCACCGCGCCCGAGAGCGGATCGACGATGTCCACCGCCGCGCAGCGGCCGAGGATGCGGTCGCTGAGCGGCTCGATCACCTGGCCGCCGTCGACCACCGCCTTCAGGGTCAGGCCCTTCTGCGTGCCGCAATCGTCCTCGGTGATGATCGCGTCCTGGGCCACGTCGACCAGGCGGCGCGTCAGGTAGCCGGAGTTGGCGGTCTTGAGCGCCGTGTCGGCCAGGCCCTTGCGGGCGCCGTGGGTGGAGTTGAAGTACTCCAGCACGGTCAGGCCTTCCTTGAAGTTCGAGATGATCGGCGTCTCGATGATCTCGCCCGAGGGCTTGGCCATCAGCCCGCGCATGCCGGCGAGCTGCTTGATCTGCGCCGCCGAGCCGCGCGCGCCGGACTGCGCCATCATCCAAACCGCGTTGATGTCGCGGCCCGAGCCGGCGCCCGAGATCGCCTTCATCATCTCCTCGGCGACCTTGTCGGTGCAGTGCGACCAGACGTCGACCACCTTGTTGTACTTCTCGCCCTTGGTGATCAGGCCGTCCATGTACTGCTGCTCGTACTCCTTCACCCGCGCCTGGGCCTCGCCCACCAGCTTGTTCTTGGCCGACGGGATCATCAGGTCGTCCTTGCCGAACGAGATGCCGGCCCTGCAGGCATTGGAGAAGCCGAGCCCCATCAGGCGATCGGCAAAGATCACCGTCTCCTTCTGGCCGCAATGGCGGTAGACGGCGTCGATGATGTTCGAGATGTCCTTCTTCAGCAGCAGGCGGTTGATCAGCGAGAACTGGATCGCCGGGTGCTGCGGCAGGATCTCCGACAGCAGCATACGGCCGGGCGTGGTGTTGACGCGCAGCACCGCCGACTTGCCGTCGGGCTGGATGCGCGTGAGGCGCGCGTTGACCCGCGCGTGCAGGCTGACCACGCCGGCGTCCAGCGCGCGCTGGATCTCGCCGATCGTGCCGAAGGACATGCCCTCGCCCTTTTCCTTCTCGCGCTCGATCGTCAGGTAGTAGAGGCCGAGCACGATGTCCTGCGACGGCACGATGATCGGCTTGCCGTTGGCGGGGCTGAGGATGTTGTTGGTCGACATCATCAGCACGCGCGCCTCGAGCTGGGCCTCGAGCGACAGCGGCACGTGGACGGCCATCTGGTCGCCGTCGAAGTCGGCGTTGAACGCGGTGCAGACCAGCGGATGGAGCTGGATCGCCTTGCCCTCGATCAGCACCGGCTCGAACGCCTGGATGCCGAGGCGGTGCAGCGTCGGCGCGCGGTTCAGGAGCACCGGGTGCTCGCGGATCACCTCCTCGAGGATGTCCCAGACCTCGGGCCGCTCCTTCTCCACCATGCGCTTGGCGGCCTTGATCGTGGTCGCCTGGCCATAGGCCTCGAGCCGCGCGTAGATGAACGGCTTGAACAGCTCGAGCGCCATCTTCTTCGGCAGGCCGCACTGGTGCATCTTGAGCTCGGGGCCGACCACGATGAC
>JADLEG010000229.1 GCA_020846275.1 Alphaproteobacteria bacterium
AGATGCTGAAGGCGCTGCCGAAGCTGCCGGGCGAGCTGAAGCTGGTGCTGAAGAACTTCTACACCACCGAGGCCGCCAAGGGCGCCGGGCATCCCTGGTGGCTCGACCTCGGCATCGTCAAGGAAGGTCCCGGCTTCGAGGCGATGATGGCTTTCAATACCGCCGCGGTGCCGGCGCTGACGGCGCTGCGCGACGGCCCGCTGCCGCGCGTCACCGGACCGGTCTACGCGGCGATGGCGGATGCCGGCAAGGAGCTGGTGCGCAATGTCGGCGTCAGCGGCCTCAACGTCGTCAAGGACGGCAAGGAGCTGCGAGCGCACAACCCGCACAACACGCTGGTGTATTCGATGGCCAGGTTCACGCCCGAGATCCAGGCGGCTTTCGACCAGGCCGCCAAGGAGTTCAACCAGATCCTGCCCGACGGAATCCCGGTCACGTTCAAGACCGTGTCGATCGTCGAGCTGGGCTTCGCCGGCAACGTGCTGCGCGAGATCTATCGCATCGACCTGAAGAGCGGCGCGGTGCTCGACGTCGCGACGGGCAAGAAGCTGAAAGCCTAGCCGGCCGGCTTCTGCTGCTTGGGGGCGACATCGATGATCTCCTCCAGCAGCAGCCCCTTGACCTTGCCGGGGCCGAGCTGCTTGTCGACCACCGCATGCAGGCGCTTGCGCAGCCCCTCGACGTCGGCGGTCGCGCCCGAGCCCGCCGCGCGGCGCAGCGGCAGATAGGCGTGCAGGTCGGTCTGGATCGCGTCGCGCAGCCGCGGGACGAAGCGCTCGATGTCCTTGCGCGTGTCGAAGTCCGGCAGCTCGAGCGTCACCTCCAGCCGCGAGTAGCCCTCGACATTGCCGTTGCGGATGATCGGCACCACGAAGCGGTCGAGCTTCAGGTACTCCGGCAGCGGCGGCGGCTTCTCTTCCTTGTGCGCCTCGTCCTTCTTGCCGCCGAAATAGACCAGGTAGCCGCCCGCCCCGCCACCCAGCAGCAGCAGAAGCACGACGAAGATCGCGATCTTCTTCATGGCGGCGCGATCATCCTCCGGCGCGGCCTATTTCGGCTCGCTCTTGGCATCGAAGCGCCGCCGCCACTCGTCGATGATGCGCTGGCGGTTGGCCGCGGCCCAGGCGAAATCGTTCTTGATCATCGATTGCTCGACGCCCTTCGGATAGAATGGGATGTCCGATTTGACCCCCTCGATCGCGACCACCGCCAGGTACTGGCTGTAGATCTCGTTGGCCGGCCGGCTCGCCGACCAGTCGGCCAGGCGCTGTGCAAGCGCCAGGTTCTTGGTGCCCTTCAGGATCGCGGTCGCATCCATGTCCCAGCCGCCGCCCTCCTGCATCAGCAGCGTGTCGATCGGCGCCCCCTGCTGGCGCGCCGTCGCGCCGGCCAGCTCGTAGGCGATGCCCACGGTGAACTCGCCGTTCGCCGCCATGCGGCAGGGCTTGGTGCCGGAATGCGTGTAGAGCGCCATGTTGGCGTCCAGCCCGTCCATGAAGTCCCAGGCCGCCTGCTCGCCCATCATCTGGATCCAGGCCGCGACGTGGAAATACCCGGTGCCCGAGGAGGCCGGGTTCGGCATGACGAGTTGGCCGCGCCAGGCGGGGTCGAGCAGGTCGCGCCAGGATCGCGGCGGCTTGAGCCCGCGCTTGGCCGCCTCGGCGGTGTTGAAGCACAGCGCCGCCACCCAGGCATCGACGCCGACCCAGCTCGGCGGGTTCTTGGCGTCGCGGAAGGACGGCTTGATCTGCGCCAGCGCCTTCGGCGCATAGGGCAGCAGCAGCCCCTGCTCGTCCAAAAGGATCATGCTGGTGACGGCCAGCCCCCAGACCGCGTCAGCCTGCCCGCCGCCCTTCTCGGCCAGGATGCGCGCGGTGATGATGCCGGTCGAATCCTTCAGCCAGGCGATCTCGATGTCCGGGTTGTCGGCCTCGAACGCCTTCTTGTAGACGCCGAGCTGGTCGGTCTCGAGCGTCGAGTAGACGACGAGCTTCGCGCGGGACTGCGCGCGGACGTCGCCCGGCGCGGCGACGAGCCAAAGCGGCAGCGCGAAGGCGAGGAGGACGGCGGCGATCTTTTTCATGCAGGCGGTCTCGGGGATGCGGGCCGGCGAGTCTAGCAAAATCCCTTAACAAAATCCCCCGGCGACAGGGCCAAAAGCCCTCTCCCGACGGGAGAGGGAGGGACCCGCGGCGCAGCCGCGGGAGGGTGAGGGAATCACATCGTACTGCCCGTGGAGTGCGTGCCACTACGCTTCACTCACCCGGCCCTTTGGGCCAACTTTCCGATAGGGAGAGATCTGCAGGTCATGCTTGTCGATACCACGCTGCGCCGGCGCAAAAATCGACGCTGACCTTGTTGACTGTGCAGCTAACCCTTCCTCGCGTTGGAGGGCGACTTCTGAGTCCGAGTCAATCCTGGAAGCTCGGGTTTATTGCGCCATGGAATTTCGCCGGAAGGCTCCAAGATGCGAAGTAGGTCAACCACATCGCCTGCCGCGTTTTCGAGCGAATTGGCGACAGCTTGAATCTTCTCAGCAGTCCAATCGTCCGAGTTATGTTCCAGGTGGTGACGCCCAATCTCGTAGCGATGAGCGCGAGGCAGCCCCTCTTCGCTTAGTGCCCACAATCCGTGGGTTAGCTTGTTTCGATCCTCTATAGCTGCCTTGGCATTCCCGAGGATTTGGGAGATGCGGCCTGGTGGGTCTTCCTCGGTGACAACGGCACCACATAGTGCTTTCAGGCGTTTGATTTTGTCAGTGATGTCGCGACGTGTCGTCATGATTCGCCCAATAGGCTCGGGGACCTGGAGTAGGCGAAAGATTGCCGTATCAATTGCGGCCTCTAGCGCGGTTGCTTGGGCCATGACGCGACCCAATGCCGTATAGTGATTTGTTTCAAAGGGAAGAGTGATCTTGGACTTTGGCATGGCTGCACCGAAACAAGGATGATCGGGTAGTAGGAATAGCCCAGAAGCGTACCGCCGCGCTTCCCTCACCCGGCTCGCTGCGCTCGCCACCCTCTCCCGCCGGGAAAGGGTCAGGCGTGCCTGTACCCGCCCACCTTCGGCGTCACGTCCCGGCCGTCCGCATCGACGACCCGCACGCCCTGCCCCGCCGCCATCGTGCCGATGCGCGTGAGCGGCACGCCGGCGCGGCTTGACGCGGCGGCGAGGCGGGAGGCGGCGTCGGGCGCGGCGGTGAGCAGCAGTTCGTAGTCGTCGCCGCCGCCCAGCACTGCCTCGCGCAGCCTGGGCTCGGCCGCGACGGCCTGGCGCGCGGCCGGCGACAGCGGGACGTTCTCCCACCGCAGCGCGGCGGCGAGGCCGGAGTGCTTGCAGATATGCGCGAGGTCGCCGACGAGGCCGTCGGACACGTCCATCGCCGCGTGGACGATCCCGGCGAGCGCCTGGCCCAGCGCGAGGCGCGGCCGGGGCAGGCGGTAGCGGTCGGCGAGGAAGCCGCGCGCCTCTTGGGACAGGCCCGGCAACTGCCCGCGCACGGCCTTGAGCCCCAGCGCGCCGTCGCCGATCGTGCCGCTGACATAGATGTCGTCGCCCGGCTTCGCGTCGCCGCGCCGGGGGATCGCACCCGCCGGCACGGTGCCGAACATCGCCACCGTCACGACGAAGGGGCCGGTCGTGCGGTCGCTGTCGCCGCCGATCAGCCCCAGGCCGAATTCGGCCTGGTCGGCCGCGAGGCCTTGCGCGAAGCGCGCGACCCAGGCGTCGTCGACGCTGGCGGGCAGCGCGAGCGACAGCAGATAGGCGAGCGGCACCGCGCCCTTGGCCGCCAGGTCGCTGAGGTTGACGCGCAGCGCCTTGCGCGCGACCAGGTCGGCGGGCTCGTCGCCCACCAGGTGGATCGTATCGACGATGGTGTCGGTCTTGGCGACCAGCATCCGGCCGGGCGGCACCTCGATCGTGGCGCAGTCGTCGGTGAGGCCGGCCGCCCCCGGCATCGACGACGCCAGCGGCGCGAAGTAGCGCGCGATGCGGCCGAACTCGCCGAGAGAAGACGCGCCCGGCGATGGCATGGCCATCGGCCCGGCGTCAGGCGGCGGGCGGCTCGCCACCGCCGGCATTCCGCTTGGCGTCCTGCCTGGGAGCCTCCGTCGCGCGCAATTCGCGCGCGAGGCGGTCGAGCACGGCGTTCACCATGCCCGGCTCCTTGCCCTGGTAGAACGCATCGGCCACGCCGACATACTCGCTGATGACCACGGGGCCGGGGATTTCCGGCAGCTCGGCCAGCTCGTAGACGCCGCAGCGCAGGATCTCGCGCAGGATGGTCTCCAGCCGGTCGAGCGGCCAGGCCTCGGGCAGCACGGCGGCGATCATGTTGTCCAGCTCCTCGCGCTTGGTCGCGGCGCCGGCGACGATGGCGCGGAACAAGGTTTCGTCCGCGCCGCCATAGACGTCGCCGTCGAGCTCGCGTCCCAGGCGATGGTCGACGAATTCCTGGATCACCGCGTCCGGCTTGCCGCCGTTGATGTCGAGCTGGTAGAGCGCCTGCACCGCGGCCAGGCGCGCCGCGCCGCGCCGACCCGCGGGCGCGGCCTTGGCGGGCGCGGCCTTGGCGGGCGATTTCTTGCGGGGCGGAATCGCGGCGTTCACGGCGGCGGCCATCAGCGCGGGAACAGGTGGAAGTGGTGCTTGATCTCGATCATGCGCAGCGCGGCGCGCGCGGCGCGTCCGCCGTGGTTGCCCTTGCGGATGTCCGCGCGCTCCCAGGCCTGCTCCAGGTTCTCGACGGTCAGGATGCCGTAGCCGATCGCCAGCGTGTGGCGCAGCGCAAGGTTCTGCAGCCCCCGCGCGCTCTCCTGGCAGACATAGTCGTAGTGCGTGGTCTCGCCGCGGATCACGCAGCCCAGCGCCACGAACCCGTCGAAGCGCCGGCGCGCGGTGAAGAAGTCCATCGAGCGCACGGCGATCTGCACCGCGGCCGGAATCTCGAACGCGCCCGGCACCTCGACCCGCTCGTAGGTCGCCTTCACCTCGTCCAGCGCCTTGATCGCGCCCTTGACCAGCTCGTCGGCGAGGTCGTCGTAGAACCGCGCCTCGACGATCAT
>JADLEG010000230.1 GCA_020846275.1 Alphaproteobacteria bacterium
AGGTGATGGTGAAGGCGTTCGAGATCTGCGGCTACACGCGCAAGGACGTCGAGGAACGCTTCGCCGGGCTGTTCAACGCGTTCCAGTACGGCGCGCCGCCGCATGGCGGCTCGGCGCCGGGCATCGACCGCATCGTCATGCTGCTGGCCGACGAGCCGAACATCCGCGAGGTCGTGGCCTTCCCGATGAACCAGCAGGCCCAGGACCTGCTGATGGGCGCCCCGGCCGAGGTCGGCCCCGAACGGTTGAAGGAACTACACATCCGGTTGCATTTGCCACCGCAGAAATCGCCAATGACGTGAAGGTTAACGAGGGCCTGTAGGAATTTGACACAAAAAAGGCCTGAATCGCGCTGAATCAAAGGCTTGTCTTTTTTACCTTCATAGTTAAAATGAAGACTCCTATATAAGTAAGGAGTCGGCAATGCGACGCGTGCTTCTTGCCGGGGTGAGCCTGACCGTCACCGCCTGCGCCATGTCCAGTTCGCCGCCGCCTGCCGTCTCCAGCCGTTCAACCGCCCCGTCCCCCTATGTGCTGGCCCTGGCCGAAACCCCCGGCCAATGCACGCTGTGGCGCGAGGTCGCCGGCCAGCGCCAATGCCTGGACGGCGCTGGCCCGGCTGCACCGCCCGCGCGGGAGGCGCCGCCGGTCGCCGCGCCGCGCATGGCCGTAACCGCCCAGCAACTGGATGCGCCCAAGCCCGCCCTCCTCGCGCCCCCCGCCGCAATGCCGTCCGCCGCAATGCCGGTTGCCGCCCAGCCCGCCGCCGCCCAGCCCGCGGCAGAAGACGTGGGGCAGCAGGCCAACCTGTTCGAAGAGATGAAGCGCATTGGCATGATCAAGGCTTCGGCCGCAGCCCCTGCGGCCGCTGGACTGCCGCGTCTCCCCGCCGCCGGGGTTGCCGGCGAATCCGCCGGGTCGCCGGCGGGTCTGCCCGGTCTCCCCCGCAGCTCGCCGATCGTCCTTGCCGCCTTCGAGCCCGCCGCGGACGGCGCGGCGCGGGCGTTCGCCGCGACCGACCCGCTGCCGGCGCCGGCCCCGCGCGGTCCGGCGCCGCGCGTCGCCGGCGCCGTCACGCAGAGCTGGGCCACCGTCGAACCGCCCGCCGCGGCGGCCAACCCGGCGCTGGTCCAGATCGCCGCCTCGACGCCCCAGGCCCATGATACGGCAGGCCGCGCGCCCGTCGCCGCGGTCGAGAAGGCGGAGCTGCCGGTGGTCAGGGCGAACACCGTCGTTCCGCTGAAGATATCCGAGAAGGCGACCGAGGACCGCCCGGCCGTCGTCGCTCCCGCCATGCCGGCGCCGGCCGCCGCCGCCCGGCCGGTCGGCGGCCAGATCGCGCAGAGCAGCGCCCCGCAAGCGGTGGCCGCGCCAAGCCTGCCGGCGCTTCCCGCCTTGCCGGCCTTGCCCGGCGCCAGCGCGCCGACAGCCGCCAGCGCGCCGGCTGCCCCGACCGTCGTGACCGCCGCGCCGGCCCTGCCGCCCGTGCCGACCCGGGTCGTGCCGGTGTCCGCGCCGGTCGCCGCCCCGCCGCTGCCGCCGGCCGCGCCCAATCCGCCCGCGCCCAATCCGCCCGCGGCTGCCGAGCCCGCGCCTGCAAAGGCCTCGCCGCTCGCCCGCGCGCTGGGCAATTCGGCCCCGACGCCGAAGCCCGTTGCCGCCCCGGCCGTGGCAAAGGCGAAGCCAGCCGCGCCCGAGCACGCCACAAAGGTTGCCGCGCGCGAGGTGCCCAAATCCGCGGCCGGAAAGCCGGGCGCCGGCCGCTACCTGGTCGTGCAAAGCTTCCAGGAACGCGACCGCGCCGATCGCCTGGCCCAGCGCTATCACAATCTCGATGCCAAGGTTGCGTCCGTCACCATCAAGGGGCAGACTTGGCACCGCGTGGTGGTGCGCGATGGTGCGACGGAGCGCAGTCGGCTGGCTTCGGATGGCTTGCGCGGATTCTGGCCAGTGACGCTCTAGGTTTCCGGCACACCAGCCTCGCGGTCGCGCAATCGGCTGGAAACGGAATACGGCAACAGATGCGGTTGGTGGCTTCGCGCACCGGATGGACCCCGGCGCTGATCCTCTTGTGCGCGCTCGTGCTGCCGGACGTTTCGGCGGCGGCGGAGTTCCTGCCGCACCGCGCGGTCTACACGCTGAGCCGCGGCGGCGCGCGCACGTCGCAGGCCGTGTCGCAGATCACCGGCACCATGTCGATCGAGCTCGATGAATCCTGCGAGGGCTGGTCGCTGAGCCAGCGCATCCGCATGGCGGTCACCGACAGCATGGGCAGCGACGTCGAGAGCGACAGCCGCTACGCCAGCTTCGAGACCAAGGACGGCACGTCGCTGCGCTTCTCGGCCAGCGACTGGCAGGACGGCAACCTGGTCGAGGAAACCCAGGGCAGCGCCGAGCGCCCGGGTCCCGACAAGCCGGGCACGGCCACCTTCGTCAAGCCGCAGAAAGAGAGCTACGACATTCCCGGCGGGGCGCTGTTTCCCTCGGCCTTCAACCTGGAACTCTTGAAGCGCAGCGCCGCCGGCGAGGGCTACCACACCCTGACCGGCTTCGACGGCGGCAATCTCGAGGGCGCGTACACGATCAGCGTCTTCATCGGCAAGCCGCGCGACAGCGAGGTCAAGCTGCCGGCCGAGCTCGCGGCGGAATCGGGCGAGCTTCTGGCCGGGCCGGTGCGCGGCGTGCGCGTGGCCTATTTCCCGCTATCGAGCCAGGCGCCGGAGCCCGAGCTCGAATACGAAATGGAGCTGCTGCCGAACGGGGTTTCGCCGCAGTTGCGGCTCGATTACCAGCGCTACCAGGTGCGCGCGCAGCTCGCCGAGTTCAAGGCACTGGCGCGGCCGCGCTGCGCCCATTGATCGGCGCGCCGGCGCCGCAGCGCTCGCGCTTCAGCCGGTACATCGACTGGTCGGCCTGCTGGATGGCATCGGTCAGCGAATCCACGGCCGTCATCTGCGCCAAGCCGAAGCTCGCGGCGACCGGGATCAGCGCGTGCTGCCACCGGGCCACGGCGCGATCGACCACGCGGGTCAAAGCGCTGGCACGATAGCGGGCCAAATCGGCAGGCGCGCCGGGCAGCAGCAGCGCGAACTCGTCGCCGCCGATCCGCGCCACGGTGTCGGTGTCGCGCACATGCCCGCGAAGGATCTGGCCGACATGGCGCAGGATGTGGTCGCCGGCCGCGTGGCCGAACGTGTCGTTGATGTCCTTGAAATCGTCGAGGTCGACCAGGATCAGCGCAGTCGACCCGCCATGACGGCGCATGGTCGCCAGCGCATGGTTCGCCGCCATGGTGAAGCCGCGGCGGTTGGCGAGCCCGGTCAATTCGTCGGTCACCGACAGCGCCTCCAACTCGGCGATGCGCTGGCGCTGGTCGGCAAGCGTCTGCTGCGCCTCGGCGGCGGCGGCCAGCGCCCGTTCGAGCAGCATCCGGTTGCGCTCGCTTTCCGGCGCGTCGCCGATCTCGGATAGAAGCTGTTGTGCCACCGCGGCGGCGTCGTGCCGGACCGGGGTCGCTTCCTGCGCGAAGGTCATCGTCCACTCCCACTACCTGGGCCGACCGTCGATCGACGGTGGTGTCGGCACCGCGATACCCACAGCAAGGGCGGTGCCAAGAGAATTAGCCATTGAGTTTCAATCGGATGGGTGATCGTGCCGGCAATTCTTGCCGGGTCGCGATGGCCGCGGGAAGAAGGACTTGCCTGGGGAAACTACGCAATCCGGTGCGGCATCGGCCGTCCGGCGAAAAAGGCATCGAGGTTGTCGAGGCAGCGGAACCCCATAGCGTCGCGCGTCTCGTGGGTGGCCGAGCCGACATGCGGCAGCAGGAACGCATTGTCGAGGTCGAGATAGCCGGGATTGACCTGCGGCTCGCCGTCGAACACGTCGAGCCCGGCCGCCGCCAGCCGGCCCGATCCCAGCGCCGCGATCAGGGCTTCGTCGTCGACGATCGCGCCGCGCGCGGTGTTGACGACGACCGCGCCCGGCGGCAGCAGGGCGATCCGCCGCGCGTCGAGGAAGCGGCGCGTCTCGGGCGTGGCCGGGCAATGCAGCGACAGGAAGTCCGACTGCGCCAGCAGGGCCTCGGGCTCGGCGTGGAAGATGGCGCCCTGTTCCAGCGCCGCCGGCAGGCGCACACGGTTGCTGTAGTGGATCGTCATGTCGAAGGCCCGTGCGCGCCGGGCCACCGCCTGGCCGATGCGTCCCATGCCCAGGATGCCCAGGCGCTTGCCGGAGACGTGCACGCCCAGCATGCCCGTGGGCGCCCAGCTTCCCCATTTCCGCTCGCGCACCAGGCGCTCGCCTTCGTGCGCGCGGCGCGCCGCGGCCAGCATCAAGAGGATCGCCACGTCGGCGGTCGCCTCGGTCAGCACGTCGGGCGTGTTCGACACCGCGACGCCGCGCGCCTTGCAGGCCGCAAGGTCGATATGCTCGTGGCCGACCGAGAAGGTCGCCAGCGCCTTGATCGAGCCGGGCAGGCGCTTGACCGCCGCGGCATCGAGCCGGTCGGTCGGGCAGACGATCGCGCCGTCGCAGCCCTGCATCAGCGCCAGCAGTTCCGCGGTGTCGTAAAGCCGGTCCGACGGGTTCAGCCCGGCGTCGTAGTCGCGTCGGGCGCGCGCCTCGACGTTGGCGGGCACATGACGGGTAACGAGCAGGCGAGGCTTCGAGGGCGGCATGGTGGCTATCCGATGAGGGGGCATGTACCGGCGGCGGGGCGCGGATGCTATCGTCGCGGGCCTGATCGGAACCATCCGGGTTCCGCCGCATTTCTGCCCATATTCGACACCACCATCCGCCGGTCACCAGGACGAGGCCCGCCCGATGATCGCTGCCGTCCGTCCCCTGACACGCGCTGCCATCGCGGCCGGGGTGTTCGCCGCCACGCTCGCCTTGCCGCTTGCCCCGCCGCCGCGCGCGGCCGGGCCGGCGCTGCCTGCGCCGAACATCGACGTCGTGCCGCATCGCGCGGTCTACGCGATGAGCTTGGCGTCGGCCAAGGGCTCCAGCGGCGTGGTCTCGGCGCGCGGCGCGCTGTCGTTCGAATGGGGCGACAGCTGCGACGGCTGGACCATCGAGCAGCGCTACAAGCTGCAACTCTCCTTCGCGCAGCAGATCGAGATCGAGATCGCGACCAACTACATCACCTGGGAATCCAAGGACGGCATGCTCTACCGCTTCAAGGTGCGCAAGACCAAGAACGGCAAGCCGGAGGAGGAGGTGAGTGGCGAGGCGCATCTGGACGGGCCGGGCAAGGGCGGCTCCGCCGATTTCAGCCTGCCGAAGAAGAATGCGATGGACCTGGCGCCGGGCACCTTGTTCCCGACCCAGCACACGCTGGTGCTGCTGGAGCGCGCGCTGGCGGGCGAGCGCATGGTGCCGCGCGTGGTGTTCGACGGCGCGACGCCCGAGGGCGCGGCGAACGTGAGCGCGCTGATCGGCCGCCCGCTGCCGCAGGCCGCCGAGGGCGCCGAACCCTTCCTCAGGCGCCCGGGCTGGTACATGCGCCTCGCCTATTTCGGCATCGACAAGAAGGACTCGACCGAGCCCGACTACGAGATCGGCATGGACCTGCAGGACAACGGCATCGCCCGCGCGATCCGGCTCGACTACAGCGACTTTTCGATCAAGGGCACGCTGGAGAAGATCGAGCTGCTGCCCAAGCCGCAGTGCTGACAAAGCGTTACTGCCGACGCAACTTCCTGAACGTCTCATACCGTTCGTAAAATTCGTCATGGAGAAATGGACCTTCGTCACGCCCATGCTCCAGATAGACGCCGTTCCAGTGCTCGGAATCGAACATCTCCGGCGCGCCAACGGCGTCGATCAGACAGAAGAAATGGAAAAACGCAGTAGCGCATGCTTCCGCGACAATCTTGCGAACAAGCGAGGCCCGTGCATTCGACAGTTGCATGGCGCCGAGCGCATCAAGTTCCTCGGCTGAGAATTCTTCGTTTGGTGGGTAGCCGAGGAGCCCTAGCTTGGCGAGATGCGCCCGTCGCATCTTCGCCACGGATGGATCGTGTTCGCCGAAGAAGCGGTTGAAAACCTCACGCGGACCAAGCTTTGCCGCGTGTGCCAGGTCTTCCGCGGTGACAAAACCAGGCCTTGCTTCGGGTGGAATCGCGACACCGAACTTTGCGAGGGCGTTCCGGGCAGCTTCCTCGATCAAGCGATGGACCTCTGTTAGCAGGAGTTCCCGCAGCTCGTCGTTCGTCATGTTTCCCCCATGCCGGCGCCCGGTCACATCCCGCGCCCCTTGGCGATCGCGTCCTTGCCCAGCTTGGCGCGCACCTCGTCCATCGCGTGTTCGACCTTGCGGCGCTTGTTGGCGGCGGGGTCGAACAGGTCGGGCGGATCGGCCTCTGCCGCGTCGTCGAGATCGGCGCCGCCCACCCCGATCAGCCGGTAGCGCGTGCCGTCGACCGCCGCCGCGAGCATGGCTTCCGCGCTGCGGAACAGCGTCTCGGCAAGCTGCGTCGCCTGGCCGAGATGCATCGATCGCGTCACGGTGCGGAACTGCGCGGTCTTGAGCTTCAGCGTCACGCCGCGCGCGGCCAGGCCGCTCTTCTTCAGACGTCGCGACACGGTCTCGCACAAGGGCCACAGTTCGGCGCGCAGGAAGGCAAGATCGGCGCGGTCGCGATCGAAGGTCGTTTCGGCCGAGATGCTCTTGGTCGGGCGGTCCGGTTCGACGCTGCGATCGTCCTCTCCCCTCGCGAAGCGGTGGAGCCGCCGGCCGATCGCGCCGTAGCGCGCCACCAGATCGCGCTCGTCGCTCTGGCGCAGATGCTCGATGCGCGCGATGCCGTCGGCGTTCAGCCGCGCTTCCAGCGCCTTGCCCACCCCCCAGATCAGCCCGACCGGCTTCGGCCCCAGGAACCCGACGGCGTCGGCGCGGCCGATCACGGCGAAGCCGCGCGGCTTGTCGAGGTCCGACGCGATCTTGGCCAGGAACTTATTGTAGCTGAGGCCGATCGACACGGTGACGCCGAGGTCGCGCTCGATCCGGCGCGCCAGCGCCGCCAGCGTGCGCGCCGGCGATCCGCCATGCACGGCCTCGGTGCCGGTCAGGTCGAGGAACGCCTCGTCGATCGACAGCGGCTCGACCAGCGGCGTCGCCGCGCGCATCAGCGCGCGCACCTGGCGCCCGACGGCGGCGTACTTCGCCATGTCGGGATGGATCACCACGGCTTCGGGGCAGGCCTCCAGCGCCTTGAACATCGGCATGGCCGAGCGAACGCCGTACATCCGCGCCACGTAGCAGGCGGCCGACACCACGCCGCGCCGACCGCCGCCGACGATCACCGGCCGGTCGATCAGCTCGGGCCGCCCACGCTTCTCCACCGTGGCGTAGAAGGCGTCGCAGTCGATATGCGCGATCGAAAGCCGGTCGAGCTCGGGGTGCGCGGCCAGCCGCGGCGAGCCGCAGGCCGGGCAGCGCGGCGGGCGGTCGGCCGGCTCGCCGGCGCCGCAATCCCGGCACAGCCAGCTCACGGCCCCCGCTCCAGCGGCCACAGCCAGGCCGCGCCGCGGACGCCGGAAGCATCACCGTGCCGGGGCGGCAGCAGCGGCGTGTCGATGCGGTCGGAGAAGCTGTAGCGGCCCCAACGCTGGGGAATCTCCTGGTAGAGCAGCGCCAGGTTCGACAGGCCGCCGCCCAGCACGATCGCGTCGGGATCGACCATGTTGATGACCGTGGCCATCGCGCGCGCCGCGCGGTCCACATAGCGATCGAGGCTGGCCCGCGCCGCCGCGTCGCCCGTGCCGGCGCGCCGCGCGATGGCGTCGGGCGAAAGCGCCTCGCCGGTCGCCGCGCGGTGGTCGGCGGCGAGCCCGGGCCCGCTGAGGAAGGTCTCGATGCAGCCCTCCTTGCCGCAATAGCAGGGGCGGCAGAAGCGCCCGCCGGGGCGCTCGTCCGGGTCGGGCCAGGGCAGGGGATTGTGGCCCCACTCGCCGGCGATCGCGTTGCGGCCCGACAATGCCCGGCCGTCGACGACGATGCCGCCGCCGACGCCGGTGCCGAGGATGACGCCGAGCACCACGCCGGCGCCGGCGGCCGCGCCGTCGGATGCCTCGGACAGGGCGAAGCAGTTGGCGTCGTTGGCGAGCCGCACCGGGCGGCCCAGCACCCGGGCAAGGTCGCGGTCGAGCGGCCGCCCGATCAGGCAGGTGGTGTTGGCGTTCTTGACCAGGCCCGTGGCCGGCGAGATGGCGCCAGGAATGCCGACCCCGACGCTGCCCTGCCCGCCGCCTGCGGCCTGCTCGACCTCCGCGACGGTCTCGGCCACCGCGGCAACGATCGCTTCGTAGCTGGCCTGGGGGTCCGCCGCGCGGGGCGTGGGGCGCCGGCGGCGCGCCAGCTCGCGTCCATCGCGCCCCAGCGCCAGGACCTCGATCTTGGTACCACCCATATCCACGCCGATGCGCATCGTCCGGCCCCATCCCTTGGGCTTTTGTTCTTGATTATGTTAACATTCTAGAAACCGTTAATGTATTATCCATATCCCGCAGGTGGTTCGGCTTGGCCCAGGAATGAAACGCCAAGGCCGCCACGGCGTCACGGGCGACCGGTCAGGCCGGGTCATGTATACCCAAGGCCTTCTCGGTCCGCGGCGTCATCGTACAAGCCTCGGGAGCCCGACGGGCTTCGTTCGGCGTCGATCGCTGGAACCGGGGATGGGGAACGCAATGGCAAAGACTATCCTGATCGTGGAAGACAACGAGCTCAATATGAAGCTATTCCACGATCTGCTGGAAGCCCATGGCTACAACATCCTGCAGACCCGCGACGGAATGGAAGCGCTGCGCCTGGCGCGCAGCTCGAAGCCGGACCTGATCCTGATGGACATCCAGCTTCCCGAAGTGTCGGGACTGGAGGTGACCAAGTGGATCAAGGAAGACGACGACCTGAAGATGATCCCGGTCATCGCCGTGACGGCATTTGCCATGAAGGGCGACGAGGAGAAGATCCGCGAGGGCGGCTGCGAGGCGTATATCGCCAAGCCGATCTCCGTGGCGCACTTCCTGGCGACGGTCCAGAAATTCCTCAATTGACGGTCCGGCGATGAGCGCACGCGTACTCGTCGTCGATGATGTGCTGCCGAACGTCCGGCTGCTCGAGGCCAAGCTCGGCAGCGAGTATTTCGACGTCGTGACGGCGATGGACGGTCCCAGCGCGCTGGCCCGCATGGCCGAGCAGGCGCCGGACATCGTGCTGCTGGACGTGATGATGCCGGGGATGGACGGGTTCGAGGTCTGCCGGCGCATCCGCAAGGATCCCAAGACGGCCCACATCCCGGTGGTGATGGTGACGGCGCTCAGCGACGCCGAGGACCGCGTGCGCGGGCTCGAGGCCGGCGCCGACGATTTCCTCACCAAGCCCGTCAACGACCTGGCGCTGTTCGCGCGCGTGCGCTCGCTGGTGCGGCTGAAGATGATGATGGACGAGCTGCGCCTGCGCGAGCAGACCACCGGCGACCTCGGCGTGCTGGCCGATCCGGCCGCGCTCGACGTCGACAGCTCGGCCGCGCGGGTGATCGTGCTGGAGGACAGCGCGATCGAATCGCGCAAGATGTGCGATGCGCTGACCAATGCCGGCAACGTGGTGATTCCGGTGACGACCACGGCCGAGGCCAATGCGGCCGCGACATCCGGCCCACCGGACCTGTTCATCGTCTCCCTCGGCCTGCGCAACGAGGACGGGCTGCGCTTCTGCTCGCACCTGCGCTCGAACGAGGCGACGCGGCACCTGCCGATCCTGCTGGTGATCAGCGATTCCGACATCGCCCGCCTGGCCAAGGGGCTGGACATCGGCGTCAACGACTACATCGCGCGTCCCTACGACCGCAACGAGCTGCTGGCGCGCGTGCGCACCCAGGTGCGCCGCCGCCGCTTCCAGGACCGGCTGCGCCACAACTACCAGCGCGGGCTGGAGCTGGCGCTGACCGACAGCCTGACCGGCATCTACAACCGCCGCTACATGGCGACCCACCTGCCCAGCGTCATGAAGCAGGCCGCCGACGCGGCCAAGCCGCTGGCGCTGTTCATGATCGACATCGATCACTTCAAGCGCGTCAACGACACCTACGGCCATCCGATGGGCGACGAGGTGCTGCGCGCCGTGGCGCGGCGCATCGCCGACGCGGTGCGCCAGATCGACACCGTGGCCCGCATGGGCGGCGAGGAGTTCCTGGTGGTGATGCCCGACGCGCGCGCCGACATCGCCGTGCGCATCGCCGAGCGCCTGCGCCAGGCCGTGGCCGACGACTCGGTTGCCGACCCGCGCGCGCCCGGCGGCAAGATCGCCGTCACGATCAGCATCGGGGTGGCGTTGGCGAACGCGTCCGACACCGGCGACACGCTGATCCAGCGCGCGGACCAGGCGCTCTACCGCGCCAAGCAGGGCGGTCGCAATCGGGTGGAATGCGAGGAACAGGCCGCGCCGGTGGCGGTGGCGGCCGGACGCTAGGAAGCGGCGCGTCGATTCCGGGGCGCGGGCGCGCTCCCTACTTGATCTTGCCTTCCTTGAAGACGACGTGCTTGCGCGCGATCGGATCGTACTTCTTCAGCTCCAGCTTCTGCGTGGTCGTGCGCGGGTTCTTCTTGGTCACGTAGTAGAAGCCGGTATCGGCGGTGCTGTTCAGCTTGATCAGCAGGGTGGCGGGCTTGGCCATGGCAGGCGCTCCAGGTTCCGGTATCGTTCTCGTATCGGGTTGGCGCGGACATTAGCCGCCCGGCCCGCGATGTCAAGCCGGGTCGGCCCGTCCCTCGAAGGTCTGCGCCTTCGCCAGCACGCCGCGCAGCACCGTGTCGATCAGCTTCTCGACCCAGGCGGGATCGAGCGGACGGCCCCATAGCAGCGCGCGGCCGCCGATCGCGCCGAACAGCGCGTCGAGCGCGATGTCGAGGTCGATGTCCGGCCGGATCGCGCCGGTTTCCAGCCCCTTGGCCATGCGGGCGCGCACGAACTGGCGACGCGGCACCAGGTAGCCGGCGATGAACGCCTTCATCGTCTCGGGGTGGTTCTGGCCCTCGGCGATCAGGTCCGCCAGCACCTGCCCCGGCGGGCCGTTGAGCGCGGTCGCGAAGGCATGGAGCTGGACCTTCAGGTCGGCAATGGGCGAGCCGGTGTCGGGGAAGGGCAGCAGCGGCTCCACGGCCGCCAGGAAGGCCTCGACCGCCAGGGCGCCCTTGCTGGGCCACCAGCGGTAGATGGTCGTCTTGGCGCATCCTGCGCGCGCTGCGACCCCTTCGATCGAGAACCCGGCAAGTCCCCGCTCCAGCAGCGTCTCATAGGCTGCCGCCATGATCGCCCCGCGGGTCTTGGTGCAGCGCGGGCGACCCGCCAAGCGTTTCTCGTGAGTTTCCTTTAATGATTCCATAGTGTTACGTCTCAGTTGCATGTGATCTATTCCGATAACATACGTCTCGTATTCAAATATTGCAAGGCTCGCCCGGACATGCATGAGATATAAAACGATCCGTATCGAATTGACAGGGAGACCGGCCATGCCCAGGATCGTCAAGCTTGTCCTGATTGCTTCCGTCTCGGCCGCCATTCTGGCCGGGGCCGGATGGTTCGGCGTCTACTACTGGCAGACCGGCCGCTTCCAGGTCGCTACCGACGACGCCTATGTGCAGGCCGACTACACGGCGGTGGCGCCCAAGGTTTCCGGGCACATCGCCGAGGTGCTGGTGGCCGACAACCAGACCGTCCAGGCCGGCGCGCTGCTCGCCCGCATCGACGACCGCGACTTCCGTACGGCGCTGGAGCAGGCCCGCGCGGACACGGCCTCGGCCACGGCCGAGATCGCCAATATCTAGGCGCAGCTCACCTTGCAGCACGCCCTGGTGCAGCAGGCCGAGGCGAACATCGCGTCGAGCGAGGCGTCGCTGCGCTTCGCGCGCCAGGACCAGGATCGCACCAGGACCTGATGAAGAGCGGCTACGGAACGGTCCAGCGCGCGCAGCAGGCCGATGCCGGCCTGCGCACCAGCACCGCGGCGGTCCAGCGCGACCGCGCCGCGCTGGTCGCCGCCCGCGACCAGGTCAAGGTGCTCGAAACCCAGCGCAGCAAGGCCGCGGCACAGCTCGAGCACGATCGCGCCGTCGAGCGCCAGGCCGAGCTGAACCTCGGCTATACGGCGATCGTCGCCCCCATCGACGGTTCCGTCGGCGCGCGCTCGGTGCGGGTCGGGCAGTTCGTCCAGGCCGGCACCCAGCTCATGGCGGTGGTTCCGCTGCACGCCGTCTATATCGTCGCCAACCTGAAGGAGACGCAGTTGTCCCGCCTGCGGCCCGGCGCGCCGGCGGAGGTGACGGTCGACGCCTTTCCGGGCGCGGCGATCAAGGGGCGGGTCGACAGCATCGCGCCGGCGAGCGGCCTGCAGTTCGCGCTGCTGCCGCCAGACAATGCGACCGGCAACTTCACCAAGATCGTCCAGCGCCTGCCGGTCAAGATCGTGCTCGATCCCGACAATCCGCTCGCCGGCCAGCTCCGGCCCGGCATGTCGGTCGAGCCCACCATCGACACGCGCCCCGGCGCCGTCGCGCTGGCCTTTGCCGGCCCCGGCCCTTCGCCGGCCAGCGCCAGCCGCCAGCTCGTCGACCTCGTCCGCCCGGTGACGCCGTGACCGCCGCGGCGACGCCCGCGGACGGCGGCGAGCGCACGTCGGTCAGGACGTGGCTCGCCGTGGTGGGCGCCACGATGGGCGCCTTCCTCGCGGTGCTGAACATCCAGATCGTCAACTCGTCGCTGGCCGACATCCAGGGCGCGATCGGCGCTGGCATCGACGAGGGCGGCTGGGTCACGACGTCCTACCTGGTCACCGAGATCATCGTGATCCCGCTGACCGGCTGGCTGGCGGCGGTGTTCTCGGTCCGGCGCTACCTGCTGGTGAACACCGTCCTGTTCCTGGCCTTCTCCGTGGCCTGCGCCTTCGCCCAGGACCTCTCGCAGATGATCGTGCTGCGCGGGCTGCAGGGTTTCGCCGGGGGCGTGCTGATCCCGATGGCCTTCACCATCATCATCACCATGCTGCCGCCGGCCAACCGCCCGATCGGCATCGCGCTGTTCGCGGTCGCCGCCACGTTTGCCCCGGCGATCGGGCCGACGATCGGCGGCTACCTGAACGACAACTACGGCTGGGAGTTCATCTTCTACGTCAACCTCGTCCCCGGCATCGCCATGCTCGCCATGCTGTGGTACGCGCTGCCGCCGGCGCCGATGCGTCTCGACCTCTTGAAGCACGGCGACTGGGTGGGCATCGCCACCCTGGCGATCGGGCTGGGCGCGTTGCAGACCGTGCTGGAAGAGGGCAACAAGGACGACTGGTTCGGATCGCCCTTCATCCTGCGCCTGTCGATCGTCGCGGGGGTCGCGCTGCTGGCCTTTGTGTGGATCGAGCTCAGCGTGAAGAAGCCGGTGATCGACCTCCGCCTGCTGCGCCGGCGCAATTTCGGCCTCGGCACCTTCGCCGCCTTCCTGCTGGGCGTCGCGCTCTACGGCTCGAGCTTCCTGCTGCCGCTCTACCTCTCGCAGATGCAGGGCTACAACTCGCAGCAGATCGGCGAGGTGCTGGCCTGGACCGGCATCCCGCAGCTCGCGATCATCCCACTGGTGCCGCTGCTGATGAAACGCATCGACGCCTGCATCCTCGTGGGCGTCGGCTTTGCGCTGTTCGCGGCCAGCAACTTCATGAACGTCGCGCTGTCCGCCGATGTCGCGCGCGACCAGCTCTTCTGGCCCAACATCGTGCGCGCGCTCGGCCAGGCGGTCCTGCTGACGCCGCTGACCGCGATCGCGACCGCGGAGGTCGCGGCGGCGGACGCCGGATCGGCCTCGGGCCTCTACAACATGACGCGCAACCTTGGCGGCGCCATCGGCATCGCCGCCCTGCAGACCATCCTGACCAAGCGCGAGCAGCTCCACTCCACGGTGATCACCGCCCGCGTCAGCGAGTTCGAGCCCGCAACGCGGTTGCGCATCGGCCAGCTGCAGCAGTACTTCCTGGCGCACGGCGTTTCCGACCCGGCGGCGGCGTGGCACCAGGCCGTGGCGGCGATCGGCCGCACGGTGCGGATGCAGTCCTACCTGCTCGCCTATGCCGACGCGTTCTTCATCCTGGGCGCGGCGCTGGTGATGGCGTTCGCAACCGTGCTGCTGTTCAAGCGCGCGGGCGGCGCCGGCGCGGCCGGCGCGCACTGACGGTCAGGCGGGCTTCGGCCGCCACGCGACGACGCGGATCGGCGTCGGATTGCCGCCGCTGGCGGGATTGTACTTCTGCGGGCAGTTCGACAGCACCGCCAGGGTCTTCATCTCGGCCTGGATCTCGACATAGTCGCCGGGCCTTGACCTGCCTTCCTTGATCGCCATTTCGCCGTCCGCGCCGATCGGCACGTACATGAAGAAGTTGACGTTGGCGACGATGTCCTTCTTGCCCAGGCCGAACTTGCTCAGGACCACGATGAAGTTGTCGCGGCAGTTCGGCGTCGGCCACACCGCGTAGCGCACGCGGTTCGACTCCGCGCTGCAGCACCCGCCGATCGTGTCGTGGAAGCCGACCGTGTCCTCGACGATGGCGAACATCGCATTGCCCATGTCGGAGTAGAGCCTGCTGCCCTTCTCCAGCCACAGCTTGCCGCCGATCTTCATCGTGTCGGCGGCGTTGTAGCGCTCGTGGGGATTGTCGGCGTTGTAGCAGAGGAAGTCGATCGCCTGGCGGCCTTCGAGGTCGATCAGCCGAAGCCGCTCGCCCTTCTCCATCACGCGGCCCCAGGGCTGGCCTGCCGCGACGACCACGTCCTCGAGAACCGCGCCGGGAAGCGCGACCGCGGCGGGCTTGGCCATCGCGCGCTAGGGCTTGGCGGCGAGCGAGGGCAGGGACTGCTTCAGCGCCCGCTGGTAGAGGTCGGGATGCCGCAGCAGCGCGCGGGCCACCTGCATGTCGGTGTCCGCGCTGGCGCCGGCCTGGTAGGGGCAGACCTTCTGCAGGTCGTCCTTGCCGTTCTCGGCGAAGGCATCGGCCGACCGGCGCTGGGTCAAGTCGACCGTGCCGCGCAGGATGCCCTGGTCGATCGCCTCGGCCAGGCCCTGCGTGCCGGGGAGCGCGGGGCTGGTGCAGATCACCGGGAACACGCCGAAGCGGTTGATCGAATAGCCCGAGGGCGCGTGGAAATGCGCCCAGGTCAGCGTCAGCTCGCCGTCGTTCGGCATGCGGATCACGGTCTGCACCGATCCCTTGCCGAAGGTGGTGGTGCCCACAAGCACGGCGCGCCCGCGGTCCTGCAGCGCGCCGGCGACGATCTCGGCGGCCGAGGCCGACGAGCCGTTGATCAGGGCCACGACCGGCAGGTTCTTCGCGGCGTCGCGGCCGGTGGCGTTGAAGAGTTGCGTCGAATCGGGATGGCGGCCGCGGGTCGACACGATCTGGCCGCTGGTCAGGAACAGGTCGGAGACGACCACCGCCTGGTCCAAAAGCCCGCCCGGGTTGTTGCGCAGGTCCAGCACGATGCCCGCGACCTTGCCGTTCTTGCCGTTGCGCAGCCCGTCCAGGATGCCCGACAGGCTGATGCCGGTGTCGTGGTTGAAGCTGGTGATCTTGATCTCGGCCACGTCGTCGGTCTTGGCCATGGTCACCGTCGGCGGCACGATCAGCGCGCGCTTGATGTCGAACTTCATCGGCTGCGAGGTGCCGTCGCGCTCGACTTCCAGCAGGATCGACGCCCCGACCTTGCCGCGCATCAGCGCGACCACGTCCTTCAGCTCCATGCCGCTGGTCGGGCGGCTGGCGACGCGGATGATCTTGTCGTTGGCCTTGAGCCCCGCCTTCTCGGCCGGGGTGTTGGGCAGCACGGATTGCACCAGGATGGCGCCGTTGTCGTTGTCGAGCCGGATGCCGATGCCGCCGAAACCCTCGCGCGCGGCGCGGTTCTCGCGCGCGGTGTCGGCGCCGGCATAGCGCGAGTACTTGTCCAGGATCGTCATGCCGGCGTCGAACACGGCCTGGTAGAGCTTCTCGGTGCTCTCGGCATTGATCGGGTAGGAATGGGTGCGCGCCGCGGCGACCACGCGCGCCATCAGCTCGGCCCAGCCGTTGGCGCTGTCCTCGCTGGGCGCGGTGAAGTCGGCGACCGCGGCGTTGGCGACCGACAGGTTGACACGCCCGTTGCGCCGGTCGATCGCGAAGGACGGATCGATCGTGGCCAGGCCCTTCAGGCTGTCGACGGCGAAATCGCCCAGGTTCACCTTGCGGATATAGACCGAGGCCAGGTTGTCGAGCCCGGTCGCGAAAACCTTGCGCGCCGCGTCCTGGGCGAAGCTGCTGTCGCCCTGGGCGGCGGCCGGCGCCGCCAGCAGCAGGCCCACGGCCGCGACGGCCAGGCCACGGGTCAGATGACGGGCCAGCGTCATACGGCCTCGCTCTTCATGTTCAATGCCCATTGCACGCCGATCACGGCTCCCTTGATCCGGGGCAACAGCACCAACGCCAGCCCCAACGTCAGCGGCATCCAAAGTGCCATATGTACCCAGGTTGCGGGATGCAAGGTCTGTTCCAGGATCAGCATCGACGGCACGATGATGTGGCCGACCGCGAAGATGGTGAAATAGGCCGGGGCGTCATCGGCCCGGTACGGCGCGTACTCTAGGCCGCAGCCGTTACAACTCCGTTTCATCGTGATATAGGCGCCGAACAGCCGGCCGTCGCCGCAGCGCGGGCAGGTCTGCCGCAGGCCACGTAACAGGCTGGAAATCCAGCGAATCCCACCCGTGCCGACCCCGTCACCACGCGGTGTGGGTCGGAACTGATCGACATCCTTGCTCATTGTGTCAAATAGTTAGCGCCCCTGATCCGCGCTGTAAAGGTCGCGGGCCATGCGCGGCGGGCGGACCCGCCTACCGCCGGCGGCGCGCCTGGCGGCCGCCCTGCTTGCCCCCGCCTTTCTTGGCCGCACCCGGCCGGCCCCGCTTGAAGCCGCCGGGCTGTCCGCCCCGCGGCCGGGCGGGGCCGCGGGGGGGAAGCGTCGCGCCGGCCGCCTCCTCGCCCTCCAGCAGCTCGAACAACATCCCGCCGGTGGTGGTGTCCGCCTCGCGCAGCCGCACCTCGACCTTCTCGCCCAGCCGGTATTCGCGGCCGTGCGACCGGCCGACCAGGCGATGGCCGCGCTCGTCGTGGTCGTAGAAATCGCGCGGCAGGGTCGAGATCGGCACCAGCCCGTCGGCGCCGGTCTCGTTGAGCGTGACAAAAAGGCCAAAGCGCGTGACCCCGTTGATCCGCCCGGCGAAGCTCTCGCCCACGCGCCCGGCCAGGAAGCTCGCGACATAGCGGTCGGCGGCGTCGCGCTCGGCCGACACGGCGCGGCGCTCCGAGCGCGAGATATCCTCGGCCAGCGCGGTGAAATCCTCCGGCGCCGCCGGATTGAGCCCGCCCTCGCCCAGGCCGAGGCCGGCGATCAGGCCGCGATGGACCAGCAGGTCGGCGTAGCGCCGGATCGGCGAGGTGAAATGCGCGTAGCGCCGCAGCGCCAGGCCGAAATGCCCGATGTTGTCGGGGCTGTAGACCGCAAGGGCCTGCGAGCGCAGCACGATCTCGTGCACCAGCTGCTCCTCGGGCCGGCCCTTGGCCTGGGCCAGGAGCTGGGTGAACTGGATCGGCTTCAGCACCTGTCCCTTGGCCAGGCGGTAGCCGAGCCCTTCGAGGAAGCCGCGCACCGCCTCGGCCTTCTCCGGCGTCGGCGCGTCGTGCACGCGGTACATGCAGGGCTGGCGCACGCGTTCCAGCGTCTCGGCGGCGGCGACGTTGGCCGCGATCATCAACTCCTCGATCACGCGGTGGCTGTCCAGGCGCTGGCGGCGCTCGATCGACACGACGCGCCCGTCCTCGCCCAGCACCGCCTTGCGCTCCGGCACGTCGAGGTCGAGCGTGCCGCGGCGCTCGCGCTCGCCGAGCAGCGCCGTGAACACGCCGTAGAGCGGCCGGATCACGCGGTCGACCAGCGGGTCGGTGGTGGAGTCGGTCCGGCCTTCCATCGCGCCCTGGACCTGCTCGTAGGTCAGCCGCGCCGTCGAGCGCATCAGGCCGCGGACGAAGCGGTGGCCGCGCTTGACGCCGCCGGCGTCGAACCACAGATGCACCGCCATGCAGGCGCGGTCCTCGTCGGGCCGGAGGCTGCACAGGTCGTTCGACAGCTTCTCCGGCAGCATCGGCACGACGCGGTCGGGGAAATAGACCGAGTTGCCGCGCTTGCGCGCCGCGCGGTCGAGGGCCCCGTGCGCCCGCACGTACCAGGCGACGTCGGCGATGGCGACCACCGCGTGCCAGCCGCCGCGGTTGGCCGGGTCGGGGTCGGGCTCGGCCCACACCGCGTCGTCGAAGTCGCGCGCATCGGCGCCGTCGATCGTGACCAGCGGGACCGGGCGCAGGTCGGTGCGCTGGCCCAGCGATACGGGCAGCGCGCGCTCGGCCTCCGTCAGCGCCTCGGCGGGAAAGTCGACCGGGATGTCGTGGGTGTGGATCGCGATCAGCGAATAGGCGCGCGGCTCGTCGATGCGCCCGACGCGTTCGACCACCCTCGCCTCCGGCAGGCCGTGCCGCCGGCCCGGCAGGGCCTCGGCCAGCACCAGCTCGCCTTCGCGCGCGTCCATCGTGCCATCCGACGGCACCTGGTACTCGGACTTGTTGCGGCGGTCGGTCGGGCGGATGCGGCCGCCCGCGCGCTCGCCCTTGGCCGCGCGCGCGAACACGCCGACGATGCGCTGGGCGCCGACGCCGACCCGGCGGATGACGCGCGCTTCGTAGACGCTCTCCTCGATCCGCGCCAGCCGCGCCAGCACCCGGTCGCCGCGCCCGAGCGCGGCATGCCCATGCTCGGGCGCCACATAGATGCGCGGCGGGTCGCCCGCGCCGTGCCACATCACCGGCCGCGCCAGGAGTTCGCCGTCGGGATCGGGGCCGATCGCCTCCAGCACCGCCACGGCGGGCAGCGATCCGGGCTTGGCCATCTTTCGGGCGCCGCCCTTCTCGCGGCGGTTGCCGGATTCGATCTGGCCGTCGGCCTTCAGCTCCTTCAGCATCGCGTTGAGCAGGGTGCGGTCGCCGCCCTTGACCTGGAAGGCGCGCGCGATCTCGCGCCGGCCCACGGAGGTCTTGCTGTCGCGAATGAAGTCGAGGATTTGCTGCTTCGTCGGCAGCGGCGCCGGCGGCTTGCGCGATCCGCTCACGCGCCGGCGGCGCGACGCTTGCGCGCGGGCTTCGCCGCGGCCTTCGCCGCCGGCTTGGGAGCGGGCTTGGCATCAGGCCGGGCCGCCGCTTTGGGCGCGGCTTTTTTCGCGGCGGGCTTCTTGGCCGGGCCCGGCGTCGCGGCCGCCTCGGTTTCCGCCGGTTTCGCTTTCGCGCCACGCTTGGGCGCGGCCTTGCCCGGCTTCTTCGCCACCCGGGCGGCGAGCAGGGCCACGGCCTGGTCCAGCGTCACGTCCTTCTCGTCCATGTCGCGCGGCAGCGAGGCGTAGATCTTGCCGTGCGCGACATAGGGGCCGTACTTGCCCTGGTGGACCGTGACCGTCGCCTGGTCGGCGGGGTGCTTGCCGATCTCGCGGCCCGGCGGGCGCTGGCGGCCCTTGCCGGCGGTGGCGAGCAGGTCGACCGCGCGGTTCAGCCCGATCGTCAGCACGTCCTCGTCCTTCGGGATCGACTTGAAGATGCCCTGGTGCTTCAAGTAGGGGCCGAAGCGCCCGATGCCGGCCAGAATGTCCTCGTGCGACTCGGGATGCCTGCCGACCACGCGCGGCAGGCCGAGCAGCGCCACGGCGCGCTCCAGCGTCACCTCGTCCGGCGGCATGCCCTTGGGCAGCGAGACGCGCTTGGGCTTCTCGTCCTTCTTGTCGGGATCGGCCTCGCCGAGCTGGACATAGGGGCCGTAGGGGCCCTGGCGCAGGCTGACCGGCTTGGCGGTCGCCGGATCCTGGCCCAGTTCGCGCTTGTCGATCAGCCCGCCGGCCTCGCCGCTGCCGTCCATCACCGCCAGCGGGCGGGTGAACTTGCAGTCCGGGTAGTTGGCGCAGCCGATGAAGGCGCCGTGCCGGCCGAGCTTCAGCCCCAGCCGCCCCGTGCCGCAGGCGGGACAGACGCGCGGGTTGCTGCCGTCCGCGCGCTCGGGGAAGAAATGCGGTCCCAGCTCCTCGTCCAGCTTGTCCAGCACGTCGCGGATCTTCAGGTCCTTGGTGCCGGCGACGGCGGTCGAGAAATCCCGCCAGAAATCGCGCAACACCGCCTTCCAGTCGACGCGATCGCCCGAGATGTCGTCGAGCTTCTCCTCCAGCGCGGCGGTGAAGCCGTATTCGACGTAGCGCTCGAAGAAGCTCTCCAGGAAGGCGGTCACCAGCCGGCCACGGTCCTCGGGAATGAACCGACGCTTCTCCAGCCGGACGTAGCTGCGGTCCTGCAGCACCTGCATGATGCTGGCATAGGTCGAGGGCCGGCCGATCCCCAGCTCCTCCAGGCGCTTCACCAGGCTCGCCTCGGTGTAGCGCGGCGGCGGCTGGGTGAAGTGCTGCTCCGGCCGCGTCGCTTCGCGCGCCATCGCATCGCCCTCGTTGACCTGGGGCAGGCGGCGCTCGCTTTCCTCGCCTTCCGAGGGATCGTCCTCGTCCTCGTGATAGAGGCGCAGGAACCCGTCGAACAGGATCACCGACCCGTTGGCGCGGAAGGTGATCTGGCG
Source organism: Alphaproteobacteria bacterium (assembly GCA_020846275.1). Lineage (GTDB taxonomy): Bacteria > Pseudomonadota > Alphaproteobacteria > JAEULC01 > JAEULC01 > JAEULC01. The sequence goes on from JADLEG010000230.1 coordinate 20,719, forward strand.
GTCGGCGCTGGCGATGTCCACGGCGACCTGGTCGAGCGTGGCGCTCTCCATCTCGCTCGCCATGGCGCGCTTCCAGATCAGCTCGTAGAGCCCGCGCTGGTCCGGCTCCAGGTGCCGGGCGATGTCCTGCGGGCGGAGCTTGAAGTTGGTCGGGCGGATCGCCTCGTGCGCCTCCTGCGCGTTCTTGGCGGTGCTCTTGTAGACGCGCGGCTGCTCGGGCAGGTATTCGCGGCCGTAGTCGGCGGTAATCTGCGTGCGCGCGGCATCGATCGCCTCGCGCGAGAGCTGCACCGAGTCGGTCCGCATGTAGGTGATGAGGCCGACGGTCTCGCCCTCGATGTCGACACCCTCGTACAGGCGCTGGGCGGTGCGCATGGTCTGCGTCGCGCCCATGCCGAGCTTGCGCGAGGCTTCCTGCTGCAGGGTCGAGGTGGTGAAGGGGGCGGGCGGGTGGCGGCGCACCTGCTTGCGTTCGACCTGCGTCACCGCATAGGGGTGGGCGGCGGCGATCCTGCGCACCGCGTCTTCGGCCGCGGCCTGCGTCGGCAGGTCGAACTTGTCGAGCTTGCGCCCGTCGAGATGCGTCAGCCGCGCGGTCAGCACCTGGCCGCCGGGGCTGCGGAAGTCGGCGTCGATCGACCAGTACTCGCGGCTCTTGAAGGCCTCGATCTCGGCCTCGCGCTCGCACACCAGGCGCAGCGCCACGGACTGCACGCGGCCGGCGGAGCGCGAGCCCGGCAGTTTGCGCCAGAGCACCGGCGACAGGTTGAAGCCGACCAGGTAGTCCAGCGCCCGGCGCGCCAGGTAGGCCTCGATCAGCGGACGGTCGAGCTCGCGCGGGTTGCGCATCGCGTCCAGCACGGCCGAGCGCGTGATCTCGTTGAACACCACGCGCTTGACGTCGACGCCTTTCAGCACCCGGCGCTTCTCCAGCATCTCGCGCACGTGCCACGAGATCGCCTCGCCCTCGCGGTCGGGGTCGGTCGCCAGATAGAGGTGCTTGGCGTCCTTCAGCGCGTCGGCGATGTCCTTGATGCGCTTCTCGGACTTGGCTTCGCTCTGCCAGTCCATCGCGAAGTCCTCGTCCGGGCGAACGCTGCCGTCCTTGGGCGGCAGGTCGCGCACGTGGCCGAAGCTGGCCAGCACGGTAAACCCGTTGCCCAGATACTTGTTGATCGTCTTCGCCTTGGCCGGCGATTCGACGACGACGACGTCCATGGAGACTTTCCCGTCGGTTCCGGCCGGGCCGCGTTCCTGCGCCCGGCGCTCGCTCAAGCCTGTTCCAAGGCCACCCGTCCGCCGGGATGGCGGCTGAGACGGCCGGCCAGTTCCAGTTCCAGGAGGGCAGCCTGAACGATGGGGGCGGACAATTGGCACTGCCGGACGATTTCGTCAACCTCGACCGGGGTGGGGCTTAACGCGCGGAGGACAATTCTGCGTGCCGCCTCGATCGCGGCGTCGTCCGGCGGAGCAGGAAAATCGCCTTTTTGATCAGGCTCTTGCGCTGTATCCATTGTCCCGGACCCGCGGCCGGAAAGCGGCCCGGCCAGGGCGCCCAGCACGTCGGCGGCGCTCTCCGTCAAGGTGGCGCCCTGGCGGATCAGGTCGTTGGCGCCGCGGCAGCGCGGATCCAGGGGCGAACCGGGAACAGCAAATACCTCGCGGCCTTGTTCGCCCGCTAGGCGAGCGGTGATCAGCGAGCCGGATCGGATGGCGGCCTCGACCACCACCACTCCCAGGCTGGTGCCGGCGATCAGCCGGTTGCGGCGGGGAAAGTCGCGAGCCTGGGCCACCCAGCCCAGCGGCTGCTCGGCCAGCACCGCGCCGGCGCCCGAGGCCAGGATGCGCTCGTGCAGCCCCTGGTGCTCGGGCGGATAGATATGGTCGATGCCGCCCGCCAGCACGGCAAGCGTGCCGCCGGCGGTCGCCCCGGCCTCCAGCGCGCCCTGGTGCGCCGCCCCGTCGATGCCGCGCGCGAGACCGGACACGACCAGCAGGTTCGCCTGCGCCAGCTCACCCGCGATCTGCCGCGCGAAGCGCTGGCCGCTGGCGGATGCGTTGCGCGCGCCGACCACGGCGACGGCGTTGCGCGCCAGCACGGCCGGGTTGCCGCGCAGGAAGACGACCGGCGGCGGATTGTCGATGCGCTTCAGCAGCGCCGGGTAGTCCGGCGCGTCCCATTCCAGCGCCTTCGCCCCGATGCGGCGCGCGCCGTCCAGCTCGCGCTCGACCTCGTCGGCGGACGCGATGCGCAAGGCCCCGTTGCGCCCGCCGCGCCGCGCCAGTTCGGGCAGCGCCTCCAGCGCGCGGCCCGCCGTGCCGTAGCGTTTCACAAGCTGGAAGAAGGTGATCGGCCCGACATTCTCGCTGCGGATCAGGCGCAGGCGGTCGACGAGGTCGGTGCCATGGGGGGCGGCGGAAGGCGGCATCACCGCCAGCTTGGCCCGCCGGCCGCAAGCCCGTCAATCCGCGCAGGGCTTGCGGCGCTCGCCCTTCAGGATGAAATCGCGGATGCAGTCGCCGAAGCCGGTGCTGAACTTGATCGCGCCGCCGCCGCCATGGCCGGTGACGCCGGGGGCCCCATCGATCAGCAGCACGCGCGCCGGGCCGCCGCGCGCCAGCACCTCTCGCGCGCGCAGGCCGGTGCCGCCCGGGTCGTACTCGTCGCCGGCGAAGAACATCAGCGCGACGGCGATGTCGCGCTGGCGCAGCTGATCGAGCACGGGCACCAGCTCGTCGCGGTTCTGCTCGCGCCGGGTCGAGCCGATCTCCTTGCCGAAGCGCGCCGGCGCGGCGGCG
>JADLEG010000231.1 GCA_020846275.1 Alphaproteobacteria bacterium
CGCGAGTGCGCGGAGCCTGGCCGGCTCCAGAGGCGTCGGGTGCGATCCGGCCGGATCGCGTCGCGTAGGGTTCCCGCCTGCGCGCCCGACGCCTCATTATTTATCACCGGCTTAGCCTGTGGACAACTGGATTTTGCGACGCTTGCGCGCTGCCGGCGACGCTCAGCGCCGTTCGATCCGGCCCGGCCGGCCGGACGACATCCCCGCCATCACGAACCGCGCGGAAAACCAGACGAGCAGCAGAAGCACGATGCAGCCGTCGACGAAGTAGACCAGGCGCTCGTCCCCGGGCGCGGCCATGAAGGCGGTATTGCCTGCCAGGATGCCGGCGCCGAACACCGCGATGTCCGCAACGGCCGATCCCCCCGGCCGCGTCACGGCCAGCGGCGCCAGCAGGACCAGCACCACGTAGTCGTAGTTCGTCGTGCTGGTCAGGCCGAAGAGCGCGATCAGCCCCATCAGCACGAACCGCGACGTCGCGTCCGCATACCGGCCGAGCAAGGCTGCAAGGACGATCAGCCCGACGCCAAGCGCCGCCCAGACAGGCCCATAGGAATACGCCGTCAGCGCCGGCAGGCCGATGAAATTGCTGAGCCTGCCCGATGCATGCTTGGCGGCATTGGCGAGGAAAGCGACGTGCGGCTCGAAGCCGACCGTCGCGACTGTCGCCAGGAACAGCAGCGCCCCCGCCAGGGCAGCGCCGCCCAGAAGCTTGAAAAGAAACGGATCCCATCGCCGGGCGCGGACCAGGCCCCAGCACGCCATCGCGAAGGGACCGACCAGGAACGCGCCGGGCAAGACCCGGAGCAGCACCGCGCTTCCCAGCGCGGCTCCGGCCCATAGCGGACGCTCGCGATGCACGAGGCATGTCGCGGCGACCACCGCGGCGACCCACCACAGCCGGCCGAACGAACCGGGCAGGCCGACATGGTCGTACACCCACAGAACACTGACGCCCCACGCGAGCGCCGCCAGGGCGCCGGCGCGTGGCCCGAAGGTCCGGGCGATCAGGACGATGCAGAGGGCAAACAGCGCGACATCGATCAGCGCAAGCATGCCGAGCGTTGCCGTACCCGCCTCGGTCCGGGCGACGATCAGGGCATTCATCGCGGTCTGCAGCGGGGTTGCGTTGTACCCAAAATCCGTCAGGTAGCGCAGGCGCGCGTGCTCGTCGGCGCCGCGAAAGAATGCGGCGTCCTTCGTGAACGCCCGCCAGCGCTCGGGCGAGAAGCGCTCGCGGCAGGGCCAGGACCGGGCCAGCTCGCCGACCGTGACGATGCTGTTGGTTCGCAGGTCCCGCGCGGGCCGGGCAAGGTTGGAAGGCTGGTCGCCGGCGGCCTGCACCGTGCAGGCGTAGATCCCGTCGTAGGAGAGTTCCTTGAAATACTTTGCGGCAAGGTAGTAGTGGAACTGGTCGTTGTAGTGGATCGGACCGAACGCCTCGCCGTCGCGAGCGGCACGTCCGCCCAAGGGCCAGTCGTGGAAATTGAGGAAGTTCGTCCCCGCGAGGCAGCCCACGACGACAAGGCCGGCGAGCGCAATCCGCCTTGCCATGCCGTCCCGCGTCATGGCGGCGAGGCATGTCGCCAAGCCGGCCGCCGTCGCGATCGCGACCGCGGCGCCGACGCGGGAAGGCCCTGCATAGGCCGCCGACGCCAGCGCCGCGTACAGCGTCGCGCAAAGCGAGAGCGCCGCGGCGAACCGGCCCCGCCCGATTTGCAGCGCGACCAGGGCGCAAAAGCCGACCACGCCGACGACGAGACGATGCGCCGTCAGGGCGGCGCGAAATTCGAGCGGGGAAGCGAAGGCATGGGCGGGAGCGAACAAGGCGTCGAGAAAGCTGGGTTCTTCGATGCCCATCAAGGTGGCGCCCCAGGAAAGCCTGACTGCTTCGTGCAAGCGCTGACCGCTCTATCACAGCACGGCCGAAAGTCAATTTGGGCGTGGCCGCTTACGCGAACCCCATCGCCAGCGCGGCGAGGTCGGGCCGGCGCGCCATCTCGGCGGCGAAGCCTTCGGCCACCTGCGCCCCCTCGGCCAGCAGCACGGCGCGGTCGGCGACATTGAGCGCCGCGCCGATATTCTGCTCGGCCAGAAGCACCGCCGTGCCGGCGGCCGCGACCTGGCGCAGCTTCGCCAGCAGCTCGGCCACGAGGATCGGCGCCAGGCCGAGCGACGGCTCGTCGAGCAGCAGCAGGCGCGGGCCGGCCATCAGCGCGCGGGCGATCGCGAGCATCTGCTGCTGGCCGCCCGACAAGCGCCATGCGGCGGTCCTTGCGTAGGTCTGCAGCTGGGGAAACAGCGCCATCGCTTCGTCGATCCGGCGCATCCGCTCCTTGACGTCGGCGAAACTCGCGACCTGAAGGTTTTCGGTGACGCTCATGCCGGCGAACACGCGCCGCCCCGCCGGGCAGTAGCCGATGCCCGCGCGCGCCCGCCGGTGCGGCGCCAGGGCGGCGAGGTCGCTTCCGTCCAGACGGATCGAGCCGGACGCCGGGGAGAGTTCGCCGATGATCGCGCGCATCACCGAGGTCTTGCCGGCGCCGTTGGCGCCGAGCAGCGTCACGATCTCGCCCTTCCCCACCTGGAAGCCGATCCGGTTGCCGCGGGTGTCGCGAAGCCGGACCTCGCGAAGTTCGAGGATGCTCACGGCCGCGCCGCCATCGGCTTGCCGAGATAGGCGGCGATCACCCGCGGGTCGCGCGTCACCGCCTCCGACGTCCCGTCCGCGACGATACGGCCCTCGACCAGGCACACGAGCCGGGGAACCAGCCGGCTGAGAAAGGCGACGGAATGCTCGATGACGACGATGCCGACGCCCTCGCGGTTCAGCACGCCGAGCATCTCTCGCAGCTCGTCCTGCTCGGCCGGGGTCAGCCCGGCGGCAGGCTCGTCGAGCAGCAGCAGCCGGGGACGCGCCACCATCGCGCGCGCGATCTCCACCCGCCGCCGCACCCCGCCGGGCAGGCTCTGGAGCAGCGCGCCCTCGACCGCGCGCAGCCGCAACCGCCGCAGCAGGCCCGCGGCGAGCGCAAGCGCAGACTCCCCGGCGACCGCAGCAGCAATCGCGACGTTCTCGCCGACGGTCAGCGTCTCGATCAGGCGCGGCGTCTGGAAGCCGCGGCCGATCCCCGCGCGCGCGATGCGAAACGGCGGCAGCCCGGCAATGTCGCTCCCGTCGAACACGACCCGGCCGAAATCGGGCGGGTACAAGCCGGCGACGACATTGACCAAAGTGGTCTTGCCCGATCCGTTCGGTCCGATGACGCCGACCAGCTCGCCCGCCGCGATGTCCAGGTCGATACCATCGAGCGCAACGACCCCGCCGAATCGCCGCGTGACCTTGCGCAGCGACAGGATCGCTCCGCCCGACGGCGCGCGGGGTGCCGCCCGCGGGGCATCGCGAGCGGCCGGCGGCGACGGGGCGGGCGTCACGCCGGCGTTCCGCCCGGCCAGCCGCTGGATCAGGCCGGCGATGCCCTCGGGGGCGAGCACGACCATGGCCAAGAGCGCGGCGCCGTACGCGGCAAGATACCATGAGCCGATTCCGCGCAGGATTTCCGGCAGGTGGACCAAAAGCACGGCGCCCAGGATGGCGCCGGCGGTCGTGGCGCGGCCGCCGATCACCACCATCGACAGGCACGCGACCATCACCG
>JADLEG010000232.1 GCA_020846275.1 Alphaproteobacteria bacterium
AATCTTCGTTGAAGTTGACCTGCAGGTTGTCCGGCGTGGCCTTCAGCAGGTTCACGCCGTTGTAGCTCGAGTCGTTGATCAGGTTGTCGAGCTGCGCCGCCAGCTTTTCGGCCTGGTTGCCCAGGCTTGAACGCTCGGTGGCCGTGGTCGCGCTCTTGGCCGATTCCGCAAGACCCTTGATCTGCTGGACGATGCTGATCGCCGAGTCGAGGGCCTGCACGGCGTTGGTCACCGTGCTGATCGCCTGGTCGACCTTGTCCTTCACGGACGACAGGTCGCTCGCGCGGTTGCTCAGCGCCTGCGCGGTGAAGAACGCGGACGCGTCATCGAGCGCGCTGGCGACCTTCAATCCGGTCGACAGGCGGCTCTGGGTACGGCCGATGAGGCTGGAGGTGCTCTGCAAAGACAGAAGATTGGTGCGCGAAGCAGCGCCCAACGTGACGTTATCAGCCATAAAGAAGCTCCTTTTCTAGGATCCTAAGGCACGTGTTCTGCGTGCCTGCGCTAGCCGCGCCGACCTCCTGGCTCGTTCTGAGACGCAGGATGAACCGACGCGACGGAAACCGTGCCGCCTTCTGGCGACACGCTTCCGCGCCCTAAAGGAAAGCAAGCGCCGTGCCGTGGGGGAACCTGCGAAAGGGATGGCGGTTTTCCGCGCTGCGCCTGTCTTCGCGCCGCGCGTCGACCGGCAATTCCTGCCGGTCCCCCCGGCAATTCTTGCCCGTCACCGGCAAATATTACCCAATAAAAACTATAGTTAATTATCAGTAAACGCAAATCCTGCTTAATGTATTCTTAAGATACCAAAGTAATACTTAAAAAGCAAGCAATTCCCATGGGGACAGCGTCAGGGATGCCATGACGAACGGCAGGGATACCGTGGTCCTGGTGAAGGGCCAGAGCCAGTACGACACGATGCGCGAGCTTACGACGGATATCGCCGCGGCGTTCCGCCGGCGCGGACTGACCGTCGTCGAGGTGGACGGGCTCGACGCCGCCAGCCGCGAGCGCGCCGCGCTGATGGCCGCCGGGGGGCGCGTCGCGTTCTTCTATGGCATGAACGGCTGGGGCCTGGGCACCACGCTCGACCTCAAGCGGTGGTGCGACGGCGCGGGCATTCCCTTCGTCGCGCACCTGTTCGACCATCCGATGACCTACCTGAAGCGCCTGCTGGCGGCGCCCGCCAACGTGGTCTGGTGCCTGCACGACGAGACCTACGGCGGCTTCATCGAGAAGGACCTGATGCTGGGCGGCACCCGCGCCGTCGTGCCGGTGGGCGGCCCGATCGACGAAGCGCCGCACCCGCCGCCGATCGCCGGCCGCGAAATCGCGGTGCTGTTCCCCGGCTCCGGCTATGCCTCGACCGGGCGCGAGCCGCCCTGGTCCAGCGCCACCGCGGAAGAGCGCAAGGTGATGGATGCCTGCTACGACCTGGCGCTCTACGACAAGTCGCGGCCGCTGCACGAGATCATCCGCCAGGTGCTGCGCCTGTACGGTGCCGCGCCGCTCGACTGGCGCGCCGACTGGCTGGCGACCGTGTTCAGCATGCTCGACAACCAGTTGCGCGTGGCGCGCCGGGTCGAGGTGGTGGACGCGCTGGCCGGCCTGCCGATCCACGTCTATGGCCAGGGCTGGGACCATGCGCGCAGCGCCAGCGGCGCCGCGCAGTTCCACGCGCCGCTCGGCTTCCGCGAGACGCAGGCGCTGATGGCGCGCAGCACGATCGTGCTGAACGTGCTGCCCTGCGTCACGGCCGCGCCGCACGACCGCATGTTCTATTCGATGATGGCGGGCGCGGTGTGCCTGACCGACCGCAACGGGTGGGTCGAGCGCCACTACCGCGAGGGCGAGGAGATCGCCGTATTCGACCTGCCGCCGCGCGGCCTGGCCGAGGACGTGGCGGAGCTGCTGAACGACCGCGACGCGATCGACGCCATGGCCGGGGCCGGCCGGCGGCGCACGGCGGCCGAGCATAGCTGGCTCGCGCGGGTCGACGCGATCCTGGCCGCCGTGGCCGACCATCGCATGGCCTGCGCCGCCTAGGGCGCCGCAGCCGCCATGGTCAACCTCGCCGCCCTGTCCATCGACCAGCCCGACCTCCTGGTCGTGCGCTGCTGCGCCGTCCTGGCCGAACGGCCGGACGACGTCGAGGCCAACAGCGCGCTGGGCGCCGTGTTCGCCGATCCGCTGGCGCTGAAGGAAGCGGTCATGCTGCTGGCCGCCTCGCCGGAGCCGGCGCGCATCGCGGCGCTGGGCATGCTGCACCAGGTGCTGGGCGAGGCCGGGCGCGCCCGGGCGCAATACCGCCGCGCCGTGGCGGCGGACCCGGGACAGGTGATCGCGCTGCGCGGACTGCACGCCCTGGCCGGCACGGACGAGGAGATCGCCGAGGCGACCACGCTGCTGCAGCGCGCGGCGGTGCAGAACCCGCAGCAGCCGACGATCCTGTCCGACCTCGGCGGTGCGCTCTATCGCGGCCGGCGCTACCGGCAAGCCCTGCCGCTGCTGCAGCGCGCGATCGCGCTGGAGCCGCGGGCACAGAACGCCGCGCGCCAGTGCTTCTACATCCACCAGGAACTGGGCGAGCCCGAACGGGCCCGCGCGGTCTTCGCGACCCATCTCTGCCGCCAGCGCGACGCGGCGCTGGAGTTGCAGTCCGCGACCCTGCTGCCGCCGATCCCGGAGTCTACCGACCACATCGCGGAGTGGCGCGCCCGTTTCGGGCGCAACGTTCGCGCGCTAGCCGACGATCCGCCCCGGCTCGACGATCCGGCGGCGGGCTTCGCGCGCTCGCTGTTCCTGCTGGCGTATCATGGGCTCGACGACCGCGCCTTGCGCACGGACCTGGCCCGTCTGTACCGGCGCGCCTGCCCGGCGCTCGACTTCACCGCGCCGCATTGCCGCGGCCGGCGCAGGCCGGCCGGCAAGCGCATCCGCCTGGGCATCGTCTCCGCGTTCTTTCACGAGCACACGATCGCCAAGCTGAACCTGGGCCTGGCGCAGAAGCTGCCGCGCGACCGCTTCGAGGTGACGGTCTTCGCCGTGCCCGGCAAGACGGACGCGATGACCCAGCGCTGGCGCGAGGCGGCCGACGCCTTCGTCATGCTGCCGTCGAGCCTGTGGGAGGCGCGCGCCGTCCTCGCCGACGCCGCGCAGGACGTGCTCTTCTATCCCGAGATCGGCATGGAAGCGGTGACCTACATGCTGGGCTTCGCGCGCCTGGCACCGCTGCAGGTGACGACCTGGGGCCATCCCGAGACCACCGGCATCGACACGATCGACGCGTTCCTGGCGAGCGCGTGGCTGGAACCGCCCGGTGCGGAGGCGAGCTACGGCGAGCGCCTGGTGCGGCTCGACGCCCTGCCCGCCCGCCCCTTCGCCCCGCAGGCCCGGCTGCGCTTCGAGCGCGCGCATTTCGGCCTCGCCGAGGACGGACGGCTCTACGCCTGCCCGCAGACCCTGTTCAAGTTCCATCCCGGCTTCGACCCGATGCTGGCCGAAATTCTGGCGCAGGACGACAAGGCGCTGCTCGTGCTGCTGGAAGGGGCGACGCCGGCCTGGGCCGAGCGACTGGCCGCGCGATTCCGGCGCGTCGGGATCGACGTGGACCGCCAGGTCCGCTTCCTGCCGCCGATGCCGCTGGAGCAATACCTCAGCCTGTGCCGCGTCGCCGACGTCGTGCTGGACACGCCGGTGTTCGGCGGCGGCAACAGCACCTACGAGGCGTTCCACCAGGATGCGGTGGTCGTCACCCTGGAAAGCGAGTTCCTGCGCGGCCGCATTTCCGCCGGCATGTATCGCAAGATGGGCCTGCCGGACCTGATCCCGCCCGATGCCAAAGCCTATGTCGAGATGGCGGTGCGCACGGCGACCAACCCCGACTATCGCGCGACCCTGCGCCGCCGCATCGCCGAGCGGCGCGACCTGCTCTACGAGACGGACGACAGCGTGAGGGCGGTTGCGGCGTATCTTGAAGAGGCTGTGCGCAGCTAATCCGCCGCCTGGGCCTGTTCATGCTCGCGGATCGCGCGCAGGAACACGTCGGAAAACTCCGCCAGCTTCTTCTGGCCCACGCCGTAGACGGTGGCGAACTGGGTGCGGTCGCGCGGCTTGACGAGCGCCATGTCGCTGAGGCTCTTGTCCGAGAATACGACATAGGCCGGCACCGAGCGCTGCCGCGCCAGTTCGACGCGCAGCCGCTTGAGCCGCGCCAGCAGCTCCGCGTCGACGCCGTCGGCCACGGCGGCCGCCACGCGCTGGGCGCGGCGCGACGCCGACGGGCGCCTGGCCGATTCCAGCCGCAGCATGACCCGCTCGCCCTCGCGGAAGATGCGCCAGCCGCGCTCGGTCAGCTTGACCGCGCCATAGCCCGCGATGTCCACGGCCACGGCATTGGCGGCGTAGAGCTGGCGCAGCAGCGAGCGCCAGAACGACGCGTCGCGGGCCTTGCCGGCGCCGTAGGTGGCGAGCGCGCCGTGTCCGGCCGACCTGATCTTGTCGGTGTCGCGCCCCACAAGTATGTCGACGATATGCGCCTGGCCGTACATCTGGCCGGTGGCGACGATCGTCTCCAGCGCCGCGCGCGCCAGGTCGGTCGCGTCCGCCGTCGGGCTGGGCGACAGGCACTGGTCGCAATTGCCGCAAGGCCCGTGCGTCTCGCCGAAATAGCCGAGCAGCACCTGGCGGCGGCAGGACGACGCCTCGCAATAGGCCAGCAGCGCGTCGAGGCGGCGATGCTCGATGCGCTTCTGCTCGTCGGGCGCGTTCGAATCGTCGATCATCGCGCGGCGGATGCGGATGTCCTCGAAGCCATAGAGCAGCACGGCGCGCGCCGGCTTGCCGTCGCGCCCCGCCCGCCCGATCTCCTGGTAGTAGGCCTCGATGTTGGACGGCAGGTCGGTGTGGAACACGAAGCGGATGTCCGGCTTGTCGATGCCCATGCCGAAGGCGATGGTGGCGACCATCGTGACCGTGGGATCGGTCAGGAAGCGGTCGAGATTCTGCCGCCGCACCTCGGCATCCAGCCCGGCGTGGTAGGGCAAGGCGGGAAAGCCGTGCTCGTCGAGCGTCGCGGCCAGGCGGTCGACCGATTTGCGCGACAGGCAGTAGACGATCCCCTGCTCGCCCTTGTGCTCCGCCATCAGCTCCAGCAGGCGCTTGGTCGGCTGGTTCTTGTCCTCCACGGCGATCTGGATGTTCGGCCGGTCGAAGCCGAGCGCGAATATCTCGGCGCTGCCCGCGAAGATGCGCTGCTGGATGTCGGCGCGGGTCTGCTTGTCCGCCGTGGCGGTGAAGCCCGCGACAGGCACGCCCGGGAACAGCTCGCGCAACTGCGCGAGCTGCATGTACTCCGGACGGAAGTCGTGGCCCCATTGGCTGACGCAATGCACCTCGTCGATCACGAAATGCGCGATCTCCAGGCGCTTCAAGGCGGCGATCATGCGCTCGTCCAGCAGGCGCTCGGGCGACATGTAGAGAAGCTTGATCTCGCCGGCCTGGGCGCGGCGCCAGGTGGCGACATTGGCCGCGCGGTCGTGGCCCGAGTTGATCGTGCCGGCCGCGACCCCCATCGCGTTCAGGATGGCCACCTGATTCGCCATCAGCGCGATCAGCGGCGACACGACGACGGTCAATCCGGGCGCGAGGAGCGCCGGCAGCTGGAAGCACAGGCTCTTGCCGGCGCCCGTCGGCATGATCGCCAACACGTTGCGTTTGGCCAATAAAGCCTCGACCACGGCCTGCTGTCCGGGCCGGAAATCGTCGAAACCGAAGACGCTCTTCAGCGCGGCGCGCGGGTCCATCGGGGGTAAAGCTTGCTCGGGAGTTGCAGCGGTTTTCCCAAGCTGCATCAGACCGGGGGTCGTGGCAAACGGTCAGTTCTCTATGACATGGCCCCGGCTTGCGGCGCCGATCTCGCGAGACCCGGCGCGTTGCGCACCGAGTCGTACCGTCGCTGGCGCCAGGCGTCGATCGGCCGCTCGACGAAGACGAACAGCAGCACGGCCAGTCCGATGCTGGCGATCGCCGTCGCCGCGCCGACCTGGTGGTCTTCGAACCGGTAGACGAAGAAATTCATCACCGGGAAGTGGACGACATAGATCGCGTAGGATAGTTCGCCCGCCAGGCGGTCCACGGCGACCTTCGACGTCCAGGCGAAGAGCACGGGCACGGCGAGCGCGAACAGCGTGCAGCCGAGGAAGATCGGCAAGCCGTGGACGTGGTAGATCGCGGCGCCGATGCCGATGAGAACGAGCCAGAATCCGGTGGCCGCGCTGCAGCCCGGCCGGTCCTTCGCCCGGACGAGCGCGAGGAGGTGGTAGCCGCTTCCGCCGAGGTAGAAGAAAAAGAGCGTCGACGGAAACAGGTGATAGCCGAGCGGCAACCCCCAGATGCCCGGCGCGATGAGCAGCAGATGGTACCCCAGCCCGGCCGCGCAGATCGCCGCCGGCCGGGCCCATCCCGCGCGCAGCGTGAACGGCGCCATCAGGTAGAAGTAGATTTCCAGCGCGACCGTGAAGAACGGCGGTATCAGGAGATAGTTGATGCCGTTGTGGCCGAGCTCGGTCTGGAACGGCGCCCATCGCGCGCCGTCGGCATCGAAGCTCGCCAGATAGAGCCAGTCCTGCCCGATCCCGAACAGGTTCGCCAGGACGATGCCGGCCTGGCTGGCAGGGGTGAGCCGCGCGAAATCGGCCCACCACGCGCCGAGGGAAACCGTGCGCTCGGCCAGCAGGGCGCGATCGAGCAGCACGAACAGGGCCACCGTGGCGGCGGCGACGATCCAGTAGGTCGGCATCAGCCGCATCGCGCGGTTCCAGTAGAACAGCAGCGTGTCGTCCGCCCGGCGGTACTTCGTGTTCAGCACCATCGCCATGTAGAAGCCGGATATCACGAAGAACAGCCGGACCGATGTCCGGCCGCTGAACAGGCCGATATGCTCGAATCCGGGAATCGATCCCGCATGCGCCTGCACGACGCACAAGGCCAGATAGAGGCGAAGCAAACCCATAGCGGACGCGAGACCCTCGGGACGCCGGCTATGGCGGAGCGGGCCGCGCCCTAGAGGAACCGCTCCAGCTCGTCCACGCCGATGTAGTTCGGGCGGTGCTGGCCGTAGGTCGAGCGCATCCAGTCGATCGTGCGCGGCAGGCCCTCGGACATCGGCACGGCGCATTTGTGGTCGAGGTCGCGGATCGCCTTCGACACGTCGACCTTCTTGTCCTTGGTCGTGAACGGCTCGCCCTCGACATAGGTCACGAACGAATCCTCGCGCCCCACGTGGTTGAGGATGATGTCCGAGACCTCCTTCATGTCGTGGTACTCGGTGCCGCCGATGTTGTAGACCTCGCCCGGCTTGAAGTTCTCGGCGATGTTCGACAATGTCCGCGCGATGTCCGTCACGTAGGTCGAGGTGCGGTGGTGCCCCAGGTAGACCGTGTAGGGCAGGCCGAACATCGCGTGGTAGATGAACTTGCATACCGCGCTGCGATAGGGGCTGTAGTACTCGCCCGGCCCGTAGGTGTTGAACAGGCGCACGCGCACCGTCTCGAGCCCGTGCATGTCGGCGGCGTTCATGATCTGCTGCTCGCCGACCCACTTGGTCATGGCGTAGTCGTTCATCTGGCGGATCTCGTGCTTCTCCATGACGTCCTCGGACATCACGCCGTCGTAGTCGCCGTAGACCTCGGAGGACGAGAAGAACACCATGCGGAAGCCGTGCTTCTGCTGCAGGCGGATCGCGTTCTTGGTGCCGACGACGTTGGTGTTCCACAGCGAGTCGTAGAAGTCCTCGCCGTTCCAGCGGCCGAACTCGGCGGCCAGGTGGTAGACCACGTCGAACGGCCCGTTGTCGAACAGGCGCTGGAACTGCGCGAAGCTGGCGACGTCGCAGCGGCGGTACAGCGCGTCGTGGTGGTGCGAGCGGTCCGACAGCCACACCTCGTGGCCGCGCCGGCGCAGCTCCCACACCAGCACCTTGCCCACCGTGCCCAATCCGCCGGTTACCAGGATACGCATCGTCGAAGGTCCCTTTGCTAGCGCCGCCTCGCCCTTCGAGACGCGCCCTTACGGGCGCTCCTCAGGGTGAGGCGGCTTGATGCTTTCGGATTTCCTCATCCTGAGGAGGCTGCGCAGCAGCCGTCTCGAAGGATGGGAAAATCCGGCTTCGTCATCGCCTCACGCGTCCAGCCGCTTGATCGCGTCGATCATCTGGATGTCGGGCGCGACCTCGATCTCGGTGTGGCGCCTGACCGCGCTCATGCGGTAGTCGCGCAGGATGCATTGGTAGCCGCGCGCCTTCAGCTCCTCGGGCTCCCAGCCGCAGCGATGGGTCTGGAATTCGTGGCCGCCATGGCCCCAGATGTCGATGTTCTGCGGCACGTAGCCCTTGGGCGTCTCGACGATCACCGCGACGCGCGCGATATCCTCGGCCATCTGCATCAGCTTCAGCGACTGCGGCTTCTCCAGGTGCTCGACGATGTCGAGCAGCAGAACCAGGTCGAACGACCGCGGCAGGAACAGCTTGCCGATGTCCATGCAGTCCGCCAGCACGGCGACGTACGGCACGTCCGCCTGGATCTTCTCCAGGTAGGGCCGGTAGATGTCGACGCCGACGCGGATCTCCGCGTCGATGTACTGCGACTTCAACGAAAGGCCGCAGGCGACGTCGAGCACGCTCTTCACCTTGCCGGTGGGGTACAGCCCCTCGGCCTCGAAGATGCGCTCGACCGTGTTCGCGACCCAATCCTCGCGCGGCATGAAACCCCCTCCGGTTTCAAGCGTCGTTACAGGCAGTCTTGCAAAAACCTAGCCGGGGGTTGGTTAAGGGATCGCTACTTTCGCGCCAGTTCGTCCGCGACGCGCTGCATCGCCGCCGCCCAGTCGCCGCCGGGCACGTGGCGCAGCGAAACCGCGGGCAGCCAGGGAACGCGGTCGGTGCCCAAGCTGGCCCAGTCGCGCTGCGCCGCCAGGAACCACGTCTCGACGCCCAGCGCCCCGGCCAGCGACAGGATCCAGGAATCGACCGTGACCACCAGGTCGAGCCCGGCGATCAGCGCCGCCACGCCGTCGATATCGTCGCGCAGGTCCAGGCCCGGCGGCTCGGCCAGCGCACCTCCCGTCATCGCGCGCTCGGCGTCGTCGAGGTTGAGTTGCAGCGATACGCAGCGCAGGGCCGTGAGCGCGAACAGCGGCAGCAAATCCCCGACCCGCGCATAGCGCAGGTCGCGCGCGCCGCCGGCCTGGCTGCTGCGCCAGCAGACCCCGACCTTGCGCGTCCGCCCCAGCCCGTCGAGCCAGCCGCGCCAGCGCTTGGCCGCCGTCGGATCGGCCCTCAGATAGGCGCGCCGCGCGGGAAACGAGCCCAGGGTCGGGCGGAACAGGCGCGGCAGGCTGCCGGCGGCGATCCAGGCCTCGGCGTCGCCCTTCTCCGACACCGGCTCCTTCTCGCCCTGGGCTGGACGGCGCACCGGCTGGATGCGCGCCTCGGGGAAGGATCGCCGGAACAGCGGCGCCAGCCTTGCGTCACATTCCAACAGGTACTTGTCGACCTTCCCCTGTTCCAGCAAGTCGACGCAGCTCGCAAACAGTATCTCGTCGCCCAGCCCCTGTTCGCGCCGGACAAGCAGGCGACACGGCGTGCGTCCGTCCCACATCGGCAGGGCGACCGGACCGGGGGCGCTGGGCAGGCGCAGGCGGTATTCGTAGTCGCGCCAGCCTTCCTCAAGACGACCGAGGCCGAGCAGGCTCAAGCCCCGGTTCCAGTGCGCCAGGGAATCGCCGGGCTTCAGCGCCAGCGCGCGGTCGAACGCGGCGATGCTCTCCTCCAGCCGCCCGGCCTGGCGCAGCGCGATGCCGCGATTGATGTGAAAGCCGGCGGCGTCCGGCCGCAGCTCGATCGCCCGGTCGAACCACGCGATGGCGTCGGCGCCGCGGCCCTGGCGGTTCAGCGCCGTCCCCTCCTCCGCCATCAGCGCGGCGAGATTGGCGCGCGACCCGGCATGGGTCGGATCGATCGCCAGCGCGGCCTCGTAGCGCTGGCGCGCCTCCGCCCCCCGCCCGCCGGCGCGCAGGGTCGTGCCGATCATCCAGTGAAGCTGCGGATCGCGCGGGCTGATCGCGAGCGCGCTTTCCAGCGTCGCCACCGCGCGGTCCGTCAGCCCCTGCTCGGCCTCGGCCACGCCCCGGCGCACCAGTGCCGCCACTTCGTCGCGATCGTCCATCCCTCGTCCGCGCCTGCTTGCCCCGTTCCTGCATAGCACCGCCCGGGCCCCGGGGTCGCGCCCGGCAATTCCTGCCGGTCGGGCACAGCAGCATTTTCCCCGCCGAACGAAAACCCTGCCCCCGCCCGCTTTGGTTAACGCTGCAAATTCAACCCCTTGGGCATTGGCCCAGGGCTTGCTCCCGATCCATCGCATCAATCGGATCGGGCGCCATGGAAACCTCGACAATCGACGCCGCAGGCCAGGCCGCGACCAGCGGCAGCAAATCCCGGAAAACCGCCACCGAGATCTTCGGCAGTGTGCTCGCGAAGTTCCTCGACCGGATCGGCACGACCATGGATGGCCCGGACGATGTCGGGGAAGCCTTCTTCCAGTCCAAACCGCAGGCAACCGAGCGCAGCACGCCGCCCGACCGGACGGACGAGACGCCGCCGGCCGACCGCCGCGAGACAAGCGACAAGCCACGCGACGAATTGCCGCCCCTCATCGCCGCGGCCTTCGTGGCCCCGCGCGACGACACCAGCGAGCGCCCCGCGGCGGCCACCGCCGAAGCCGCCGCGAGCGACGACAAGTTCCACCCGGACGCCACGGCAGCGCCGCGCTCCCCGTCGACGACGGCAGAGCCCGGTGCTGCCGCGCGCGTGCCGACGCCTCCACAGGCCAAGGACCCGGCGGCCGCGCCGGTTCCCGTGCCCCCGGTCCCGTTCGCCGGCGGCGGCAATGCCACCAACGCGCCGCCCCCGCAGGTGCAGGTGACGGTCGCGTCGGCGGCCGTGCAGGCCCAGGCGACCGCGCCGCTGGCGGCCGGATCGACGCTCGCCTTGCAGGAACAGGGCTCCGATGCGCCGAAGCCGACCCTCGCCGCGGGCGGCGCCAATTCGCTCGCCGCGTCTTCCGCCACCCCCGGCAACGGGGGCGCCAGCGGCGGTGGCGATGCCAATGCCGACGCCGGCGCCAATGGAAACCTGGGCCAGCCGGGCTTCGGCACCATGCCCGCCGGCATCGCCCTGCCCGCCGCCGCCCTGGCGCAGGCCGCCGGATCGGCTGCGAGCCCCACACCCTTCGCCGCCACGGTCGAGCAGGTTGCCGCCGACGGCGCCGACGCCACGCTTGCGCCCGTGCTGCCCGCGAACGCGCTGGCCAGCGCCGAGGCCGCCGCGGGCGCCAAGCGCGCGGCCGCATTGCCGGCCGCACCCCCGCTTCCTCGCCTAGCGGCGATGGAGCAGATCGCCATCAACGTCCGCAAGGCGGTCGCCGCCGGGCTGGACGAGGTGACGATCCAGCTTCGGCCGGACGAGCTGGGACGCATCGACGTGCGCATGGAAGTCGGCAAGGACGGCCAGGTCTCCGCCCATATCCGCGCCGACAAGCCCGAAACGCTCGACCTGCTGCAGCGCGACGCGCGCGGCCTGGAGCGCGTCCTGCAGGACGCCGGCCTGCGCGCCGACAGCAATTCGCTGAGCTTCGGCCTGCGCGGCGACAACGGCGCCCAGGGCCAGGGCTCGGGCCGACCCCAGCAAGGCGTCGTTGCCGAGACGCCCGAAGAGACCGCCGCCCCCCTGCCCGTCATCACCCGCGCGGCCGACGGCCGCGTCGACCTGCACGTCTGAGGATCGCGCCATGAGCACCATCGGTTCCGCCACCGACACGACTACCGCCACCGGCACCACCAAGTCGATGAGCAAGCTGGCCGAGAACTTCGACCAGTTCCTGACCCTGCTGACGACCCAGCTCAAGAACCAGGACCCGCTGTCGCCGATGGATTCGGCGCAGTTCACCCAGCAATTGGTGTCCTTCGCCGGCGTCGAGCAGCAGATCAACACGAACAAGAACCTCGAGTCGCTGCTGTCGCTGCAGAAGACCAACCAGATGGTCGGCGCGCTGGACCTGATGGGCAAGACGGTCGAGGCCAAGACCGACCAGATCCCGCTGGTGGGCGGCAGCGGCACCTTCGCCTATTCGCTGCCGCAGACCGCGTCGAAGGTCGCCTATGCGATCGCCGATTCCAGCGGCCGCGTCGTCTACTCCGGCACCGGCGACACCGAGGCGGGCCGCCACGAATACACCTGGGACGGCAAGTCGACCGGCGGCGTCAAGCAGCCGGACGGCGCCTATACGCTGAGCGTCGCGGCGCTGGACAAGAACGGCGCGCTGATCGACGTGACGACCACCGCGATCGGAAAGGTCAGCGGCGTGGAAAGCGGCGACACGAGCGCGGTGCTGGCGATGGGCGCGGTCAAGGTGCCGGTCGACCAGCTTACCGCGGTGATCAACTAGCGGGCCCCGGCGGGCCGCGTAGAGCAAAGATTCGATCCAAGGAGCGTGGGCTATGAGCATCTATGGCGCAATGGTTTCGAGCATCACCGGCCTGCAGGCGCAAAGCCAGGCGCTGGGCATGATCTCGGACAACCTCAGCAACGTGAACACGGTCGGCTACAAGACGAC
>JADLEG010000233.1 GCA_020846275.1 Alphaproteobacteria bacterium
CCGCCTCGAAGCGCGGCTCGGCCAGCGCCACGGCCAGCATGTCCACCGCCTCGTCGCGCCGGTCGGCCAGCATGCGCATGCCGACATAGAAGCGGTCGCGGTCGGCCTCGGCGCTGAACTCGATCGAGAGATTCTCGAGCTTGCCCTGGAAGGCCTGGCTGTCGTAGGGGCCGGCGCCTTCGTCGAGCATCGAGGCGAGCAGGTTGGCGATGCCGTCCTTGCCCTTGGGGTCCTGCGCCGAGCCGCCGGCAAAGCCGGCATGCAGCGCGATGATCGGCGCGCTACGGTCCTGGATCAGCCAGGCCTCGATGCCGCCCGGCGACTTGACGCGCTCGATCGTCAGCGCGCGCGCGGGCGCCGGCACCAACGCCGCCACCGCCAGGATCAATCCCACGAGACGTGCCAGCATGATCGGCAACCTCAACTGGTCGGCTTGGGCAAAAGGATGCCCGTGACCGACTGGTTCTCCTTGAACACATGGCGCGCCGCGGCCAGCACCTGCTCGGGCGTGACCGCGCCGATGCGCTCGGGCCAGGCTTCGACATCGTCGACCGTGCGCCCCATCGCCAGCGCCGCGCCGATGATGCGCGCGCCGCCGTTGAAGCTGTCGCGGCCCAGCACCGAGGAATCCTGCAGCCGGCGCTTGGCGCTGGCGACCTCGTCGGCCGTCACGCCCTTTTCCAGGAGATCGGCCAGCACCTTGTCGACCGCCTGCTCGACCTTGGCGACGTCGACGCCGATGCGGGGACTGCCTGCGACGCCGAAGGTCGTCTGGTCGATCGCCGCCGGGTCGTAATAGGCCGAGGCGCTGACCGCCAGGTCGCCGCCCATCACCAGCGTGCGGTAGAGCCGGCTGGTGGCGCCGCCGCCCAGGATCTCGGCCAGCACCTGCAGCGGATAGGCGTGCTCGGTCGCGCCCCGGCTCAGGCTCGGCGCCAGGTAGGTGCGCCGCCACGAGGCCTGGCGGACCTGGGCGCTTTCCATCGAGATGCGCCGCGCGGCATGCTGCGTCGGCTCCTGCGGCCGCGCCTGCTTCGGCACCGGACGCGCGGCGATGCCGCCGTAATACTTCTCGGCCAGGGGCCTCAGCTCGGCCAGGGTGATGTCGCCGCCCACGACCAGGATCGCGTTGTTGGGCACGTAGTAGCGGCGGTGCCAGTCGATCGCGTCCCGGGTGGTAAGCCCGCGCATCTCGTGCTCCCAGCCGATGATCGACCGGCCGTAGGGGCTGTTCATGAACTGCGCGCTGCGCATCTGCTCGCCCAGGCGCTGGGCGGGGCTGTTGTCCAGGGTCTGGCGGCGCTCCTCCAGGATCACCTTGCGCTCGGGATCGACCTCGGCGTCGGTCAGCGTCAGGTTGGCCATGCGGTCGGATTCCAGCTTCATCACCAGCTCGAGCCGGTCCTTGGCGACGTTCTGGAAATAGCCGGTGTAGTCGTAGCTGGTGAAGGCGTTGTCCTGGCCGCCGTTGCGCGCGACGATCTTCGAGAATTCGCCGGGCGGCACGCTGGGCGTGCCCTTGAACATCAGGTGCTCGAGGAAATGCGCGATGCCGGACTTGCCCGGCTCTTCGTCGGCCGAGCCGCACTTGTACCAGACCATGTGGGTGACCACGGGCACGCGGTGGTTCTCGACGACCACGACCTGCATGCCGTTCGGCAGGGTGAAGGTCTCGGGATTGAACACGCCGGCGCGCGCTTGCGTGCCCGGCACGACGGCGACCAGCGCCAGCGCAGCGGCCACAAGGCCGCGCAGGGGAAACGACATCAGCTCAGGCCTTTCGGTTGCCGGGCCGCTGCAGCATAGGCGCAAGCATGGCAGGCACAAGTTAACACGCGTTAACCCCGCCGGCCCTGACGGATATGTGATGGCTAGTTGATCAGCCCGTCGAAAATGCCGCGGCTCTTGCGCTTGATCGTCGGCACCTCGCCTTCGCTCGGCGCCTTGCCCACCGCGGCGTTCTGCTTCAGCCGCTCCGATTCCTTGCCGGCGTCGATGATCACGCCCGGGTCCTGCGGCTTGCGCCAGAACAGCAGGTCGTCGACCAGGGTCTTGTTGGCGTCGGCGATCTGCTGCGAATCGCGGTCCACAAGGATGCGGATGTTGGGATCGGCGTTGGCGGCCCCGGCCTTGTTCAGCAGCGCCTGCTCGCCGGTGCTGCGGCGCTGGAAGCCGGGCACGGCGGGCGCGTTGGCGGCGACCGGCGTGGCCACGGCATTGCGCGTGCCCACCGGCACCGGGGCGGGCTTCGCGCCTGCCGCCGCGGGATCCTTGCCGAAGACGGTCTGCTTGGCCTGCTCGGTGACGGCGGTTTCCAGCGGTTGGGCGCCGGGCTGGGGCGGGCGGAGCTGGTAGTTGGGCGGCAGCGCCAGCGGCTGGCGCGTGGTGACCTGGAACTCGTCGGGCGCGGGCTTCTTGTCCAGCCCCAGCGCCTCGCGCGTGCCGCCGCACCCGCTCAAGCCCGCGGCCGCGACCGCCCCCAGGGCGACGAGAGCCAAGAATCGATGCATCGAACCTACCGTGCTTTGGCGCTGTTCTTAGGCGATTCGCGACTCTCGGACAAGCCGTCCAAAAGCAGCAGCGCAACCCCCACCGTAATGGCCGAATCGGCCAAATTGAAGGCAGGCCAGTACCATTCCCCGATATGGAAATAGAGGAAATCGAACACCGCGCCGAACCGCAGCCGGTCGACCACGTTGCCCAGCGCGCCGCCCAGCACCAGCCCGATCGCGAGGCCGGGCAAGGCCCGGGTCGTCCCCTTGAGCCACCACAAGAGGATCCCGGATATCGCCAGCGCCAGGGCGATCAGGGCCCAGGACGCCTGGGCATCGTTGAACAGCCCGAAGCTCATGCCCCGGTTCCATACCGTGACCAGCTTGAAGAACCCGGTGACCTCGACGGCGCGGCCGGCCCCTTGCAGCAGCCCCATCATCCAAGCCTTGGTGAGCTGGTCCGCGACCAGGATCAGGGCGGCGAGGCCGAGGCCCAGGCGTGCAAGGCGGGTCATGCGGCGCGGGCGACCCCTCACCCGACCGACGCTGCCGCGTCGGCCACCCTCTCCCCGCTGGCGCGGGGCGAGGGATTCTCAGATCGACCCCTCGCCACCCGCGCAGCGGGGGGAGAGGGTTGCGAAGGCTTGGGCGCGAAGCGCCTTAGCCGTAGCTGGGTGAGGGGGGTAGTACCGCGGCGCGCCAATCCCGCTACTCCGCGGCCTGGCCGAGATCGCCGACGGCCCCCGTGCAGCGCAGGCACAGGCCCGGGCGCGCCGGCGCCTTTCCGACCTCGGGCAACACCCGCCAGCAGCGCTCGCACTTGTGGCCCTGCGCGGGCTGGAAGGCGACCGCGATGCCCGGCACGTCGGGCAGGGTGAACAGCCCATCCTTGGGCGCGTCCGTCAGCGCCGCCACCGCGAGGCCCGAGGTGATGCAGATCTCGTCCATGTCCGCGCCGGCGAGCGCCCGCTGCCACGCGTCCTCGGCGTAGAGCACGGGGGCTGCCTGCAGCGACGAGCCGATCCGCTTGGCCGCGCGCTCCCGCTCCAGCGCGCCGGTGACGACGCGCCGCGCCGCGCGCAGCTTCTCCCAGCGCTGGGCCAGCGCGTCGTCGCGCCATTGCGCGGGCACCGCGGGGTAGAGGCGCAGGTGCACGCTCTCCTCGCCCTTGCCGCCCTGCTCGGCGCGGCGCGCGAGCCAGGCCTCCTCCGCCGTGAAGCAGAGGATCGGCGCCAGCCAGGCGGTCAGGCACTGGAACACCTGGTCCATCACCGTGCGGCAGGCGCGCCGGCGCTTGTCGTCCGGCCGGTCGCAGTAGAGCGAATCCTTGCGGATGTCGAAATAGAAGGCCGACAGGTCGACCGCGCAGAACTGGTGGAGCTGCACGTAGATCTCGTGGAAGTCGAAATCGTCCGCGCCCTTGCGCACGACCTGGTCAAGCTCGGCCAGGCGGTGCAGCACGAAGCGCTCGAGCTCCGGCATCTCCTTCTCCGCCACGCGCTCGGCCTCGCTGAAGCCGGCCAGCGCGCCCAAGAGGTAGCGCAGCGTGTTGCGCAGGCGGCGATAGCTGTCCACCGTCGACTTGATGATCTCCGGCCCGATGTTGAGGTCCTCGGCGTAGTTCGACGCCACCACCCACAGGCGCAGTATGTCGGCGCCGTGCTGGGCGGTCACGTCCTGCGGCGCCACCACGTTGCCCAGCGACTTCGACATCTTGCGGCCCTGCTCGTCCAAGACGAAGCCGTGCGTGAGGACCGCGTCGTACGGCGCGCGTCCGCGCGTGCCGCAGCTCTCCAAGAGCGAGGAATGGAACCAGCCGCGATGCTGGTCCGAACCCTCGAGATAGAGGTCGGCCGGCCATTTCAATTCCGGCCGCTGCTCCAGGCAGAAGGCGTGGGTCGATCCGCTCTCGAACCACACCTCGATGATGTCCTGCACCTGGTCGTAGTCCGCCGCGTCGTACTTGTTGCCGAGGAACTTCTGCGGCGCGCCGGGCGCGAACCAGGCGTCGGCGCCGTCCTTCTTGAACGCCTCGACGATGCGCTGGTTGACCTCGGGGTCCTTCAGCGGCTCGCCCGACTTCCTGTCGACGAAGACGGCGATCGGCACGCCCCAGGCGCGCTGGCGCGACACGCACCAGTCCGGGCGCTGCTCGATCATGGCATAGAGGCGGTTGCGGCCGGAGGCCGGCACGAACCTTGTGTCGTCGATCGCCTTCAGCGCCTTCTTGCGCAGGTCGTTGCGCTCCATGCCGATGAACCACTGCGGCGTGTTGCGGAAGATCAGCGGCTTCTTCGAGCGCCAGGAATGCGGATACTGGTGCTTCATGCGCCCGCGCGCGATCAGCATGCCGGCGTCCGCCAGCGCCTTGATGACCGCCTCGTTGGCGTCGCCCTTCTCGCCCTTGTCGGTGATCACCTGCTTGCCGGTGAAGCCCGGCGCCTGCTCGGTGAAGCGCCCGTCGGCGTCGACGGTGTAGGGGATGGCGGTGTCGATGCCGCGCTTGGCCAGCTCGCCTTGTGCGTCCATCCAGGCGTCGTAGTCCTCGCGCCCGTGGCCGGGGGCGGTGTGCACGAAGCCGGTGCCGGCGTCGTCGGTGACGTGGTGGCCGGCCAGCAGCGGCACCTTGAAGCCGTAACGCGGATCTTTCGAAGCTAACGGATGGGTGCAGTTTGCTCCGACAAACTCTTCAACCGCCACCGCGCGTAAGCGCTGGTAGCGTGCAACGCGAGCTTGTTTGAAAACCTCGTCCGCAAGTTTGCAGGCGAGGATGTATTTGTCTCCGGCTTTGGCCCAATTTTCAGTGGGCGCCTCTTGGACCTCATAGAGTCCGTACTCGATCCGCGGCGAGTAGCTGATTGCGCGGTTGCCGGGCAATGTCCAGGGTGTCGTTGTCCAGATCAGGATTGAAGCACCATCCTTCGCCATGGTGTTCCAATTGACCAGAGGGCCGGATGAAAGGTTGGCGCCCTCGCGCACTGTAAGTGCGACCGGAAACTTCACCCACACCGTGTCGGAGGTGAAGTCCTCGTATTCGACCTCGGCCTCGGCCAGCGCGGTCTTCTCCACGACCGACCACAGGACCGGCTTGTTGCCCAGGAACAGGCCGCCGTTCATCAGGAACTTGTGGATTTCGGCGGCGATCAGCGCCTCGGATTCGAAGTGCATCGTGGCGTAGGGATCGTCCCATTCGCCCACGCAGCCCAGGCGCTGGAACTCCTCGCTCTGCACCTTCATCCAGTGCTCGGCGAACTCGCGGCACTGGCGGCGGAACTCGACGATCGGCACCGCGTCCTTGTCCTTGCCCTTGGCGCGGTACTCCTCCTCGATCTTCCATTCGATCGGCAGGCCGTGGCAGTCCCAGCCCGGCACGTAGTTCGAGTCCTTGCCCAGCATCTGCTGGGTGCGCGTCACCAGGTCCTTCATGATCTTGTTGAGCGCGTGGCCGATATGCAGGTGGCCGTTGGCGTAGGGCGGGCCGTCGTGCAGGATGAACTTCTCGCGGCCCTTGGACTGCGCGCGCAGTTTCCGCCACAGGCCGATCTTGCGCCAGTACGCGAGCAGCTCCGGCTCGCGCTTCGGCAGGCCCGCCTTCATCGCGAACTCGGTCTTGGGCAGGAAGACGGTGGACTTCCAGTCGCGGCCGGGCGCCGCCTGCGTGCTGCTGTCGTTGCTCATGACGTCGTTATCCGTTGCAGGGGATCGCGGTCGGTCGCGTGACCGACGGCATGGGAGGCGAGGATGCGCCGCGCCTGGCGCGCGTCCTCGGCGATCTGCGCCTTCAGCGCGTCGAGCCCGTCGAAGCGCCGCTCGGGCCTGAGGTGCTCGACGAAGCGCACGCGCAGCCGGTGGCCGTAGAGCTCGCCGGCGAAATCGAACAGATGGACCTCGAGCAGCAGCTTGACGCCGTCGACCGTGGGCCGCCGGCCGAAATTCGCCACGCCGTCGATCCAGCTGCGCGCCTGGGCCTGGCCCGGCACGTCGACCGCCGCGCGCACCGCGTAGACGCCGGTCGCCGGCACCATGTAGTCGCGATGGTCGACATTGGCGGTGGGGAAGCCCAGCTTGCGGCCGATCTGCGCGCCGCGCCGGACGCGGCCCACCACCTCGAACGGCCGTCCCATCAGCCTGGCCGCGCCGCGCGGATCGCCGGAAGCGAGCAGGTTGCGGATGTTGGTCGAGGAATAGACCGTGTCCTCGTCGCCCACGGGATCGACGATCGTGACCTCGATCCCGTGCTCGGGCGCCAGGCGCTGCAGCAGCGCCACGTCGCCGGTGCGCCCCTTGCCGAACACGAAGTCCGCGCCGCACACCACGCGCGACAGGGCGAACTGCCCGGCCAGCACGGTCGCGACGAAGTCCTCGGCGGTGACGGCGGCGAAGCGCCGGTTGAAGCGCGGCGCCAGCATCAGGTCGATGCCCAGGCCCGACAGGATCTGCGCCTTGACGCGAAACGGCGTCAGCCGAAAGGGCGGGTCGTCCGGGCGGAACAGGCGGCGGGGGTGCGGCTCGAAGGTCAGCACCGCCGACGGCACGCTCTTGGCGGTCGCCAGGCGCCGCGCGCCGTCGATCACGACGCGGTGCCCCAGATGGACGCCGTCGAAATTGCCGACTGCCGCTACCGCGCCGGTCGCCGTGCTTGGCAGGCGCCGGACGTTCCTGAAGATGCGCATCCGCCCGAAATCCGAGGACGAGGTCAATGAATCACCGCTCCGTCCGGGCCAAAGCCCGGCGGACGCGCGACAATATCCCGCCCGCGCGGTCGGAGCTACGGAATTTTCCGAGTAATTCCCAAGGCTTGCACGCCCCTACTGGCGGCTCGGAACCATGATCAGGGCGTCGCCCTCGATCACGACCTTGTCGCCGACCGTGCACATCGTCCGCATCGCGACGCGGCGCTTCTCGGGAATGATCTCGGTGATGGTCGCCCGGGCCTGCACCGTGTCGCCCGAGCGCACCGGGGCCTTGAACTTCAGGTTCTGCGCCAGATAGATCGCGCCCGGCCCCGGCAGCTTGGTGCCGATCACCGTGGAGATGAAGCCGGCCGACAGCATGCCGTGGGCGATGCGGCCCTCGAACATGGTCTCGGAGGCGAACTCATGGTTCAGATGGACCGGATTGATGTCGCCGGAAATCCCGGCGAACAGCACGATGTCGGCATCGGTGATGGTCTTGGCATAAACCGCCGTCATCCCGACCTTGAGATCCTCGAGGTACAGGCCGTGCAGCTCGTCCCGTGTCGCGCGCTGCTCGGTCGGCTGGACACGCAGGGTGGCGGTCATTCGGGCTCCTTGCCTGCTGGCATGCGGCAATGGTCTATGGTGCAGTGCAACAACGCGCCGCAATATAGCCAACGCCCGGCGGCCCAGCAAGCTCCATTATATTTCTCATCATCTTAGCAAAACGGAGTTTCCCAATGGTTATTCCGTTGCGGCGCTGCGGCGCGGGCCGGCGATGCAGTGCGAACAGGTCGCACCCCGGGCCTTCGCTGGGGCATGGACCGGCCGGGGGCGGGTGGGTAGACTTGCAGCGGGGACGGTCCGAGGCTGGAGTGAGGACGATGCTTTTTCCGAGGGCGGCCCTTGCGACCTTGGCGGCCTGCGCGATCCTGGCGGCGGCAACCGGCCCCGGCCGGGTCGCGGCGCAGACCCCGCCCGCGGCCTCGCCGCAGCCGCCGGCCGGCGCGGTCTGGGGCGGCGGGCCGGCGGGCGACTACACGGCCGAATTCAAGATCCAGGGCTACGGGCCCAAGCTGCGCGGGCGCGTCTACGGCGCCCCGGGCAAGGAGCGGCGCGAGACCGCCGATCCCTGGGGCGGCTCGACGATGATCTTCCGCTACGACCTGGGGGTGGCCTGGACCATCCTGCCGAACGGCCGCTTCTACACCGAGCTTCCGCTGCGCCCGCCGGGCACGCGCGCGATGCCGCCGGGCAGCGTGCCGCCGGGCCTGGCGCGCATCGAGGACGACGACATCAACGACATCCCCGCGACGAAATACGCCTTCCCGGCAAGCCCGGCGGGTCCCGGCGGCTATGTCTGGTTGAGCCGCGAGGGGATCGCGCTTCGGATCGACGGCCAGCCGCGTCCCGGATTTCCCGAAATCCGCTTCGAACTCGACAACCTGCACTACGGCCAGCAGAACGCCGGCATGTTCGAATTGCCCCCGGGCTACCAGCGGGTCAATCCGGCGGCGCCGGCGCCAATGGCCGGCGGGCCGCCCGCGGGGGGCATGCCGCCGGGCACGCCGCCCCCGCCCGGGGCGCCCCCCCGGATGCCGCCGGCCGCCGTGCCGCAGGCGGTGCCCTGACAGCACGGATCGGTCGCGACGGCGCTGGCGGGCCGTTAACGTTTGCGGGATGATCCTGGCCCCGAACGGAGCCAGTCATGACCACCAACGCCCAGCCCGCGCCGATCCCGGCGACTGTCGAGCCCATGCCGATGGTGGCGGTGGTGCTGCTCGGCCTGATGACGCTGTTCTGGGGCGTCAATTTCCCGGTCATGAAAATGGCGCTGCGGGAGATCGAGCCCTGGAGCTTCCGGGTCCTGTGTCTGACCGCCGGCGCCCTGGGCCTGTTCCTGATCGCCGTCCTGACCGGCCAGCGCCTGGCGGCGCCGCGCCGGGACTGGCCGATGCTGGTCGTGCTGTCGCTCTTGAACATCACCGGCTGGCATCTCTTCTCGGCCTTCGGCATCAGCCTGATGGCGGCGGGCCGGGCCTCGGTCCTTGCCTACACCATGCCGCTCTGGGCGGTGCTGGCGGCATCGCCGATCCTGGGCGAGCGGCTTACCCGCACCCGGATGGCCGGTCTCGCGCTCGGGCTCGGCGGCATCGCGGTGCTGTTCAGCGACGAATTGTCGCGCGTCGGCGCCGCCCCGGCGGGCGCGCTTTGCACGCTGGGCTCGGCGATCAGCTGGGGGCTCGGCACGGCGGTGTTGAAGTCGCGGCGCTGGGGGATGGGGGCGGTGGTGCTGACCGGCTGGCAGATGGTGATCGGCGGCCTGCCGGTGCTGGCCGGCTTCGCCTTCGTGGGGCACGCGCCCGACCTCGCCCAGGTCAGTTCGACCGCCTGGCTGGCGCTGGCCTATGCCGCGACCGTGCCGATGGTGTTCTGCCACTATGCCTGGACCCGGCTGGTAGGCCTGCTGCCCGCCGGGGTCGCCGCGATCAGCACGCTGATGATCCCGGTGGTCGGCGTGATATCGAGCGCGCCCCTGGTCGGCGAGGCCGTCGGCCTGCGCGAGATCGCCGCCCTGGCCCTGGTGGTGGCGGCCCTGGTGGTGGTGCTGGTCCTGCCGGCTTGGCGCCGGGCGCCGGCGGTGCCGGCCGGCGGCCGGGCCGGCTAGCAGTGGGGCAAGGTATTGTAACCGCGGCGTTCTTGACCCGTTTGGCGGTTCGGCCCAAAGTGGGCCGATCGCGCAGCAAGAAGCGCGCCGCGAGCCAATGAAGGGTGGCACGATGCTTTCGACGATCCGGATCGCCGCTGCGCAGGCCAGCTTGTGGGCCGGGCTGTGGGCCCTGGCGGCGGTTGCGACGGCAAGCCCGCTGCGGGCGCAGGAGACGCCGCGCGAAGGCATGCTCTACGCGGCGTCCTATGTCGCGATCCCGCCGGGATCGCCGGTGACGATCCACCTGCTCGACGACAATGACGGCAACCGCGACCTGGCCGAGACTTTCCGGCGCGAACTGACCGCGCGCGGCTTCAAGGTGGTCGAGCGCGCGCCCTTCACCCTGACCTTTTGGCTGACCGGCACGTTCGACACGGGCGAGCAGCAGGCGCGCCGCAGCCTGGTCGAGATCGGCGGCGAAGGCGGATCGAGCGCGCGCACCGACAACGACGTCGAAGCGCGGGTCAACCTGTTCTCGACGCGCGGGGGCGGCCTGTTCCAGGATCCGCCGGTGCGCGGCGACAAGGCGCGCACGGGCAGCCGCTACCGGCTCTACGCTTCGGTCAAGGAAGAGGGCTCGGGTCGGCGCGCCTGGCTCGGCCAGGCGCATCTCGACGTGCGCGGCGGCGATCCCCTCGCCATCGCCGACGCGATGGTGCCGATCCTGTCCGGCAGCTTCGGCCAGACCGTGCGTCGCCAGCCCTTCACCTTGCCCTGAGCCAAAAGGCGTCGACGCGGAGCAGCAGCACATGAAGGCCGTGATCATGGGGGCCGGCGTGGCCGGCGTGGCCAACGCCTACTATCTCGCCAAGGAAGGCTTCCAGGTCACGGTGATCGACCGCCAGGACGCGCCGGCGCAGGAAACCAGCTTCGCCAACGCCGGCATGATCGCGCCCGGCCATTCCTTCACCTGGAACTCGCCCAGCGCGCCGATGAAACTGCTGCGCTCGCTGTTCGGCGCCAAGACCAGCCTGCGGCTGAAGCTGTCCGGCGACCCGCGCTTCTACGCCTGGGGCCTGCAGTTCCTGCGCAACTGCACGCCTGCCCGCGCGCGCGAGAAGACGCTGGTGAAGCTTTCGCTGTGCCAGTACAGCCAGCAGGCGACCAAGGCCGTCGCCGCCGAGGCCGGCATCGACTACGACCACCTGGGCAACGGCATCCTCTATCTCTACCGCGACCAGGCGAACCTCGAGACCGGCGTCGAGCACATGCGCATGATGCGCGAGCAGGGACTCAGGATCGACGTGCTGGACGCCGAGGGCTGCGCGCGCGTCGAGCCGACACTGGGCCGCGTCAAGCATCGCATCGCTGGCGCGATCCACTGCCCGGACGACGAGAGCGGGGACTGCGAGAAGTTCACCGTCGGCCTCGCCGAGACCTGCCGGCGCATGGGCGTCGAGTTCCGCTACGGCACGACGGTCCAGGGCATCGACGTTTCCGGCGGCGCCGTCGGCGGCGTCGTCACCGACAAGGGCCGGGTGGAGGGCGACATCTACGTGCTGTCGCTCGGCAGCTACAGCCCGCTGGTGGCCCGCAACCTCGATGTCAGCCTGCCGGTCTATCCGGTCAAGGGCTACTCGCTGACGCTGCCGATCGAGGGCCGCAACGCCGCGCCCAGCGTGCCGACGGTGGACGAGGAGAACCTGGTCGCCGTGACGCGCATGGGCGATCGCATGCGGATGACCGCGACGGCCGAGTTCTCGGGCTACGACAACTCGAACCGCCCCTCGGATTTCGACCACATGATCGCCGCGGCGCGCGACCTCTATCCCGACTCCTGCAACTTCGCGAAGCCGCAATACTGGTCCTGCCTCAGGCCGATGACGCCCGACGGGCCGCCCGTGCTGGGGCGCGGCAAGCAGAAGAACATGTATTTCAACACCGGTCACGGCCACATGGGCTGGACCATGGCCTGCGGCACCGGCCGCATCACCACCGACATCATCATGGGCCGCAAGCCCGAGATCGACGCCACGGGCATGCTGGTCGACCGCTTCAACTAGGCGGCCGCCTGGGTCCGATCCGTGTCGTCCGGCGCGCGCTTGCGGGCGCAAGCCGGGGAATTGACCGGCAGGTAGATCGTCACGGTCGTGCCGCGGTCCGGTGCGCTGGCGGCGCGCAATTCTCCGCCGTGCAATTCGGTCAGCGCCTTGGCGATCGACAGGCCAAGCCCCGTGCCCTGGTAGCGCCGCGTATGCGAATTGTCGACCTGCCGGAACGGCTGGAACGCAAGCTCCATGTCCGCCGGCGTCATGCCGATGCCGGTATCGGCGACGTCGATTTCCACGCCCTCCCGGCCGACGCCGCGCAGCGCGACCGTGACCGTGCCGCCCTTGGGCGTGAACTTGATCGCGTTGGCCAGCAGGTTCAGCAGCACCTGTTTCACGCGCACGGGGTCCACCATGATCTCGGGCAGGGCGCCGCTCGCCTCGACAAGGCGGAGGTCAAGCCCGGCGCCGATGGCGCGCTCGTGCATCAGGTGCACGCAATCGGCCGCGATCGCCTGCGCGTCGATGGCCTCGGCACTGAGCTTGAAATGCCCGGCCTCGATCTTGGCGATGTCGAGGATGTCGTTGATGATCTTGAGAAGATGCGTGCCGCTATCGTGGATGTCGCCGACATAGGCGCGGTAGCGCTC
This sequence comes from Alphaproteobacteria bacterium, assembly GCA_020846275.1. Lineage (GTDB taxonomy): Bacteria > Pseudomonadota > Alphaproteobacteria > JAEULC01 > JAEULC01 > JAEULC01. Next base: position 12,517 of record JADLEG010000233.1, read on the forward strand.
GGCGATCGGGCCGAAGCTCTGCGTGCGGATCAGGTCGGAGAAGCCGATGATCGCGTTTAGCGGGGTGCGCAGCTCGTGGCTCATGTTGGCCAGGAATTCCGACTTGGTCCGGTTGGCCACCTCGGCGCGCTGGCGCTCCTCGCGGCTGAGCGCCAGGGCGTCCTCGGTGCGCTCGACCTGCGCGCGCAGGTCGGCCTGCGTCGCGAGCAGGCTGTCCATGGTGTGGCGCAAGGCCCGGAGCGGGAAATCGTCGACCGCCACGTAGACCGAGAATCCGAGGCAGACCCCCAGCAGCGCGACGAGGCCGATCCGGTAGCAGAACGGCAGCAGCGACGTTTCGACCGTGACAGAGCCCGCCTCCTCGGCGCCGACCATGATCGGCGCGCGCGTGCGCAGGACGGGCGGCGCCAGCGTCTCGCCGACGGTCGCCACGCCGTTGCCGCGCGCGTCCAGCACGATCTGTCGCGCCTCGAAATCGGCGGTAACGAAGCGGACCAGGTCGGGCACGCGGTGGGAGCTGTAGCGCCAGGTCGGGCCCTGGACATAGGCATACTGAGCGATCCGGTCGGCGGCGAGCCGCGCCTGGAACTGCTGCAGGTCGCGCTGGTCGAGATAGGCAATGAGCCCGAAGCCTCCGGGCAAGGCGATGGCGGTCGCCACGCCGATGACGATCGCCAGGCGATGGACGATTTTTTCCAGACGGCTGGTTGCCGACAGGCTTTCCATCGAACCGTCCTAGTCGATAAAGGCTGCGTCCAGGCTTTCGATCAGCGCGCGCCCTTCGGCCGAGCGCAGATGGTCGATGAACCGCGCGACGTCCTGGCGCGGTTCGGCGGCCGTGACGAGGCACACCGGCATCTTCAAGGGATAGGCGCCGCTCGCGACATTCGCCCGGCTCGGCATCACGCCGTCGATCGCGATCGGGTTGAGCTTCAGCCGCTCGCTGCGGATCTGCAGCAGCGTGGTGATCGCCAGCGATCCGGCCGCGCGCTGGGCCAGGTCGGCATTCTCCTGGTCGGTCGCGCCGACCGGCATGCCCCGCTGCTTGTAGGCGATCTGGAACGCCTCCGCGAGCCCCGGCACGATACTGGTGATGTACGGGTTCTCCGAGCCCGAGGGCGATCGCATGATGATCTTGATCACCGTGCCGTCCGGCCAGGTCGGGCGGTCGGACGCATAGATCCGCGGCAGGCTCGCCAGGCTCAACTGCTGGCGCCGGGGATGGGTGGTCGCCAGCACGAACGGCGTGACCAGGCAGGCCTGGGCGCGAATTCCCTTCGCCTGTTCCTCGGGCTTGAGGGGGCGCGCGATGACGGCAATATCGATCTCGCGATCGACCAGCGCCTTGATGCCGCCGGCCGTCCCCAGGCTGGGCAGGACCAGCACGTCGAACCGGCCCTGGCCATTCGCCGTGGGCGTCGCGGCAAGCAGGTTCATCGCGGCGAGCGCCATGCCGGTCCCGCCGATCCGGACCGGTTCGGCGCGGGCGCCATTCATGGGCAGGATGAGGCAGGCCGCCAGGGCGGCCAGCAGCCAGGATCGGACGGCGCACATCAAGCTGGCCCTCTTCATGCTTTCAGGCGCGCGTCATCGCACCCAACAGCCAGTGTAGTAAGAGCCTTTTGTTAAGAAGTTGTTTTGAGTATCCCCACCATTCGCATAGGTATTGCTTGCGGCAGTGGGGGAATCGGCCTTTCCGGATCAGGTCCTGAACAGGCGTCCCCAGCCCGCGAGCGGATCGTTGACGCCGGCCAGGCGCAGCGCATGCCAAGCCATGGCGTGGTTCGACGAGCTGACGGGCTTGCCGATCGCCGCCTCGACCTCCTCGACGATCTCGGCGACGCGCAGCGAAGTGCAGGACACGAACACGCCGTCCACCGCCTCGTGCCGGCCCAGCTCGATCGCGGCGTCGCGCACGCAGTGCGTCGTCATGCGCGCGACCTCGGCGTCGTCGGCGTTGTTGAACGAGCCCACGACCGGCACCTCGATGCCGCGCGCCTCGATGAAGCCGCGCATCATCTGGTTGATCGTGTCGACATAGGGCGTCAGCAGCGCGATGCGCTTGGCGCCCAGCTTCTGCATGCCCGCGATGCCCGCGGTGATCGGCGTGGTGCAGGCGATGCCGGGCCGCGCGTTGCGGATCTTGCGGAACACCGTCTCCTCGCCGATCACGATCGTGCCCGAGGTGCAGCCGAACGCCACCACGTCCATACGGCCATTGGGGAGAATCAGGCGCGTCGCGCCCTCGATGTCTTTTTCCATCTCCGCCAGGGTCTCGGGCGTGATGTCGGGCGAGTTGTAGAGCCGGCTCTCGTAGAAGGCGACGCCGGGCAGCGTGCCCAGGATGCGCCGCCACTCGTGCTCCATCGTGTTGTCGGTGGCCAGCACGATGAGGCCGATGCGGGCCCGCGGGCCAAGCCCGTCGTCCAGCGCGAACGCCATGTGCTTGCGGTTGACCAGGGGCTCCTTCAGGCGGGTCAGCGGCATGTCGTTCATGGCGGCGCTCCGGTCGCAGTGCTCGGGGCCAGTATGCCGCAACGCGGGGGGGCTTGTCAGCCTCCGCCGGCCGCCGGGCTGTCGGTCCGGCGGGGGAGCCCAGCCGGTTCATCGCGCGTTAATCCAGCCACCGGTAGTGTGGTTGAATGACGGCAATGGCGAAATCCATCCGGCGATCCGATGACCGCGATCACGACTGGGCCGCCGCCTACTGGCGCGACGGCTACGCGGTCGTGCGCGGCGTGTTGGCGCGGGACGAAATCGCCGCGCTTTCGCTGGCCTTCGACCGCCAGCGTGCCGAGGCCCTGGGCCGTGGGCGCAACTGGCGGCACGGCAATCTCTGCTACCGCGTCGCGCAGGACCCGGCGGTCGGCCCGGTCGCGACGATGGCGCAGTGGCCGGCCTACGGCGACCCCGTGCTGGCGCGCTATCGCAACGATCCGCGCGTGCTCGAGATCGTGGCGCCGCTCGTCGGGCGCGAGCTGAAGCAGATCATCAACCAGTGCCACTGGAAGCCGCCGGGGGCGGTGACCGTCGACTACAATTTCCACCAGGATGTCCGCTTCCGCCGGCCGCGCTCGGCCTTCCGCGACATCGCGGGGGGCTATGTGCAGACCGGCATCGCGATCGATCCGCACCGCCGGGCCAACGGCGCGCTGCGCCTGGCGCGCGGCAGCCACCGGATGGGCGAGATCGCGGCGCTGGGCGAAGGCGCGGTGCTGGGCGCGGCACGCGGCGAGGAGCCATTGCGCGCGGCCGGCATCGATCCCGCGTCGCTGGTCGACCTCGAGCTCGACCCGGGCGACGTCGCGTTCTGGCACCCCTTCACCGTCCACGGCTCGGGCCCCAGCGCCGGACGCGACGAGCGGCGCTTCTACCTCAACTCCTACGTCAGGGCAGATTCCTGCGACCGCGGCGAATGGGCGTTTCGCGACGGCCGGCCGGTCGCGCTGGGCCAACCGGTGCTGGTGCACTACGAAGAGCTTTACACGCGGCCCGGGCCGCATTACCTCGACGGCAAGGCCCCGCCGCCGGATTGACCGGGCGCGCCGGAGCCCTGGCTGGGGGACCTCTGGCGATGAGCGACGTGGCCGCCGTGCTGTCCGCGAACCGCGCCTTCTACCGCGCCTTCGCCGCCCGGGATCTCGAAGCGATGGGGAACCTGTGGGCGACCGAGGCGCCCGTGGCCTGCGTGCATCCGGGCTGGGACGCGCTGCGCGACCGCAAGGCGATCCTGACGAGCTGGCGCAACATCCTGGGCAATCCCGGCTCGCCCGCCGTGCTGTGCGAGAACGAGACGGCGCATGTGCTGGGCGACGTCGCCTACGTGCTGTGCCACGAGGTGATCGAGGACGCCTACCTGGTCGCGACCAACCTGTTCGTGCGCGAGCGCGGGCAGTGGAAGCTGGTGCATCACCAGGCGGGTCCGCTCGCCAACCCGCCCGAACAGCCCGAGCGCCCGCCGCCGCGGCTGCAGTAGGTCAGCGCGGCAAGATGCCGACGGCCCTATAGCCCGGCCTTACGCAGGCCCCGCAGAAAGCGTTCCATCAATTCGGGCGTCTGATAGGGAACATTGGCCCGGACCCAGTCGATCGACAGCTGCGGCTGTTCGCAGCGTATTCTAGCGAGGAACGATCGGGCCTCCCGAACCATGTTCGACTGGGCCAGCCCCGCGCACCGCAGGCGCTGCGCGCCCTGGAAGCCCGGCCGCAGCCGAAGCGCTTGGGTCGTGTATCGAACCGACTCCGCATATCGCTTGGCGCCGTAGTGGGCGACGGCGATGGCGCCGAGGAACAGCGCCATCTCCGGGTCCAAGGGGCTCAGGCGAATTGCGAGTTCGCCGTGCTCGACGGCCTCGCGGTCCCGACCCGCGAAAGCGTAGCCGCGGCTCAGATGCGAATGGGCGGCCGCGGAATTGGGATTTAGCTCGACCGCCCGGCGAAAAGACGCGATCGACTCCTCGGTGCGCCGCTCCATCATGGCCCAGTAGCCCAAGGCGACGTGTCCCCATGGATCGCAATCGTCGAGCGCGATCGCGCGACGCGCGTGCCGGCTGCCCGGATCCAATCCCTGATCGCGTCCGATCCACCCCATGTGGGCGGCGAATACGAGGCAGAATCCAAGCAGCCCGTGCGCCGGCGCATACTCGGGAAATGCCATGACCGCGCGCTGCAGCGCCTTGACCGCCAGCGTGTGGTCAGCGCCCGTCACCCGCCAGAAATGCGTTTGCGCGCGAGCGACGAGTTCCCAGGCCCCGAGAGCGTCGGGCGAACGCGCGAGCGCACGGATTCCTTCGGCGGCCAGCAGGCGCGGCTCGATGGCGGCGGCCACACTGCGGGTGATCTGGTCCTGAACCGCGAAGATGTCGCCCAGCTCGCGGTCGTAGCGCTCCGCCCAGTGGTGGCCCCCGGTCGTGGCGTCGACGAGCTGCGCGCTTATGCGCAGGCGTTTGCCCGCGCGGCGCACACTGCCTTCGAGGACGTAGCGGACGCCAAGCTCGCGCGCGACCTGTTTCACGTCTACCGCGCGGTGCTTGTAGACGAAGGTCGAGTTCCGCGCGATGACGAACAGCCAGCGGATGCGGGAAAGACCGGTGATAAGGTCCTCGGACATGCCGTCCGCGAAGTGCTCCTGGTCGCTGTCGTCGCTCATGTTCGTGAAAGGCAGCACCGCGATCGACGGGCGGTCGGGCAGCGGCAGCGACGCGCGTTCCGCATCCAACGCGGCGTCGGCCGCCAGCGTGCGATCGGCCGCCGCCGCTGCGTCCTCTTCCTCGCGTACTGCGCCGACGAACCGGATGCCCTTGCGCGGAAGCGTCTTGATCAGACCCTGCTTCTCGCCGGTATCGCCGATGGCCTTTCGGGCCGCGTTGATCCGGTTGAACAGGGCGGACTCCGAAACGATGCGCCCCCGCCAGACGGACGCCAGCAAGTCGTCCTTGCTGACCACCCGATCGCGACGATCGATCAGCAGAACGAGGAGGTCGAAGACCTGCGGTTCGACGGGCACCAGTTCAGCGCCCCGCCGCAATTCACGGCGGTGCATGTCGAGAGAGAACTCCCCGAAAAGATAGCGCAAATTCTCGCCCTGCCCATGACTCCCCGATGACGGTAGCACAGGGCAACCAAATGAAAAATGGATGAAACCCTAAGCGCGGCGTGAGGCGACATGAAAGCGCGTGCACGGTCGCCCGGTTATCGTTGTCGGATATTCGAGGAGGATAGCGATGCGGTCTGGCATTCTCGGCGAACGATGGGTCATATTGGCAATCTTGCTCTGCGCGCCGGAACCGTGGTCGTCGCCCATGGCCGCGGAGCAGCGGCTGGTCATCAAGCCGGTGGCGGAGAGGAAGCTCGAGCAATTGCCCGCCGGGCCGCTTTACTGGAGTCTCGAGACATTCGCGACGCGGGCGCAGGCGGAAGCGGCTGCCGGTCCGACATCGCTGGTGGCCGAGATCGCCGGCAAGGCATGGCTTTTCACGCTCGGCGCGAAGGACAGTAAAGGGGCCGGCGGCAATCCCGTCGTCCAGATCGGGCCGATTCCGCCGATCGTCGCGCCTGAGTATCTCCTGCGCATCAACCACGCCAGCGGTCCGCCCGGCGCAAAGACCGGCGTGCATTCGCATCCAGGCTCCGAAGCCTTCTATGTGCTGGCGGGGCGGCTCGGCCAGAAAACTCCCTCCGGCGTAGGCTATGCCGAGGCCGGCCAAGCCATGAACGGACACGGTGCCGACGTGCCGATGGAGGTCTTCAGCAGCGGCGTCGCCAATCTGGATCAACTCGTCATGTTCGTCGTCGACGCGACGCGGCCCTTCTCGACGCCGGCCAGGCTCGAATGAAGGGCAAGTCGTCCATGGCAGACCAATCCCGACACGACGCATGGCAGGCCGGCGACAACTACGAGGCCTACATGGGGCGCTGGAGCCGGCAGCTCGCCCCGCGCTTTGTGGACTGGCTCGGCGCGGCGAGCGGGCTGGACTGGCTGGAGATCGGGTGCGGCACCGGCGCGCTGTCCGCCGCCATCCTGGCGCATTGCAATCCCCGGAGCCTGGTCTCGATCGACTCCTCGGAGGGTTTCGTCGCCACGGCGCGCGCCAAGGTGCCGGACCCGCGCGTCGAGTTCCGGCGCGGCGACGCGGGCGCGCTGGACCTGCCGGCGGCCAGCCGCGACGTGATCGCATCGGCGCTGGTGCTCAATTTCCTGCCCGACAAGCCCAAGGCCCTGGCCGAGATGAAGCGGGTCGCGCGCCCCGGCGGGACGATCGGCTTCTACGTCTGGGACTACCCGGGCGGCGGCATGGAATTGATGCGGGCGTTCTGGAGCGCCGCGGCGGCGCTCGATCCTGCGGCAGGCGAGCTCAGCGAGGACCGGCGCTTCCCCTACTGCACGCAGGATGGGCTGGTTCGCCTGGCGCGCGACGCGGGACTGCAGCGCGTGGACAGTACGGCCATCGCGGTGCCCACGGTGTTTCGCGACTTCGAGGACTATTGGCGCCCCTTCACCCTGGGCGCCGGGCCGGCGCCGGGCTATTGCGCCAGCCTCGCGCCCCAGGCGCAGCAGCGTTTGCGGAAGCGCCTGCAAGCGGAGCTTCCGCGAAGCCCGGATGGATCGATCGCGCTCGAGGCGCGGGCCTGGGCGATCAAGGCGAGCGCCGGCTAGACCTTGCCGGTCCAGGCGATCGCCTCGATCTCCACCAGCATCTCCGGTTCGGCCAGCCGGGCCTCGACGGTGGTGCGCGCGGGCGGGTCCTTCCTGAAGACTTTGGCGAATTCCTCGTTCATGATCTGGAAGTGCCTTATGTCGGCGAGGTAGACGTTGCACTTCAGCACGTCGGCGGGCGTGGCGCCGCCTTCCTTCAGCACGGCGACGACGTTCTTCAAGGTCTGGATGGTCTGCTTGCGCACGTCGCCGATGCCGACGACCCTGCCGGTCTTGTCCCAGGCCACCTGGCCGGCGGTGTAGACCATGCCGCCGCCCGCAGCACCGGGCGAGTAGGGATAGGTCGGGCGGGGCTGGAAGTTCAGCGAGGCGGGGCGCAGCGTCTTCTTCGGCATCTTCTTGTCCTTCAGGTCGCGGGGGCGATGGTGCGGCGCTCGCGCGCCGAGCGCAGCAGCGCGTCGATCAGGTGATGCACGCGCAGCGCCTCGTGGCCGGAAATGGCGGGATCGCGGTTCGCCGCCACGGCGTCGAGGAAATCGGCGATGAGATCGCGGTGCCAGTCATGCGGGAAGGCCATCGGGTCGGCGCCGCCCCCGCCTCCGCCCAGCGCGCCGACGACCTCGCGCCTGGCGGGCTGGCCGTCCCGCGGCGCGTACTCGATCACCGCCTCGGTGGCCTGCAGCCGCGCCGAGCCCTTGTCGCCGGCCAGCAGGATCGTCTCGGGGTAGCCGGGATAGGCGGTGGTCGTGCAGTCCAGCGCGCCCATCGCGCCGTTGGCGTAGCGCAGCGCGGCCACCACCTGGTCCTCGGTCTCCATCCGGTGGACGTGGCTGGTGCCGGCGAAGGCCGAGACGTTGGCGATCGGCCCGGCGAGATGCATCAGCAGGTCGAGCGTGTGGATCGCCTGGGTGATCAGCACGCCGCCGCCGTCGCGCGCCAGCGTGCCGCGGCCGGGCTGGTCGTAGTAGCCCTTCTGCGGCCGCCACCACGGCACGGCGACCG
>JADLEG010000234.1 GCA_020846275.1 Alphaproteobacteria bacterium
CGAAGCCCTCGCGCGCGAAATAGATCGCGCCGGCGGCGACCTCGCCGAAGCTCATCGTGCCGAAGCGGTCGAGCGCGGCGATCCAGGCCGCCGGCGCCGCCGGCACCACCGTGCGCAGCACGCCGCTGGGGATTTTCCCGCCATGGTTCTTGCGGAAGAACTCGGCCGAGGCCGCCTTGGGCCAAGTACCGAGCCCGGCGACCGAGAACACCTCGTCCTGCCTGGCGCTGTAGATCAGGGTCGGCGCCACGCCGGCGACATTGACGATGTCGCTCTGCAGCACGCCCAGCGCGATGCCCGCCGCCACGCCGGCGTCGATCGCGTTGCCACCGGCCTCGAGCACGCGGAACGCGGCATGCGCCGCGCCGTAATGCCCGGCCACCACCGCGTGGCCGTGCCCGGCGATCGGCGGGCGGTAGGAGCCCAGTCCGATTTGCGGCGCCGACGGTTGTTCCAGCACGGGCATCGCGGCCTCCCCTCCCAAGGTCGGCGAACTATAAGCCCGGTCGGCGGCGCCGCGCCACCGGACATTCGATTCCGATTTCGCCGGGTGTTGCGCAGGCCCTTTGTGCGCCGCGCCGGATGGGATATGTTTCAAATAAAACGATCTTGGGGACATTACGGAGGGTTACCATGAACAGGCGAGACATGATGCGGTTGGCCGGCGCGGCGGCGTCGGCACCGGTGCTGGCGCGGGTCGCGGGATCGACCCAGGCCTTCGCGAAGCCCGACCAGGTGGTCTGCATGACCTGGGGCGGCCAGTGGGGCGACGCGATGCGCGACAATGTCGATGCGGCCTACACCAAGGCCACGGGCATCAAGGTGCTGCAGGATCGCGGGTCGAGCCCGGTCGAGCGCATCACCAAGCTGAAGGTCAGCCTCGCCAACCAGACCGTCGACCTGGTGCAGATCCACGACGGGCTGGTGCCGCTGGCGATCAAGCAGGGCGTGCTGGAGAAGATCAACAAGGACTCGCCCCGCCTCAACCACGTGCGCAACATGGTGCCGTCGTTCTGGAACGACTACTGGGTGCCGATGCTGTTCTCGGTCACCGGCATCATCTACAACACCAAGCTGGTGAAGACGCCGCCCACCTCATGGGCCGATCTGTGGAAGCCCGAGTACAAGGGCCGCATCGTCCTGCCCGAGGTGTCGCATTCGATCGGCACCTACATCATCCCGATCGGCGCGCTGGCCGCCGGCAAGGACCCCAAGGACGCCGAGGCGGGCTTCGAGATGCTGAAGAAGATCGCCGACCTGAAGCCGATCTTCGCCAAGGACACCGATTCGATAATGAACGCGCTGCGGACCGAGGAAGCCGTGATCGGCATCCTCTACAAGTCGCAGACCTACACGGTGAAGGGCTGGAATGCCCCGGTCGAATGGGCCTATCCGAAGGAAGGCGGCATCCCCTATTCCTCGGGCACCAGCATCGCCAAGGGCAGCAAGAACCTGGAGGCGGCGGAGGACTACCTCAACGTCACCATGGACCCGCAGGTGCAGACCTTCGTCGCCACGGTCTACAACTACGCCGGCACCAACAAGGACATGGCGGCCAAGCTGTCGCCGGAATTGCAGGAGCGCGTGAAGTTCCCGCCCGAACAGATGGCCAAGCTGGTGAATCTGGACCACGATTTCATGAGCGAGCGCCGCGCCGAGTGGACGCAGCGCTGGAACCGCGTGGTCGCCGGCGGCTGATGGACGCGCGCGGACACAAGGCCGCGCCCTTCCTTCTCGGCTGGCGGGCACATGGCGACGGGTTCGACACGGCACTCGTCGCCAACCGCCTGTCGGCGCGCGGCGTGGCGGTCCGGCGGCTTGCGTCCGACAGCGGCGGCGGCGAAACGGGCGACTACATCGTCGAGCTGGAAACCGCCGCCCAAACGGCGCTCGGGCGTCTGGGCGTCAGGCTTGCGCCATGGGACGCGCCGATCCCGGCCGACGCGCCGGCGCTGACCGCGCCGGCCACCCTGCTGTTCGCGGGCACGGCGTCGAAGTTCCCCTACTACGCCTACTATTCGCTGACGCTGCTGCGGCTCGGCATTCCCTACCTGCCGGTCGACGGCAAGGCGCTCGCCGGCGACGCGCTGGACAGTGCGAACCTGGTGATCCTGCCCGGCGGATTCTCGACCTGGGGCATCGACAAGGCGGAGGACGCGCCGGGCGCCGACCGGCGCATGCGCGATTTCCTGGCGGAGGGCGGCACGGCCATCGGCTCGTGCGGAGGCGCCTTCTACCTGTCCGCCGGGCGGCCGGACTGGACCGGCACGGCGCGCGCCAAGCCGCTCTACACCCACGAATACCTGCAGAGCGGCGTGGGCGTGGTCGCGGTCGATCTGCCGCCCGGGCCGCTTGCCGCCGGCTGCCCGCCGACGATGGAGATCCCCTACTACCACGGCCCGGTCTACGACCGGATCGACGAAGGCCTCGTCGTCGCCGGACGCTTCCACGCGCTGACCCTGCCCGGAGGCCTGGCGATCGACAACCCGCTGACCCACGAGAAGTTCCAGCGCGACATGGCGGGCCAGCCGGCGATCCTGCTGGCTGCCGGCAATCGCGGCCGAGCCGTGCTGTTCTCGCCGCATCCCGAGATGGGCGACCTGATCCGCAAGTACATCGCGCTCGACGGCTACGTGCGCCACTACCTGCCGATCCGCGGCTACGGCACGATGCGCGACACGCTGCGCTTCTATCGCACGTCGGACGCGCCCAGCTTCCGCCTGGTGCAAAACGCGGTCGACCACCTGATGGCGACGGCACGCCCCGCCCGCCTGGCCGACGCGGCCGCCGGCCGGTCGGACAATGCAACGATGCTGAAGAAGGCCTGCCGGGCCGAGCTTGCCGCGCTGCCGGCTTTCGGCGCCGATGACGAGGGGCGACTGCTGCGCTCGCTGGTGGACGACATTGCCGCGCGGATCGCACCCGCCGCTGCCCGCGTCGCCGCGGCTGAGGCGTCGCCGCTCGGCGGCGCGATGCGCGCGTCGCTCGACCATATCGCGCTGACCGCGCCGGCGCACTGGCGCGAGGCGACGGGGCGCTCGGTCAGCCAGCGCCTGATGGAGCTGGAGCTGGTTGTCGCGCTGATGGAATGCTGGGCGAGAATCGTCGAAGTGGACGAGGTCCTGGCGCAAGCCCCGGTCCAGGCCGTCGCGTGAGCGCCGACGCGCCCGACGTCCGCCTGGAGAAGGCGCGCAAGACCTTCGGCGCGGTGGTCGCGGTCGACGACATCGACCTTGCGATCGGGCGCGGCACGATCTTCTCGCTGCTCGGCCCCTCGGGCTGCGGCAAGACGACGACCTTGCGCCTGATCGCCGGCTTCGAGCAGCCGACCTCGGGCGAGGTATTCATCCGCGGCCGGCGCGTGACCGACGTGCCGCCCTACAAGCGCGACTTCAGCATGGTGTTCCAGAGCTACGCGCTGTTCCCGCATTTGAGCGTGGCGGACAACGTCGCCTTCGGCCTGCGCATGCGCCGCGTCGGCCGCGCCGACCGGGCCGCCGCGGTGAAGGAGGCGCTGGCGCTGGTGAAACTGGACGGTTTCGCCGACCGCTTCCCGCGCCAGCTCTCGGGCGGGCAGCAGCAGCGCGTGGCGCTGGCGCGCGCGATCGTGGTCAAGCCGGCCGTGCTGCTGCTGGACGAGCCGCTGGGCGCGCTCGACAAGATGCTGCGCGAGGAGATGCAGGTCGAGCTGCGCGAATTGCAGCAGCGGCTCGGCATCACCGCGGTGTTCGTGACCCACGACCAGGAAGAGGCGCTGACGCTTTCCGACCGCGTGGCGGTCATGCGCGACGGCGTGATCGAGCAGGAGGGCGCGCCGCGCGCGATCTATGAGAAGCCGCTGACCGAGTTCGTCGCCGGCTTCCTGGGCGCCAGCAATTTCTTCGACGGTCGCATCGCGGCGCGCGACGGCGCCGCGGCGGTGGTCGAGACCAAGGGCGGCGCGGTTCGCGTCGCCCACGCCGCGGGCGCGGTCGGCGACCAGGTCCGCCTGGCGGTCCGGCCCGAGCGCGTGCGCCTGCTCAGGCCCGGCAGCGAGGGCATCGTCGCGCAGGTGCGCGACATCGTCTATCGCGGCTCGGTCACGCACTACTACCTCGACGGCGCCGGCGGCGCGATTCTGGCCTACAGCCAGAACGCCAGCCCCGGCGCATCGGCCTGGGCGGTGGGCGACGCGGTCGCCTGCGCCTGGGATGCGGAGAGCGGCGTCGTGGTGACGCCCGATCGCCGGCCATGAGGCGCACGCTGTGGGCCGCGGCCCTGCTGGGCCCGCCGCTTGCCGTGTCGCTCGTGCTGTTCGTCGGTCCGCTGGTCTACCTGTTCCATGTCAGCCTGCACGAAGCCTCGCAGAGCGAGCTCTACGGCCCGGGCCCGACGCTGGCCAACTACGCCGCGATCCTGGCCGATCCGTTCTACCTGACGATCATCAAGCGCACGCTCGGCACGGCGGCGTGGATCCTGGGCCTGGCGCTGCTCGTGGGCTACCCGGTCGCCTATTTCGTGGCGCTGCTGCCGCCGCGCCGGCGCGCGCTGGTGACGCTGGCGCTGCTGTTCCCGCTGATGGTGTCGAACGTCGTGCGCGCCTACGGCTGGGTGGCGATCCTGGGCCGGCGCGGCGTGATCAACACCAGCCTGCGCGACCTGGGCGTGATCGACGCGCCGCTCGACCTTCTGTTCAACCAGGAAGCCGTCGTCGTCGGCCTGCTGACGATCCTGCTGCCCTACATGGTGATCTCGATCGCCAACACGCTGGCCGCGCTGGACCGGCGCTACGAGGAGGCGGCGCAGGCCCTGGGCGCCGGGCCGCTCCGCACCTTCCTGCACGTGACCCTGCCGCTGTCGACGCCGGGCGTCGCCTCGGGCCTGCTGCTGGTGTTCCTGCTGACGCTCAGCGCCTATGTGACGATCACGCTGCTCGGCGGGCCGCGCTCGAAGCTGCTGGTCAGCCTGATCTTCGACAGCGTGGTGTCCTTCCAGTGGCCGCTGGCGGCGGCGCTCGCCTTCACCTTGCTGGCGATCGCGCTGGCGCTGACCGGGCTGATCCTTCTCGTGCTGCGGCCCCAGCGCGTGCAGGGGCGGGGCTGATGCGCTGGGGTGCCTGGATCCGCGGCCTGGCGACCGCGCTCGCCTTCGCGGTGATCCTCTGCCCGATCCTGGTGGTGGTGCTGGCCGCCTTCTCGCCGACCGACTATTTCGTCTTTCCGCCGCCGTCTTTGTCGCTGCGCTGGTTCGCCGAGTTCTTCCGCCTGGACAACATGCGCAACGCCTTCCTGCTAAGCCTCGAGCTGGCGTTGAGCTCGGCCTGCATCGCGGCGACCCTGGGCACGTTCGCGGCCCTGCACCTGGCGCGGCGCAAGGGATGGGTCGCGGCGGTGCTGCAGGCGCTGTTCCTGGCGCCGCTGGTCTTCCCGACCATCATCCTGGGGCTGGCGCTGCTGCTGCTTTACAAGTCGGTCGGAATGCCGCCCCTGCCCGGCCTGATCCTGGCGCATTGCGTGGTCGGGATGCCCTATTGCTTCCGTACCGTGCTGGGCAGCGTGCAGTCGCTCGACCCCGCCCTGGAGGAGGCCGGCCAGAGCCTGGGCGCCGGGCCGCTGCGCACCCTGTTCCTGGTAACCTTGCCGCTGGTCTGGCCGGGCGTGCTGTCGGGCTGGCTGTTCGCCTTCATCGTCTCGTTCGGCGAACTCAACACCGCGCTGTTCCTGACCGGGCCGGGCGTCACCACCCTGCCGATCGAGATATTCAGCTACCTGCAGTTCCAGGGAAGCCAGCTCGTGATCGCCGCCGCGTCCACGCTTCAGATCGCGCTGATCATCCTGATGGTCGCGGGGATCGAGCGCGTCGTCGGCCTGGGGCGGATCATCCGCTCGCGCTAGGCGCCGCTCAGTTGCCCGCCATCATGGCGACGGCGGCAAACCACACAATGAACCCGCCGATGACGGTGTGAAGGACGGGGGTAGGGATAAGCATGGAGTGGTTCATGGCTATCTCCCGCTGACGCGTGGGATCGAGGGTTCTTCTTCTTGGTGAAGCATCCTTAACCAACGGGCCGCCGTCCGCAGTGATGTGCGTCACAGCGGAATCGCCGTTCGTCCGGAATTCGCCCAATTACCTGAAAACGCTTGTTCTTTCGCCGGCGCGCGGGCGCCGCAGGGCGCACAACGCCGTGGCGCCTCGTAAAGTGGCCGGATCGCGAAGACTCCGTTTCAGCGCAATCCGGCCCCTTGCGCGCGCGTTCGGGGGCAAGCTGGGCGTCGCGCGCCAAGAATGGCGAAGGTCGCTAGACCCCCAGCGTACCGCCGGTCAGACGCCGGACCGCCGAGGTCATCGACGCGTTGATCAGGTTGGTCATGTCATGCAGCATGGCGCCGGCCGTGTGGAACCACGCATAGACCAGCAGCAGGATGCACGACGCGAAGAAGGTGAACCGCGCGGTCGTCGCGCCCGATTCATCAGCCAGGAAGTTCCGCATCACGACACCATTACCCCCTACTTGGGAGACGGGCAGGAATTCACCCACCGATCAATGAATCGTATAGCATAAACGATTTGCGGAGGCAAGTTTGACTTCGCGGGTATTAATGAAGTCTTGGATTTTAGCAAGTTTCTGCGGAAGTTTTACTTTCACTTTGCAGGAATGATCCGGGACGCGGAAACCATCGTACTCCCGCCATGGCCCCGCCCGCCGCCCTGCTGTGGTTCCGCCAGGACTTGCGACTGGCCGACAATCCCGCGCTTGCCGCCGCCCGGGCGCACGGCACGGTCCTGCCGGTCTACATCCTGGACGACGCCGATCGCGGCCCGTGGCGCTGGGGCGCGGCGAAGCGCGCCTGGCTGCACCACAGCCTGCGGGCGCTCGACCATGCGCTGCGCGCCCGGGGATCGCGGCTGGTCCTGCGGCGCGGGCCGGCGCAGACGGCCATCGAACGCCTGATCGGCGAGACCGGCGCCAACGCCGTCTTCTGGAACCGCTGCTACGAGCCGTTCGCAGTGGCGCGCGACGAGGCCCTGAAGGCGCGCCTGGTTGCGCGCCGCGTGGTTGCGCGCAGCTTCAATGCCGGGCTTCTGGCCGAGCCCTGGGACTTTGCCAGCGGCGGCGGCAACCCCTACGCCATCTTCACGCCGTTCTGGAAGGCGCTGCGCGGGCGCATCGGCGCCGAGGGGATGCCCGCAAGTCCCCGTGCGCCCGAACGCCTGCCGGCGCTGCCGGACTGGCCGGACAGCGATCCGATCGACGCCTGGGCGCTCGCGCCACGCGACGCTGCCGGCGGCTTTCCCCCCGGTGCCGCGCCCGGGGAAGCGGGAGCCCAGGCGCGCCTTGGCGGGTTTATCGACCGGGCGCTTGGCGCCTATGCGTCGATGCGCGACCGGCCCGATCGCGACGGCACGTCGCTGCTGTCGCCTTCCCTCGCGCTGGGCGAGATCGGCCCGCGCCAAGTCTGGCAGGCCGTCGCGGCCGCTGCCGCCGCGCAGCCCGGGCAGTCCGGCGCGGCGGAATCGTTCCTGCGCGAACTCGGCTGGCGCGAATTCTGCCAGCACCTGCTGTTCCATTTCCCCGAGCTGCCGAGGCGCAACTGGCACGCGGCGTTCGACGCGTTTTTCTGGCGCGACGATCCAGCGGGCCTCAAGGCCTGGCAGGACGGCATGACCGGCTACCCGGTCGTGGACGCCGGCATGCGGCAACTGCGCCGCACCGGCTGGATGCACAACCGGGTCCGCATGATCGCGGCGTCCTTTCTGGTGAAGGACCTGCTGGTCGACTGGCGCCACGGCCAGGCCTGGTTCTGGGAGCATCTCGTCGACGCCGACTTGGCCAACAACGCGGCGAGCTGGCAGTGGGTGGCGGGAAGCGGCGCCGATGCCGCGCCCTATTTCCGCGTGTTCAATCCGGTGCTGCAGGGGCGGAAATTCGATCCCCGGGGCGACTACGTGCGGCGCTTCGTGCCCGAGCTCGCGCGCCTGCCCGACGGGCTGATCCACGAACCCTGGACCGCGCCCGCCGAAGCGCTGGAAGCAGCCGGGATCGTGCTGGGCCGGAACTATCCCCGGCCGATCGTCGACCACGCGGCGGCGCGCGCCCGCGCGCTCGCAGCCTATCGCGCGATGCGGGGGCCGCGCGCGGAGGATTGACCGCCGATGACGTGGAGGAAAGACGGAAGGGGGCGGCCGAAGCCGCCCCCTTGTCGGATCAGACCGACTTCAGATTGGTGGCCGCGGGCTTGCCGCGGTCATTCTGTACGTCGAAGCTGATTTTCTGCCCCTCGTTGAGGGAGCCCATTCCAGCCTGCTGGACCGCCGAGATGTGGACGAACACGTCCTTCGAGCCGTCCTCGGGCTGGATGAATCCGTAACCCTTCTGGGTGTTGAACCACTTAACCGTTCCGATAGCCATGATAGTTCCTAAAGTAGATGTAGTGCCGCCAAGCCACCGGCATGGCGGGTCGGACGTCGCGGGGGATTGAGAGCCGGGCCAGCACTCGACAAGCGAGGGTAGACGAGGCCAACCCTGAACGAGTCGACCCGGCTAACATGGTCCGGTGCGCGCCGAATTGCAATGGGGGGCCGCGCCGGCCCTTGAATTGCCACGACTTTCGGTTGCCGTCGCCTGCGCCACCTCCCGCTGGAGGCAGCAGCCGGCAGTGCCGCGGCTAGTGTCCCGATTCCGAAGTTCGTCAGTGTTTGCGACGCCCGCCGTACGAACTTCGGGTTCGGGGCACTAGAAATCCTTGACCAGCCGCAGCGCGTCGTAGACCGCCGCGTGGATGTTGCGCGACGCGACGGCGTCGCCGATGCGATAGAGCGCGTAGGCGCCGGCGGGGTTGCGCGCGAGCGATTGCGGCCGGTTGGCGATGAGCGCCGCGTGGTCGACCTCGCCCAGGTTGCGCGAGCCGGGCTTGAGCGCGAAATAGAGCTCGTCCGCCGGCACGGTGCCGTGCTCGACCACCACCTGGTCGACGCGGCGCTCGTGGCGCGACTTGTCGTACTCGTTGAACAAGGTCGCGACCAGGCGGTTGCCGTCGCGACGGATGCGCTCGAGCCGCAGGTTGAGCGTGATCGCGACATTGTGCCGCGCGAAGGCCTTGAAATAGGCCGGGTAGTTTGTGCCGCCCACGTCCGGCGCCAGCACGCGCTCGGGCGTGGCGATCTCCATCGCGGCTCCGGCCTCGGCCAGGAACTCGGCCGCCGTCATGCCCGGATGGGCGCCGTTGTCGTCGTAGAGCAGCACTTGCTCGGCCGGCTTGGCCGCACCCGAGAGGATGTCCCAGCTCGTCGTCGCGAGATCGGCGCCTTCGTCGAGGAAGCCGGTGTTGGGCAGGCCGCCGGTCGCGATCACCACGATGTCCGGCTTCTCCGCCAGCACGTCTTGCGCCTCCGCATAGGCGTTGAAGCGCAGATCGACGCCCGCCCTGGCGCATTCCTTCAGGCGCCATTCGACGATGCCCATCACCTCGCGCCGGCGCTTCAACTGGGCGGCGAGCAAGAGCTGCCCGCCCGCGCGATCGGCCGCCTCGAACAGCACCACCTTGTGGCCGCGCCGGGCGGCGACCCGCGCCGCCTCGAGCCCCGCGGGGCCGGCGCCCACGACGACCACCGTGCGCGCCGGTCCCTCGCCGCGCTGGACGACATGCGGCATGGTCGCCTCGCGCCCCGTGGCGGGATTGTGGATGCACAGCGCCTCGCCGCCGAAATAAATGCGGTCGATGCAGTAGCCCATCCCCACGCAGGGCCGGATCTCCTCCTCGCGCCCCTCCATCACCTTTCGCGCGATATGGGGGTCGGCGATGTGCGCGCGCGTCATGCCGACCATGTCGAGCTTGCCCGACGCCACCGCATGCCTAGCGGTCGCCACGTCCTGGATCCGCGCGGCGTGGAACACCGGGAACCTCGTCGCTGCCCGCACCTCGCCCGCGAAGTCGAGATGCGGCGCCAGCGCCGTGCCGGTGCCGGGGATGACGTGCGACAGCGCCTCGTCGGTGTCGATATGGCCGCGGATCACGTTGATGAAGTCGATGAGCCCGCTGGCGGCCAGGCGCCGCGCGATCTCCAGCCCTTCCGCACGCGGAAGCCCGCGCTCCCAGTCTTCGTCGCACACCATGCGCGCGCCCATGATGCAGTCCGGGCCGACGCGGGCGCGGATCGCGCGGTAGACATCGAAGGAGAAGCGCAGCCGGTTGTCCAGGCTGCCGCCATAGGTATCATCGCGCCGGTTCGTGGCCGGCGACCAGAACTGATCGAGCAGATGGCCGTAGAGCTCAATCTCCAGCCCGTCCAGCCCCGCCGCCTTGCAGCGCTCGGCTGCATCGGCATAGTCGGCGGTCACCCGCGCGATGTCCCAGTCCTCCATCGCCTTCGGGAAGGCGCGGTGCGCCGGCTCGCGGATGGCCGAGGGCGCGATCACCGGCAGCCAGTGCTCCTTGCTCCACGACGTGCGCCGGCCCAGATGGGTGATCTGGATCATCACGGCCGCGCCGTGGGCGTGAACGTCATCCGCAAGCTCGCGGAGCCACGGCACCACGTCGTCGCGAAAGAGCTGGATGTTGCCGAAGGCCTGGGGGCTGTCGGGCGATACCACCGACGAACCGCCGATCATCGTCAGCGCGATGCCGCCCTTGGCCTTCTCGCGGTGATAGAGGCGGTAGCGCTCCTTCGGCAGCCCGTCTTCGGTATAGGCGGGCTCGTGCGCGGTCGACAGGAAGCGGTTGCGCAGGACGAGATGCTTGAGACGGTAGGGCTGGAGCAGCGGATCGGCGGCCATGCCCAAGTCTCCGCGATCCGCCCGACCCGCGCAATCCGGGCACCGGCCGCGGCGGCCACGCCGCTGCCCTTCCCCGCAGGGCGAGGCCGGCGCCGGATTACCTATGCGTGCGGCGTAGACGCCGGCCGACAGTGATGACTTTCCTATGCTTTCGGCCGCCTCCTATGCGTCCGAACCGCCGTGGTTTCATGCTTGCGCAAGCCGGGTCGCTTAGCTTGCCCCTCGCGCGATCGCGGCGACAGGAGGTCGCCCGGGGCGCGCTAGGACGGACCAACACGCACAGGAAGGCGGCCCCCCATGTCGAAGCACACCAATACGGACGACGAGATCCGGGCACTGATAACCCGGTTGTATGCCGAGCATCATGACATCAAGGTGGTCGCCCAGGTTCTGCGTCATTTCGCCGAGACTTGCGAAATCGCGCACCTGCCCCGCTCCGCCCAGCGCTTGCGCGCCGCCGCCGATGTGCTGGATGCCGGGCTCGACCCGGCCGCATCCTGAACTGCTAAGCCGCTAGGGCCCCGAACCCGAAGTTCGCCATCTCTTGATCGCAAGACCGGAGACGAACTTCGGGTTCCAGAGGGGCACTAGACTTGAAATAGTTGCTCGTGTCCTTTTCGATTCCGAAGTTCGTACGGCGGGCGTCGCAAACACTGACGAACTTCGGAATCGGAACACTAGCCCAGCGCCTCCACCCGGCGCCCAGCGGACGCCCGGCCGGACCCTCCGGCCGGGCGTCGCCGATTTGACTCAGGCGGCGCGAACTTTCTGGATGAACTTGTCGACCTCGACGGTCAGCACGTCGGCCTGCTTGGCGAGTTCCGACGCCGCGCCGTTCATCTGCGTGGCCGCCGATCCCACCTCGCCCGAAGCCTGGGTCACGC
>JADLEG010000235.1 GCA_020846275.1 Alphaproteobacteria bacterium
TCTCCTTGCCGTCGGGCGTGTAGCGCAGCTCGTGGAACAGGCTCTTGCCCAGCCCGTCCCGCTTGATCGTCTTCAGGAACTGCTTGGGGATGATCTTGTCGGTGTCGATGTTGGCCATCGGCATGGGGGCGGCCACGCCGGTCAGCTTGTCGAACTTGCGCATCGGATTCGCGTCCTTTGGGGGCAGGCGGCCCGCGAGCGGGCCGGCGTGGCGCTACCCTAAGCCGTTGGCGTTGCGGGCGCAATCGCCCGGCGCGGGGCGGGTTCGTTGCTATTGGGCGACAAAGGCACTACCCTTGCCGGACGCCCGACAATTATTAAGCGACGGCAATGCGATACCTTTTGATTGGCGCCGCCGGGCTGGGCCTGCTGGCCGTGGCGCTGGCGTGGACATTCCTGGGCGGCGACGAAACCAGCATCCGCGGCCCCGCTCCGGTGGCCGGCCTTGCGCTGCCCGGCGCCCCCCAGCCGCCCAATCCGCCGCCGCTGGGGAGTAGCGCGCCCGATGCCGCGGCCTCCGCCGCGCCGGCGCCGGCCGCCGCCGTGTCGCCGCAAACGCTCCAGCGCCGGCCCCCCACCCCCAGCTTCGACGTGGTTCGCATCAAGCCGAACGGCGACGCGGTGTTCGCCGGCCGGGCCGAGCCCGGCGCGGTCGTCACGATTCTCGACGGCGGCCGTCCGATCGGCACGGTTACCGCCGATCCGCGCGGCGAATGGGTCTACCTGCCGACCGTGGCGCTGCCCGCCGGGTCGCGCGAACTCGCCCTCAGCGCCAAGCTGGCCGACGGCTCGGTCGCGGAATCGAGTGCGGTGGTGGTGCTGCACGTGCCGGATCGCGCCAAGCCCGAGCAGGTCGCCGCGGCGCCCGCCGCCCTCGGCAAGGTCGAGCCCGCCGCCGGGCCGGCGCCGTCGCCGACGGAAAAGGCGGCTGCCGCCGGTGCGGCGCCGAGCGTGATCGCCGTCGCGACGCCGCGCGCGGGCGATGGCGCCAGCCGCGTGCTGCAACTGCCAACCGCAAAGGCGATCGAGCCGGGCGGCGTCAGCGTCGACGTGGTCGACTACGACGACAAGGGCGACCTGATCCTGTCGGGCCGCGGCAGTCCCGGTTCGTCGGTCGTGATCTACCTCGACAACAAGACGATCGGCCAGGCGAATGTCGACAAGGATCGCCAGTGGCAGCTCCGTCCGCAGACGCCGGTCGATCCGGGCACCTACCAGATGCGCGCCGACCAGGTGTCGCCGAGGGGAAGCGTCGTCGCGCGCGTGGAGATGCCCTTCATGCGCTCCGACGTGTCGAGCCAGGCCGCCGAGGATCCGGGCCGGGTGATCGTCCAGCCCGGCAACAGCCTGTGGCGCATCGCGCGGCACCGCTACGGCGCCGGGCCGCGCTTCACCGTCATCTATTCGGCGAACAAGGAACAGATCCGCGACCCGAACCTGATCTATCCGGGCCAGATATTCGCTGTTCCGGCCGTGAACTAGCGCCGCTTGCGCGGGGTGGGCGGCGGCGGGGTCTTGCCGCTGCCGGCCGCATCGATGTGCTCGGCAGCCGGGCGCGTGGCCGCCACGAACATGGCGGCCGCCGCGATCAGGCGGTTCGGCGTCACCGGCGCCTCGAAGGCCAGTTCGGCCTCGACACAGATTGTCTGCCCCGGCCCGACGACCAGCCGGCCGAGCGCCATGCGCGGCATGCCGCGGATGGCGGTCAGCAGCGCCGCGCGCAGCGCGGGCGATTCGACGGTGTAGGGAAGCTGCGCGATCTCGCCCGCGATATGCAGCCGCGCGCGCTCGCCCACCCGCACCAGCCGGGCAAGAAAGGTGCGGCCGCGGTCGACGAAGGTGAAGCGGATCGGCTCGGTGCCGGTGCGCGGCCATAGCTGCCCGTTGTCGCCGACATGCACTTGGTCGACCTCGATCGGTCCCGCCATCGCGCGCGACAGGTTCTTCACGGCGGCATCCGTTGCCCGGTAGTGACTGCTCGTGGACGTCGGCTGGGCCATGTTCGTCGCGGACGGTGGACGGGATTTCGTGCGCCGAGGATCATGCTTGGCGCTGGTTAAGGAGAGGTGAACAGGGCGCCCGGCGCGGCGGCTTCCCGTGGTTCCGGGGGCGGAACTGCGCTAGGATCGCCCGATCGCCGCGCGCTTCCACCCCTTATGACCGTTTGCGACCAATGGATGCGATACGACAGGCCATCCTGACGCCGATCCACCGCGAAGGCTGGCCGTTCATCGGCCTGTTCGCGCTCGCCGCCGCGCTGCTGTTCCTGGTCGCCAAGCCGCTCGGCTGGCTCGGCGTGATCCTGACGGCGTGGTGCACGTATTTCTTCCGCGACCCCGACCGCGTGACGCCCACGCGCGCCGGCCTGGTGATCAGCCCGGCCGACGGGGTGGTCCAGAAGATCGAGACCGCCCCGCCCCCGCTCGAGCTCGGCATGGACGGCGCGCCGCGCCAGCGCATCAGCATCTTCATGAACGTCTTCGACGTGCACGTGAACCGCGCGCCCTGCGACGGCACGATCGGCTCCATCGCCTACTACCCCGGCAAATTCCTCAATGCCTCGCTCGACAAGGCGAGCCTGGACAACGAGCGCAACTCGCTGCGCCTCGTGCTGGGCGACGGGCGCGAGCTGGCGGTGGTCCAGATCGCCGGCCTGATCGCGCGGCGCATCAAGTGCTGGGCGCGGCCCAATCAGCCCGTGCGCGCCGGCGAGCGATTCGGTATGATCCGCTTCGGCAGCCGGGTCGACGTCTATCTTCCGCCCGGCGTGGCGCCGCTGGCCTGCCTCGGCCAGCGCGCTGTCGCGGGCGAGACGGTGCTCGCCGACCTCAACGGGGCCGAAGTGTCGCGCTACGGGGAGATTCGCTGATGCGGCCACGCAATCGTCCGCGCGTGCGGCTGGGCCAGCGCATCGTGCCGCGCCTCAAGGGCGAGCCGATCAACACGCTGATCCCCAACATCCTGACCGTGCTCGCGCTGTGCTCGGGCATGACGGCGATCCGCTTCGCCATGCTCGACCGCTTCGAGTGGGCCGTGATCTGCATCGTGCTGGCCGGCATTTTCGACGGGCTGGACGGGCGCATGGCGCGGCTGCTCGGCGGCACGTCGAAATTCGGCGCCGAGCTCGACTCGCTGTCCGACTTCGCCGCCTTCGGCGTGGCGCCGGCGATCCTCGTTTACTACTGGTCGCTGCGCTATGCCGACGGCATGGGCTGGGCGGTCTGCCTGCTCTATGCGACGTGCTGCGCGCTCAGGCTCGCCCGGTTCAACACGGCGATCGGCGATACCAGCCTGCCGCCCTACGCCTATCGCTACTTCCAGGGCGTGCCGGCGCCGTCGGGCGCGGGCCTGGCGCTGCTGCCGATGATGATCGAGTTCGAGATGGGATTCGACGTCATGCAGTCGCGCTTCTTCATGGGGCCGTGGATCGTGCTGGTGGCGCTTCTGATGATCAGCCGCATCCCCACCTTCTCGCTGAAGAGCATCAAGATCCCGCAGACCTACGTGCTGCCGGTCTTCATCGGCCTTGCCGTGCTGACCGCGACCTTCGCCAGCTATCCCTGGGTCGTGCTCAGCATCATCGGCATCTGGTACGTGCTGAGCATCCCGGTCAGCGTGCGCAACTACCACTTCCTCAAGCGCGAGGCCGAGCGGATGCAGCGCGGCGAGGCCGCGGCGGCGGCGGCTGCCGCGGCGGGACCGGCCTTGCTGTCGACCGAGGAATCGCGTCCGGCAGCCTCGAAGGTGCCGAACACGGAACGCCCCCAGCCCTGAACGGGCGGGCGGGGCTTAGGCCGCGGCCCGGTCCTCGACCGTTTCGGGATGCTTCAGGCGCCGGATCGCATCGACGGCCTGGGCGACGTCCTTGAGGCCGGGGATCAGGAACTGCGAACCGTCGGTCTTCTTGATCACCAGATGCCCCGATCCGGCCGCCATCGGCATCAGGAACCCGGCGGCGTCGGGCATGGTGCCAGCCTCCGCGATCTCGTTCAGCGCGACGGTCAAGGTGGGGGCGAACTTCGCCGCGCGCACGCGCAGCGTCTGCGGACCCAGATGGAAGCGGAATCCGCTGGCGTTCCACCATCCAGTCGCGCCCATCGCCAGCGCGGCGAGGATGAACTGGCCCGGTGCGATGAAGGCAAGCGGCGCCATCAGCACGACGAACATCGCCGTCGACCGCCACTGGATGGCGGGATCGCGCTCGGCATAGAACAGTACCGGCTCGTTGGCCGGATCGCCGGGCTTGCCGGCCGGCTTTGCGCGGATGCGCGCTACATTCGGCGGCAAGGAGTTGTTCTGGTCGGTCGTCATGCCAATCTCTCCTGGGCTTGCGCCTCGACAGCAAAGATATTGGCCGTCGGCCGCATGGCCGGAAGATGGCGAGGGGATTAAAACCCTGTCACGGTAAAGGTCGTTTTCGATCAATAGGTTAGAGCGGAACGCTTGCGCGTGCCCGTCGGGCCGGCGCCGCTGGTGACAGGGGCCCGCGTTCCAGGGATAACAGCAGGCGTTCGAACAGCGAGGGGAGCTTGCATGGCGAAGGTCTATGCCATCGACGGCGTGACGCCGGTGATCGACCC
The DNA here is from genome assembly GCA_020846275.1 of Alphaproteobacteria bacterium. Taxonomy (GTDB): domain Bacteria; phylum Pseudomonadota; class Alphaproteobacteria; order JAEULC01; family JAEULC01; genus JAEULC01. The sequence goes on from JADLEG010000235.1 coordinate 4,581, forward strand.
GGCCGCCTTCGTCCATCCCGATGCGGTGCTGATCGGCGACGTGATCGTGGGGCCGGGCTGCTACGTGGGGCCGGGCGCGTCGCTGCGCGGCGACATGGGACGGCTGGTGATGGGCAGGGGCGCGAACCTGCAGGACAACTGCATCGTGCACGGCTTTCCCGGCACGGACACCACGATCGAGGACGACGGCCATGTCGGCCACGGCGCCGTGCTGCACGGCTGCGTCGTCAAGCGCAATGCGCTGGTGGGGATGGGCGCCGTGATCATGGACGGCGCGGTGATCGGCGAGGATGCCTTCGTCGCCGCGCTCGCCTTCGTGAAGGCCGGGTTCCGCGTGCCGCCGCGCACGCTTGCCGCCGGCATGCCGGCCAAGATCGTGCGCGACCTGAGGGACGACGAGATCGCCTGGAAGTCGGCCGGCACGCGCGAATACCAGCAACTGGCGCGTCGCTGCCTTGCCACCCTGGTCCCGGCGACGCCGCTCAGCGCGCCCGAACCCGGGCGCAAGCGACTCGACCTCAGCGACCTGCCGCCGCTCTACCAGATGAAGCAGGCGCGATCCGAATAGGCGGCTTCGCGGGCAGCGGCGCGCGGCGGAACGCTGCCCGGCATGCGGCGTTTTCCACGGGGCGTGAAGGGGGATGAAGGAGAAGAGATGCGCAGCCCGATCGGACCCTTTCGCCGCGCGTTGATCGCTGGGGTGGCTTGCGCCCTGCTGGCCGGGAGTCCGGCGGCGTTCGCCCAGCGCGAGGCCGGGCCGCCCCCCGTGCAGCAACCGTCCGCGCCGTCCCCGTCGGCCGGCAACCGCGCGCCATCGGGCCCGGCGCCCAGCCCGCCGCCCCAGGCGTCGCCGTCGCCGTCGCCGTCGGCATCCCAGCCGCCGCAATCCTCCGGCGGGGGATCGCGCTCGCGCCCGCGGCCGCGCGACGACAATCGCCGCAACGACTCCGGCCATCGCGACTACGATCGCGAGGACTGGCGCTACCGGGACCGCGGCTACCGGCCCTACCGCCCGTACGATCCCTTCCCGCGCCGCCTGGTCGAGCCCTATCCCTACCCCTACTACTACGTCGAGCCGCAGGCGACGCCCGATCCGTACTACAACCCGCCGCCGCAGGGCACGCCCGGCACCTATTATTATTGCTACGACCCTGCGGGCTACTACCCGGACGTCCAGA
>JADLEG010000236.1 GCA_020846275.1 Alphaproteobacteria bacterium
CGGACGGGTCGGCGACCAGCATCGCGGGATCGCCCGCGCGGCGGGGGCCGCTCTCGACCGGCACCCTGCGTCCCCCGACCTCCTCGACCGCGCGGATCACCTCGCGCACGCTGTGGCCGCGCCCGGTCCCCAGGTTGTAGCGCACGCTGCGGGTCTTCAGGGTCTCCAGCACGGCGATATGGGCGTCGGCCAGGTCCATGATGTGCACGTAGTCGCGGATGCAGGTGCCGTCCGGCGTCGCGTAGTCCTCGCCGAACACGGTGATCTTTGCGCGCCGCCCCAGCGCGGCCTGGATCACCAGCGGGATCAGGTGCGTCTCGGGCCGATGGTCCTCGCCGTTCAAGCCATCGGGATGCGCCCCGGCGGCGTTGAAGTAGCGCAGGCAGGCCGAGCGGATGCCCAGCGTCCGGTCCGCCCAGTGCAGCATGCGCTCGATGAAATACTTCGATTCGCCGTAGGGATTGCCCGGCACGATCGGCGTCGCCTCGTCGATCGGGCGCTCGCCGCCCGGGTCGAACAGAGCGGCCGTGGATGACAGCACGAAGCGTTTGACCCCATTGGCGGCCGCGGCGCGCAGCAGGTTGACGGCATTGGCCGGATTGTCGCCGAGGTAGCGCAGCGGATCGGCCATCGACTCGCCGACGATCGACAGCGCGGCGAAATGCAGGATCGCGCCGAAGCGGTGGGCCTGGAACAGCGTGGCGAGCGCGGCAGGGTCGGCAAGGTCGATCGGGTGGAACTCGACCCCCGGGGGCACGGCGGCGCGATGGCCGGTGCGCAGATTGTCCAGCACCACGACGCGGCGGCCCCCGGCGGCCAGAACCCCGGCGGTATGACTTCCGACATAGCCCGCGCCGCCCGTAATCAACAATGTATCGCCGGTCTCGCCGGACATTCGCCCCTCCGGTGGTGGCACCCGCTTGGAATCATGCACTTTCGGACCGGCCGCCACCAGCCACGCTCGCGCAACTGTGTTAGCGTTTCGTTTACGCAGCTCTACCTATTGTCGCGCGACATGGCCGGGATTCCGCCACGCCAATGAAGTCCGCGACCGAACGCCTGCTCGCCTTCTCCTTCGCGAACGCCGACATCCTGCTGGAAGTCGATGCGTCGCATCGCGTCCGCTACGTCTGCGGCGCGGTACAGAGCCTGCTGGAGCGGCCCGAGGACAGCGTGCGGGGCGTGCCCTTCGAGGAGCTGGTCGGCGCACCGGACCGCATCATGGTCGGCCAGCTGCTGCGCGCCCTGCCGAACAACGCCCGGCTCAATCCCGTGATCGTGCACCTGCCCGTGGGCGGCGACACGCCGGCCAGCGCCCTCCTCGGCGGCTACCGCATGGACAGCGATATGCCGCGCTTCTACCTGACGCTCGCCAAGGCGCGCATCGGCGCGACCGACGCCCCGGACGGGAACCACGACGCCGACACGGGCCTGCTGGACCGCGACAGCTTCACCCAGTCCGTGCAATCCAAGCTGGCGGCCGCGCGCGAGCAAAACGTCGAGGCAAAGCTGACGCTGATCCGCCTGGACGAGTTCGATGCGTTCAAGGACCGCGTCGGCGGCGACGCGATGGCCCACGTGATGGAGGAGATCGGCGGGCTGCTGCGCGCGATGTCGATCGACGGCAGCACGGCCGGCCGGCTGGGCGACGATCGCTTCGGCATCATGCACACGCCCTCGGTCGATCCCGCGCAGCTCGAGAAGAGCGTCGCCGAGATCAGCCGCGAGAGCGACCCCACGGGCGCGGGCCTGGCCGTTTCCGGCGCCACCGTCGAGCTTGGCCCCGACGAGTTGAGCGAGGAGGACCGCCGGCGCGTGATCCTCTATACCGTGCGCAAATTCTCGGATTCGGACGACCCGCCCCTGGCCGGATCGCTCGCCGACGGCATGAAGGAAATCCTGGCCGACACGGTCAAGCGCGTGCAGGACTTCAAGCAGACGATCGCGGATAACCGCCTGCGCATCGCGCTGCAGCCCATCGTTTCGCTGGCCGACCGCAGCATCCACCACTACGAGGCGTTGGCGCGGCCGACCAACGGCCAGCCGCCCGCCGGGCTGGTCGGCTTTGCCGAGGAGATCGGCATGACCCAGGACTTCGACCTGCTGGTCTGCCACAAGGCGATCGACATCCTGACCCATGCCCGCGAAAGCGGCGCCAGCGTGGCGATCGCGGTCAACATCTCGTCCGTGTCGCTGGACAGCCAGCTCTTCGTCAAGGCGTTCCGCGCCCTGGTGGCCGAAAGCAACTGGGTCGCGCAGCAACTGCTGATCGAAGTCACCGAGTCGATGCGCATCCGCGACCTTGCGGGCATCAACGGCATCCTGCAGGCCTTTCGCGCCGACGGGCACAAGGTCTGCCTGGACGATTTCGGCGCCGGCGCCGCCTCCTTCCCCTACATCCAGGCCCTGGACGTCGATTTCGTGAAGATCGACGGCGCCTATGTGAAGCGGCTGGAAACCCATCCGCGCGACCGCGCGATCTTGAAGGCGATGGTCGGGCTGTGCGCCGACCTCGGCATCGGCACCGTGGCCGAGATGGTCGAGACCGAGGCCCAGGCGAGCGCCCTGGTCGAACTCGGCGTCGACCATGCGCAGGGCTATCTCTTCGGCCGGCCCACCCTCGACTTCGCGTTCCCGCGCGCCGCGGACGCCGCCGTCGCGGCCGCGGCCGAACTGAAGCCGCGGATGGCGCTGCGCCGCCGCGGCGCGGTCGAGATCTGGGGCCGCTAGGGCAAAGCTCGCCCTTCGAAACGCCCGCTTCGCGGGCTCCTCAGGGCGAGGTAGATTCCTGATCCCCGTGAATTTCCTCACCCTGAAGGCCCCATAGGGGCCGTCTCGAAGGGCGAGGAAATTCTCGTGCGGCGTGGCAGGCCGACACGCATGCGAATCGTCCGCCTGCCGGAAGCGCGGGATGGCGTCCGCGATCAATCGCGAAGTGCCGATAGGTTCTGGCTTTCTTGACGACGACGCGCCTGGCGCCAGCGTCCGGCTATACTGGCCGCGCGATGACGTTCCTGCTGCAGATGATGTCGGCGCTCGCCGAACCGCTCGGCGCGATCGGCTATGTGCTCTGCGGCCTGCTGCTGCCGCGCCTGTGGATCGCGCTCGCGGCTTCCGCCGCCTGGTCGCTGGCCATGC
>JADLEG010000237.1 GCA_020846275.1 Alphaproteobacteria bacterium
CGTCGCGCACCGCCTTGGCGATGCCGAGCGGGATCGACACCAGGTAGACCAGCAGGGTGGTCCACAGCCCCAGCGAGATCGACACCGGCATCTTCTCCAGCACCAGGTTGAAGATGGTCTGGTCGCGAAAATAGCTGGTGCCGAAATCGAAGCGCAGGTAGTTGCCCATCATCAAAAGGAAGCGCTCGTGGATCGGCTTGTCGAAGCCGAACTGCTTTTCGAGCTGCTTGATGAACTCGGGCGGCAGCCCGCGCGCGCCGCGATATTTGTCCTGGCCGCCGCCGGTGGGCGTGGCCGTCTGGCTGCCGCCCGGCGTCAACTCGCCGCCCTGGCCCGAGACCCGCGCCGTCGCCTCGACCGCGCGGCCCTGGATCTGGGCGATGATCTGTTCGACCGGCCCGCCGGGCGCCGCCTGGATCACCAGGAAATTGATCACCATGATCCCGAGCAGCGTCGGGACCATCAAGGCCAGGCGGCGAGCGATATAGGCGAGCATCGGACGGAATGGTTCTCCCGGGACCCGTCGATAATAGGTAAGCGCGGGGGCCGCGCGAAGGACGAATTCGGCCCCGGCCCGGCGGCGGAGGCTGCCGGCGCAACACATTCAGGCGATTGGCTTTCGCCGGCGATCGGGCGCATGATCGCCCGGCGCATCAACGTTCCGTCCGATCGCAATGTCCGCTGCCGCCATCGCACCCCGGTTCGGAGCGCTGGGATTCCGCGAATTCCGCCTGCTGTGGATCGCCCAGCTTACGTCCGATTTCGCAGCCAACATGCAGATCTTCGCGATCAACTGGCATGTGTTCGAGCTGCTGCACGGCGCCGGCGTGACGGTGTCGCTGTTCGGGGTCACGGTCGACCTCAGCGCGGCGGCCGTGGGGCTGGGCGGGATCGGGCTGGTGCGCCTTGCGCCCACCCTGGTGTTCGGCATCTGGGGCGGGCTTCTGGCCGATGCGCTTGACCGCCGGCGGCTGATGATGTGGACGCGGCTTGGCGTGGCCGCGATCGCCGCCGCGCTGTTCGCCCTCACCCTGGCCGACCTTGTCGGCGTGGCGCTGCTCTACCTGATCTCGGCCGCGACCGCAGCCCTGGCCGGCTTCGACACCCCCTCGCGCCAGTCGCTGCTGCCGGCGACGGTGCCGCCGGAGCAGCTTTCCCACGCGGTCAGCCTGTTCTCGCTGGCCTTCCGCATCTCGGCGGTGCTGGCGCCCTTGGCCGGGGCGGCGCTGATCGGCCGCTACGCCACCGTCGCCGCCTATGGCGTCATCGCGGCCTTCTTCGCGATCCCCGCGCTGTGCCTCCGGCTGATGCGCGTGACCCGTCCCGACGACGCGCCGCGCGCCCAGCCCAGCGTCGCCGCCTTCGTCGAGGGCCTGCAATACGTTCGCAGCATGCCGATCCTCTGGCAGTCCTTCGTGATCGACTTCCTGTCGGCCTGCTTCACCACGCTGGGGGTGCTGCTGCCGCTGCTGGCCGAGGTGGTGTTCGATTCCGGCGTTGGCGGCTACGGGCTCCTGGCGGCGGGCCAGCCGATCGGCGCGGTGGTGACGGGGCTGGCGCTTGCCTACTGGCACCGGCTGCGCTGGCAGGGCCTGCTGATGATGGGGTCGGTCGCCGCCTATGGGCTGGCAGCGGCGATGGTGGGGCTGTCGCGGTCGATCTGGCTGAGCTTCGCCCTGCTGACGGTGGTGGGCGCGGCCGACACCGTCGGCACGGTCGTCCGCGGCCTGTGGCGCCAGACCATGACGCCCGAGCACCTGCGGGGGCGGGTCATCAGCATCGCGCTGGTCTTCTTCCGCGGCGGCCCGCGCATGGGCGAGCTTCTGGCCGGCTTGTCCGCCGCGTTCCTGGGCGCGCCGCTGGCGATCGTCGCCGGCGGCATGGCCACGGTCACCTGCGTGGCGGTGATGGCCTGGCGCCATCCCCGCTTGCTGCGATTCGATACGCTCGATCGCCCGAACCCGCCGGCATGACGGGACGGCAACAGGCGGCGCTTTCCGTAGGCCCGGCTTTGCGCTAATGATGCCGCCGGCCGTTCCCCCGGGGGGAGACCGGGGAGCGCCCGTCGATGGAGAGGGGATGGCTAAGGAAGACCTGATCGAGTTTCCGGGCACGGTGGTGGAAATCCTGCCCAACGCGATGTTCCGGGTGAAACTGGACAACGAGCACCTCGTGCTGGCCCATACCTCGGGCAAGATGCGCAAGAACCGCATCCGGGTCCTGCAGGGCGACCGGGTGAATGTCGAGATGACTCCCTACGACCTGACCAAGGGTCGCATCACCTTCCGCTTCAAGTGACCGGACGGCCGATGGGCCCGGATCACCGGCCGGATCCGCCCCAGAGGCCGCCCGTGCTGGTGCTGGCCTCGGCGTCGCCGCGCCGCCTTGAGCTGCTGCGCCAGGTCGGCATCGCGCCCGCCGTGGTCGAGCCGGCCGAAATCGACGAGCATCCCCGCCGTGGCGAGCTTCCCCCGGCGCTGGCGGGGCGCCTGGCGGCGGAAAAGGCGCGCGCGGTGGCGGCGCGCCATCCCGATGCCTTCGTCCTGGCCGCCGACACGGTCGTCGCCTGCGGGCGGCGCGCCCTGCCCAAGGCCGAGGACCGGGCGACCGCCGCGAGATGCCTTGACCTCTTGTCCGGGCGGCGCCACCGCGTGCTGGGCGGCGTCGCGCTGATCGCGCCGGGCGGCCGCATGGTCGAGCGGATGGTGACCACCGCCGTCGCCTTCAAGAAGCTGAGCGAGGCCGAGCGCCAGGCCTACCTGGCCGGTGGCGAATGGCAGGGCAAGGCCGGCGGCTACGCCATCCAGGGCCGCGCCGCCCTGTTCGTGCGCCAGATCACCGGCTCCTATTCCAACGTGGTCGGCCTGCCGCTGTTCGAGACGGCGCAAATGCTGCGCGGCCTGGGCTACGCCGTCGAGCCGCCGGTTGGAGAGCGGCGATGATCGACGAGATGCTGGTCGACCACCTGCCGGGCGAGACGCGGGCGGCGCTGCTGACGAAGGGACGGCTGATCGAGCTGCGGATCGTCCGCCCCGAACGCGAGAGCACGGTCGGCGCGATCATCCGCGGTCGCGTCACAGCGCTGCGCCGGGACCAGGGCGCCGCCTTCGTCGAGATCGGCCAGCCGAAGGCGGGGTTCCTGTCCCTGCGCAAGGGTGTCAAGCCGCCCGCCGAGGGCGCCGCGATCGTCGTGCAGGTGACCAAGGACGCGGTCGACGACAAGGGTGCGGGCCTCAGCGACCGCCCGGCGATCGTCGGCCAGCGCCTGACCCTGCGCCTGGGCCAGCCCGGGCTCGAGCGCACGCGCCGCCTGGACCCCGAGGAATTCGCGCGGCTGGCCGCCGCGCTGGCGCCGATCGACACGGCGCGCGACGGGTTCCTGCTGCATCCCGCGGCGGCCGAGGCCGAGCCCGCGGCGCTGCTGGCCGAGGCGCAGGGGCTGGTTGACGCCTGGCGCCGGGCGCGCGAGAAGGCGGGCGCCGTGCCGTCGGTGATCCGGCCGGCGCCGGACCCGGTGCTGCGCGCCATCCTGGACCACGCCGCGACGCTTGCCGCCGTGCGGTTCGACGACGCCCAGACGATGAACCGCATCAAGGCCGAAGCGCCGGCGCTGGCACCGCTGCTGTCGCACCACCGCGGCGGATCGCTGTTCCGGCGCCACGACGCCGAGGAGCAGATCGCCGAAGCGCTGTCGCGGCGCATACGCCTGCCCCGCGGCGGCGCGATCGCGATCGACGAGCTGGAATCGATGACCGCCATCGACGTGGACATGGCGGCGCAGGCCGGCCTGGGCCAGCAGGCCGACCTCGCCTTCCAGGTGAACCTCGAGGCGGCCGGCGAGATCGCGCGCCAATTGCGCCTGCGCGACATCGGCGGGATCGTGGTGGTGGATTTCCTGCGCATGTCTCGCCCCGACCATCGCCGCCGAACGGTCGAAACGCTGCGCCGGGCCTGCGCCCAAGACCCGCAGCAGGTCGACGTGCTGGGCCTGACCCCCGCCGGGTTGGTCGAGCTGACCCGCAAGCGCCTCAGGCCCTCGCTCAAGCATCTGCTGACCGAGCCCCGTGACGACCAGCCCGGCTTTTCCGCCGCGACCCTGGGATTCGCGCTGGCGCGGGCCATATTGAGGGAGGCCGACGCCGCGCCGGGCCGGCCCCTGCGCGCGCGGGCAAGCCCGGCTGCGATCGCCGGGCTGGAAGCGGCGGCGGAAACCCTGTCGAACCTGCGCGAGCGCGTCGGCGCGAAGCTCGGCCTGGTCGCCGACCCCGCCCTGCAGCCCGGCCGGTTCGATGTCGCGACGGAGTGAAGCCGTGGCCGACGATCCCGACGACAAGGTCGCGATCCTGAAGACGCGCTGCCCGATCTGCCGCCGGCCGGCCGTGCTGCGCTTCCGCCCGTTCTGCTCGAAGCACTGCGCCGATATCGACCTGGCGCGCTGGATCGGCGGCGAGTACCGCATCCCCGTCGACGAGAAGCCGGACGGGGAAGAAAAGGACTGAAACGAAACCCTCGCCCGACGAAGTCGGGAGAGGGTGGCGAGCGCCAGCGAGCCGGGTGAGGGCCGGCGCCATGCCCTCACCCTCCCAAGGCCCGACGGCCTTGGGCCCCGCCCTCTCCCGCTTTCAGCGGGCGAGGGATTTGGTGATCGCGCGCAACCGCCCGAATGGCGACGCGCCCTCAGCCAGGTCGAGCGCGCCGGCGCGGCTGAGACCCTCGCGGCCGAAGCGTTCGCGCACGGCCAGCTCCAGCCAATGCCGGGCCTGCGCGGCGCGGCGCGCCGCCAGCCGGCTGCCGTCAAGCCACGCGGCGTGGCGGTCGATCTCGCCGATCAGCGCGTCGATGCCCTGGCCGCGCGGCGCCGCCACGATCTCGATCGCGGGCGACCAGTCGCCGGGCGCGGCGTGGCCGAGGCCGGCGCGCACATCGGCGGCGGCGCGCTGGGCCATGGGACCCAGGTCGCCCTTGGTGACGGCGACGATGTCCGGCGCCTCGGCGATGCCGGCCTTCATGTATTGCAGGCTGTCGCCCGATCCGGGCTGCACGCACAGCACCACCGTGTCGGCCAGCTCGGCGATCTCGGTCTCGGACTGGCCGACGCCGACGGTCTCGACCACCACCACGTCGAACAGCGCGCGCAAGAGGATGGTCGCCGGCATGGCAAGGTCGGCGAGGCCGCCCAGGCGGTCGCGCGCCGCCAGCGAGCGCACGAACACGCCCTCGTCCGCCGGGTCGGTGGCGATGCGCGCGCGGTCGCCCAGGAGCGCGCCGCCGCTGCGGCGGCTGGAGGGATCGACCGCCAGCACGCCGACGCTGCGCCCCTGCCGCCGCCAGGCCGCGATCAGCGCGCCGATCAGGGTCGACTTGCCGACGCCCGGCGGGCCGGTGATGCCCGCGACGCGCGCGCGCGGCCGCGCGTAGGCGGCGTCGAGCAAGGCCAGCGTCGCCGCCGCGTCGGGTTCGCGCTCGATATTCGCCAGCGCCCGCGCCAGCGCGGGCTTTCCCCCCGCCGCCAGCGCGTCGAGGTCGCTCACGGCGCGATCACTTGTCGCGCGTGACCTGGGACAGCTCGGCCTGCGCCGCCGCGAGGCGGGCGATGGGCACGCGAAACGGCGAGCAGGACACGTAGTCGAGCCCCGCCTCGCGGAAGAAACGCACCGAGGCGGGATCGCCGCCGTGCTCGCCGCAGATCCCGAGCTTCAGGTCCCTGCGCGTCTTGCGTCCGCGCGCGACGCCGAGCCTGACCAGCTCGCCCACCCCATCGACGTCGATCGACATGAAGGGGTCGGTCGGGAAGATGCCCTGGCGCGTGTAGCTGTCGAGGAAGCTGGCCGAATCGTCGCGCGACAGGCCAAGGCAGGTCTGGGTCAGGTCGTTGGTGCCGAAGCTGAAGAACTCGGCGGTCGCGGCGAGCTCGTCCGCCTTCAGCGCCGCGCGCGGCAACTCGATCATCGTGCCGACATAGTATTTGAGCTTGGCCCCGCGCTCCTGCGAGACCTGCTCGGCGGCGCGGTCGATCACGGACTTCAGGATATCCAGCTCGCGCTTGGTGGCCGCCAGCGGGATCATCACCTCGGGCACCACGCTTTCGCCGTCCTTGGCCGCCTCGACCGCCGCCTCGAAGATCGCGCGGGCCTGCATCTCGCAGATCTCGGGATAGGAGATCGCCAGCCGGCAGCCGCGATGGCCGAGCATCGGGTTGGATTCCGCGAGCTGCGCGGCGCGGTGGCGCACCGCCGTGGGATCGAGCCCGGCGGCCTTGGCCACCTCGGCGATCTCGGCGTCGCTGTGCGGCAGAAATTCGTGCAGCGGCGGATCGAGCAGCCGGATCGTGACCGGCAGGCCTTTCATGATGCGGAACAGCTCGACGAAGTCGTTGCGCTGCATCGGCAGTATCTTGGCCAGCGCCGCGCGGCGCCCCTTGGCGTCCTCGGCCAGGATCATCTGGCGCATCGCCACGATGCGCTCGCCCTCGAAGAACATGTGCTCGGTGCGGCAGAGGCCAATGCCCTCGGCGCCGAAGCGCCGCGCCGCCTCGGCGTCGGCCTGCTGGTCGGCGTTAGCGCGCACCCTGAGGCGGCGCACCTTGTCAGCCCAGCCCATGACGATGCCGAAGTCACCCGTCAGCTCCGGCTGGATGGTGGGCACCACGCCCAGCATGATCTCGCCCGACCCGCCGTCGATAGTGATGCGGTCGCCCGCGCGGACCACGGCTGAACCGACCGTGAGCGTGGCGGCGGCCGCGTCGATCTTGAGCTCGCCCGCGCCGGCGACGCAGGCTCGCCCCATGCCGCGCGCCACGACCGCCGCGTGGCTGGTCATGCCGCCGCGCGCCGTCACGATGCCCTGGGCCGCGTGCATGCCGTGGATGTCCTCCGGGCTGGTCTCAAGCCGCACCAGGATGACGGGATCGCCGGACGCGGCGCGCTTCTCCGCCTCGTCGGCCGTGAAGGTGACGAAGCCCGACGCCGCTCCCGGCGAGGCCGGCAGACCGCGGGCGATCACCTTGCGCGGGGCCTTGGGATCGAGGCGCGGATGGAGCAACTGGTCCAAGGCGCCCGGCTCCAGCCGCTGCAGCGCCTCCGCTTCCTTGATCAGGCCTTCCTTCACCATGTCCACGGCGGTCTTGAGGGCTGCCTGGGCCGTGCGCTTGCCGGTGCGCGTCTGCAGCATCCACAGCTTGCCCTTCTGGACGGTGAACTCGATGTCCTGCATGTCGCGGTAATGGGCCTCCAGCCGCTCCTGGATGTCCGCCAGCGCGCGGAACGCCTGGGGCATGACCTCTTCCATGGACACGCGGCCGGCGCCGGATGCGCTCTTGCCAGCGTTGGTCAAAGGCTGCGGGGTGCGGATGCCCGCCACCACGTCCTCGCCCTGGGCGTTGACCAGGAATTCGCCGTAGAGAAGGCGCTCGCCGGTCGAGGGGTTGCGGGTGAAGGCCACGCCCGTGGCGCAGTCGTCGCCCATGTTGCCGAACACCATGGCCTGGACGTTGACCGCCGTGCCCCAATCCTCGGGAATCCCGTGCAGGCGCCGGTAGGTGATGGCGCGCTGGTTCATCCAGCTCCCGAACACGGCGCCGATGGCGCCCCACAACTGTTCGTGGACGTCCTCGGGGAACGGCTTGCTCTTGGCCTCAAGGACCTTGGCCTTGTAGGCGCCGACCAGTTTCTTGAGGGCCTTGGCGTCCAGTTCC
>JADLEG010000238.1 GCA_020846275.1 Alphaproteobacteria bacterium
TCGAACTTCAAGGCGCGGAAGACGGTGGCCAGGTTCTCGGCCGGCAGAACATGGCGTCCCGGCTCGCAGAAGGTGACCCAGACCATCACCTTGTCCTGGGGCCCGCCGCGCGTGGTGCCGCGGGCGCAGGCGAAGTCGCGGCCCTTCGCGCTGATGTTCAGCGTGTAGTGCGGGAAGGGATTGGCCTGGAACGGCGAGAAATTCGTCGGGTTGAACGCCTTGGCCCAGTCCGCCACGCCCTTGCGCAGCGCCGCGGTCGACAGGCCGGTCCAGTGGCGCTCGCTGGTGATGCGCGCATAGAACACTTCGAGCGTGCCGTTCGTGAACGCGCCGGCGATCTGCGACAGCTCGACCAGTTCGCCGCCGAGCTTGCGCTCGTCGTGCTCGATGCACTTGACCGAAGTGGTCGCGAAGTTGAGCCCGCGCACCTCGATCGGGCCGCACCGGGTCACGGCGTCGGGCAGCAACTGCACCGGCCCCGGCGGGCCGGTCGCGGCCGGTGCGGCCGGCGGCGGCGCTGGCGGCGGCGCGGCCGGCGCGGGCGCCACGCCGCCCGCCAGGACGGCGTCCGGCACGGGCCAGAACTCCTCGGCCGCCACGGCGAAGTTGAGCTGGGGGTCGGCCTGCGACTTGAAGGTGGTGATGCCGATCAGCCGGCCGCCGGCGTCGAACAGCGCACCGCCCGACGAGCCGGGCGAGATCGGCGCCGTGGTCTGCACGATCTTGACGTTGTTCCGCACGCGCACGCCCGACACCAGCCCCTCGGACAGGGTGCGCTCGAGCCCGCGCGGATTGCCGATGGCATAGGCGCGCTCGCCCACCCGCACCTCGGCCGCCATGCGGACCGCGGCGACGGGCTTCAATTCGTAGCCGGTCACGCGCAGCAGGCAGATGTCGTTGGGCCGGGACTGCACGACCTGCGCCGTCGTGCCGCGATTGCCCTCGACGATCGCGACCACCTGGCGGTTGGCGACGACATGGCAGTTGGTGACCGCGATGTCCCGGGTAAGCGCCACCGCCGATCCCAGCGACAGCGGCGGGCGTTTGCCACGACCGATCTCGCGCAGCGCGCGCTCGCGCGCGGTCTGCATGGCCGCCCCCTCGGTGTCGCTGCTGGGCGGCGGCACGACCGGATTGCCCATCATCGCCTTGATGTCGGCATTATCGGCCGCGAGCACGATATAGACCGAGCCCGCCACCTGGCGGAACAGCGCATCGGGCGCCAGATCCTGCGCCCGCGCACCCGCGCCCGCGAGCACCGCCAACAGCAGGGCGGCGGGCGCGCGCGCCGCACGCGGGCGAAATTCAGGCAGGCGTCGTGCCACGTGGCCTCTTAATGTCGGGTGACCGGCTCATCATAGTCCGGGCGGCGGCGCGAGGATAGGCAACGGATTGCGGACGGGATCGGGGCGTTTACGTCCGGACGGGCCTTGGTGGCGCTCCTCATCCTTCGAGACGGTCCCTGCGGGACCTCCTCAGGATGACGCGACCTGATCGAACGTCGAAAGAACGCGTCATCCTGAGGAGGCTGCGGAGCAGCCGTCTCGAAGGATGAGGAGCACCGTAATCACGATCCCGCGCCTCTGCCCGCCGGCTGGTTTCGCCGCGGGTCCGCCCCATATAAGATGGGGCCGCCAGCAAACCCGGGAGCATCGCCATGTCCACCCTCGCCAGGACCGACGAGATCTTCTTCACCCGCGCGGGGCTGGACCGCGGCCGCATCGACCGCATCGTCGGCGATGCGTTGAAGGGCTGCGACGACGGCGAGCTTTTCCTGGAATACTGCCAGTCCGAGTCGATTTCGTTCGACGACGGCAAGGTGAAGAGCGCGAGCTTCGACACCAGCCAGGGCTTCGGCCTGCGCGCGGTTTCGGGCGATGCCGCCGGCTACGCCCATGCGAGCGAACTCAGCGAGGCCGCGATCAAGCGCGCGGCTGTGGCCGTGCAGGCCGTGCGCACCGGCCATGCCGGCACTCTGGCCGAGCCGCCCCAGGGCACCAACCGCGCGCTCTACGGCGACCTGAACCCGCTGGGCGAGCATGAATTCGGCGACAAGGTCAAGCTCCTGGGCGCGATCGACGCCTATGCGCGCGCGAAGGACAAGCGAGTACGGCAGGTGATGGCGTCGATCTCGGGCGAATGGCAGGCGGTGCAGATCCTGCGCGCCGACGGGGTGCGGGTGGCCGACATCCGCCCGCTGGTCCGCCTCAACGTCGCGGTCGTGGTCGGCGAGGGCGACCGCATGGAGACCGGCAGCCACGGCGCGGGCGGACGCACGAGCTACGACGTCTATCTCGATCCCGCGCATTGGCAGGGACAGGTCGACGAGGCGCTGCGCCAGGCGCTGGTGAACCTGGGTTCCGTGCCGGCCCCGGCGGGCGAGATGCCGGTCGTGCTGGGCGCGGGCTGGCCGGGTGTCATGCTGCACGAGGCCGTGGGCCACGGGCTCGAAGGCGACTTCAACCGCAAGAAGACCTCGGCCTTCGCGGGGCTCATGGGCCAGCAGGTCGCGGCCAAGGGCGTGACGGTGGTGGACGACGGCACCCTGCCCGACCGGCGCGGCTCGCTGACCGTCGACGACGAGGGCACGCCCAGCCACCGCACCATCTTGATCGAGGACGGCATCCTCACCGGCTTCATGCAGGATCGGATGAACGCGCGGCTGATGGGCATGAAGCCCACGGGGAACGGGCGGCGCCAGAGCTTCGCCCATGCGCCGATGCCGCGCATGACCAACACGGTCATGCTGTCGGGCAAGCACGACCCGAAGGAGATCATCGCCAGCGTGAAGAAGGGCCTCTACGCCGTGAACTTCGGCGGCGGGCAGGTCGACATCACCTCGGGCAAGTTCGTGTTCTCGGCCTCCGAGGCCTACATGATCGAGGACGGCAAGGTCGGCCAGGCCGTCAAGGGCGCGATGCTGATCGGCAACGGGCCCGAGGCGCTGAAGACCGTCTCGATGATCGGCAACGACATGAAGCTCGACGACGGCGTGGGCACCTGCGGCAAGGACGGCCAGGGCGTGCCGGTGGGGGTCGGCCAGCCGACGATGAAGCTGGACACGCTGACGGTGGGTGGCACGGCGGCGTAGGGATTGCAGGATTGCAATGACGGCTAAGAGAGCGGACAAACCAGCAAGAAGGAAATCTGGCCCCGGCAAGGACAGCGAGCGCCGGAAACGCGCGCTCTCCACTCTCCTGGCTCGATTGCGCAGACAACCTATCAAGAAGATTGGCCGCTGGCGTCGCGAGGACCTCTACGAAAGATAGCCATCGTCAATCCGTTCGCGCCCGTCCGCCACGAGCTGCTCCAAGCGGCGCTCGCTTCCCCGCCGGCTTGACGCCGCCGCCTGTGCCTTGCCGCTTTCCGCCTCAGGGAATTTCGTAGATCGCCATCTCCGCGCCGAGCCCGCGCAGCGCGTGCCGGCGGGACTCGGGCGACAGGCCGTTGCGCTTGAGCAGCGCGGACGTCTGCGCGTGCTCCACCACCGGCCTGGTCGCGAAGATCGACCGGGACTGCGCCAGGCCCTGCACGCGCGCGGCGATGTTCACGGTCTGGCCGAAATAGTCCTGGCGGTCGTTCAGCGTCACCGCCAGGCACGGCCCCTCGTGGATGCCGATCTTCAGCAGCAGATCCTCGCTGCCGCGCTGGGTGTTCATCTCGCGCATCGCGCTGCGCATGCGCAGCGCGGCCGCCATCGCCCGCTCGGGCGTTGGGAAGGTCGCCATCACCGCGTCGCCGATCGTCTTCACCACCGCGCCGGCCTCGGCAGCCACGATCTCGCCCAGCACCTGGAAATGCGCCTTCACGAGGTCGAAGGCGACGAGGTCGCCGACCCGCTCGTAGAGCTCCGTCGACCCGCGCAAGTCGGTGAACAGGAAGGTCAGGCTGGTGATCTTGAGGCGCTGCTCGGCGTCCAGCATCTCCGCGCGATAGATGTCGCGGAATACCTGGTTGGTCAGCAGGCGCTTGGCGGTTAGGAACGGCCGGCGGCGGCCCAGCAAATGATGCAGGTTGTCGTCCGCCACCCAGGCGCCCGGCAGGGCGCGCGCGTTCATCCGATTGGCGAAGGTGATGCGCGTCGGACCGGGCCGCAGCTCCAGCGTGCTGGTCGCCAAGCCCGGCTTGTCGATGACCACGGTCAGGAGCTGGCGCTCGCGCGTGGGTTCACCCTTCACGTCGACGAATTGCGCGGTATGGCTGACCGGGTCGAACAGGATCACGAAGGCCTCGGGCAGCGTGACGGACAGGATCGCCTTCTCGCGCGCCGGCAGTTCCATCGTGTCGAGCGTGCATTCGTCGATCGTCCGCGCCAGGTCGGCGTCGTCCGGCACGTCGAACCCCGAGCCCCAGAACACCTGCCGGAAATACTCCGCCACCGGCAGCGTGTCGGGATCGTGCGCGGCGATGCGGCGCACCCGCGGATTCACGGTGAAGGTGACCTCCACGACCTCGTCCAGCGTGGGCTCGAAGCCCGACGCGCAGAGCGCGCAGCTGTATTCCTGCGGCTTCACCGACTTCAGCGACGCGCCCGCCTGCAGCACGCCGCCGCAACCCGGGCACAGGATGTTCCAGGACAGCTCGAAGATGCCGAGCCGCGCGGCATGCAGGAAGCCGGCGATCACGCGCTCTTCGTCCAGTCCGTTCTGGGCCGCGAAAGCGATGACGTTGACCCGGCTGAGCGCCCGGTCGGGCGCCTCGCGCACCAGGGATTCAATCGCGGCGACCACCGCATCGTCGGCCGACTGGCGCAATACCGCGAACAGGGAGTCGGCTTCGCTCATTGCCGCCAGCATAGCGGAAGCGGACGCGCGGGGAATGGGCGATTCTGCGTATCGCCTCCCGGGTCCGCCGCCTTGCCGGACCAGGCGGCGCGGTCGTAGGGTTCGTCATTATCGCGCGGGAGGGCCGGCAATGGACGGGCTTTCAGGCATAAAACCGGTCAGCGGCGTCACGATCAAGCGGCTGGGCGGCGCGCTGGGCGCGGAAATCCTGGGGATGGACCTGGCGAAGCCGCTCGATGCAGCCACGGCGGAAACCGTCAAGCGCGCCTTGTCGGAACACCTGGTGATCGTCTTCCGCGGCCAGGACGTGCCGCCGGCCGCGCAGATCGCTTTCACGCGGCATTTCGGCAAGGTCGAGCAGCACCCGCTGTACCGAACGGCGCAGATCCCCGAGTACCCGGAGATCCTGGTGCTGGAGCACAAGGGCGGGCAGTTCTTGAACGGCCGCAACGACATCTGGCACGCCGACATCACGTTCAGCGAGACGCCGCCGCTCGGCAGCGTGCTTCACTGCAAGGCGATCGAGGAAGGCTTCGGCGACACGCTGTTCGCCAACGTGCAGCGCGCCTACGAGCGCCTGTCGCCGGGCATGAAGGCGATGCTGGGCAAGATGAAGGCCGTGCATTCCGCCGAGCTGCTGCAGCGGCGGAACAACAAGGACAGCTACAATGTCGGGATCAAGGACATCCCGCCGGCGGTCGAGCATCCGGTCGTGCGCACCGATCCCGCGACCGGGCGCAAGGGCCTGTTCGTCAACCCGGCCTTCACCGAGCGCTTCGCCGACATGACCGAGGCCGAGAGCAAGCCGCTGCTCGACTATCTCTACGCCTTCGTGCCGCAGCCCGAGCATGTCTACCGCCATCGCTGGAGGGTGGGCGACGTGGTGATGTTCGAGAATCGCTGCGTGTGGCACTACGTGTCCTGCGACTACCCGCCCGAGATGCACCGCCGCATGCACCGCACCAGCGCGACCGGCGACCGCCTGGTCTAGATTTAGGTTGGATTGGTCGGCCCCCGGCCCGTCCCGTTTGATGGGCCAGGACCGGCGTTCATGCCATGGACCGGGGGCCGTGGGTGCGGAGGATGCGCGGTCCGGCCGTCCTGGCGGCCCCGCAGACCCTCGGCGCGGTGTTGCTAGCCGTGGCGCGTGGCCGCGCGGCGGGCGGCGGCGCCCCGCCAGGCTTGCGCGCGATAGAGGCTGACCGGCAGGCGGCGTGCCGTCTGGTCCCAGGCCGACATGCGGATCATGAACAGGCAAGCCAGCGCCAGGGTCGAAAGAGCGATGATCACGGTCGCCATGGGTTCCTCCTGCATCAAGACGACCCGAGCAATAGCCGACCTGCCGCCCGGACGGCCATGCGGGCGGTCACAAGGCCGCTGTGCCGGCCGTCACATGATTTGCTGCGGCGCGGCAACAGCCTCTTGGCGGGCAGCGCCGGGATGGCGTATTTTCGCCGGCCAGGAATGCAAAGGGGAGAGTTCCGCATGGCTGCACAGCACGGCGACGCCAACGGTTTCGACATGTCCGCCCATACCCAGACCTTCAACGGCTTCATGAAGCTGGTGGTCTGGGGCATCGTCGGCGTCGTGCTGGTCCTGCTGTTCCTGCTGTGGATCCATTTCGCCTGATCGGGAGGCGACAATGGACCGCATGGACGACGACGGGGGTGCCGGCCCCGGACCGGTGGCCGACGAGACGGGGCTGCGCGCGCTGTTCGGCCCGGCCTCCGAGCTGGCGCGGCTGAAGCAGCTCGACCATCTCGACAAGCACTGCCGGAACTTCATCGCCCATTCCCCCTTCCTGGTGATCGGCACCACCAGGCCCGGGCAGGGCACCGATGTCAGCCCGCGCGGCGACGCGCCGGGCTTCGTGCAGGTGCTGGACGACCGCACGCTCGCCATCCCCGACCGGCCGGGCAACAATCGGCTGGACACGATGTCGAACCTGACCCACGCGCCGGAAGTCGGACTGATCTTTTTCATCCCGGGCATCGACGAAACCCTGCGCGTCAACGGAATGGCGTCGCTGACGCGCGACCCGGCCCTGCTGGCGAAGGCGGCGGTCAACGGCAAGCTGCCGACGCTCTGCATCAAGGTGGCGGTGCGCGAGGCGTTCCTGCATTGCGGCAAGGCGCTGAAGCGCTCGCGCCTGTGGAGCCAGGACTATCGCGTCGAGCCCAAGTCCTTCCCCTCGCTCGGCCGCATGATCGTCGAACAGGTCAAGCCCAAGGACGTGACCATCGAGGAAGCCGAGCGGCGCGTCGCGGACGGCTACAAGAACCGGCTCTACTAGGCCTGCGGGCCAGCGGCACGCAAGCCTAGTGCCCCGAACCCGAAGTTCGCCCTCTCTTGATCGCAAGACCGGAGGCGAACTTCGGGTTCCAAGGGGGCACTAGACTTGAAATAGTTGCTAGCGTCCTTTTCGATTCCGAAGTTCGCACGGCGTGCGTCGCAAGCACGGACGAACTTCGGAATCGGGACACTAGCCGTTCTTGCCCATCCCGGTCAGCTTGAACACCCAGCGTCGCAGCGGCCGGGCCCAGGGGCCGCCGATCCCCACGATCGACAGCGCGAACATGGCCGGCCACGCCCACCAGCCGATGCGCGGCACCACCTCCTGCCCGTAGAGCGTCGTGACCAGCAGCGCCACCGGCACATAGAGCGACGTGATGAACGCCGACCGGACGGCGAAGCGCGCGAAGCTGACGCCGACCATGCCAAGCCCGCCATAGGTCGGTATCAGCACCGCCGGCCCGGGAAACACGCGCGCGACCACGACGACCAGGAAGAGGTGATCGTCCAGCCATCGGTGGGACCGCAGCGCGCCGTCGGTCTTCAGCCAGCGCTTCAGCGCGGGCACTCTTCGCGCAAGCACGCCGAGGCCGTACACGCCCCAATCGCCGCAGGTCACGCCCGCGATCAGCAGCAGCGTGACCGGTACGGCGCGCCAGCCCAACTCGACGATCATGTATCCGCCGGCCACCATCGCCGTCTCCTCGTGCACGATGCTCGTGAGGAAGACGCCAAGGCACAGCAATACCGGGTTCGCGGCAAGAGATACGATCGACAAGTCCGGTTGTCCTAGGGTTGAAGCGACGTTAGCGCAGTTCTGTCCCATCCCCAACGATGCGAATCGAGATCGGGCCGCGAGCACCAGGCCGGCGTCGCCGCGGGGGCAGAGCCGCGCCGATCAGAGCAGCCCGGCCATCCCCAGCGCGGCGCCCAACCCCATCACCCACAGCGGATTGAGGCGGGTTGCGAAGGACATCGCCGCCGTGGCGGCGGTGACCGCAAAGGCCGTGTAGCCGGTATCGACCGTGCGGGCCAGCAGGAGTCCGCTGGACGAGACCAGTCCGACCATGATCGGGGTCAGGCCGTTCTGGATCGCCAGGCGCCAGGGCCGCGTCTTGAAGCGGTCCCACAGGCTGAGCACCAGGAAGGTCAGCACGGCTGTGGGCACGGTCAGCGCCGCTGTCGCCACCAGCCCGCCGGCGACGCCCGCGGCGTGCCAGCCGATCAGCGTCACGATCATCATGTTGGGGCCGGGCGTCGCCTGGGCGATGGCATAAAGGTCGGCGAAGCGCGTGTCGCTCATCCAGCCCCGGACCTCGACCGCCTCGCGATGCATCGCCGGCAGCACCGAGGACACGCCGCCGATCGTCAGCAGCGACAGCAGCGCGAAATGCCGGGCAATGGTGGCGAGGACGCCGCCGTCGCTCATCGCGGCCACCACCAGCTTGCGGCGATGCTGAGCGGGCAGAGCGTCAGCACCACCCATTCCAGCGGAATGTGCAGCAGGCCCACCGCCGCGAACACCGCGAGCATGAAGGGCAGCGCCTGCATCGGCCGGCGGCGCAGCAGCGGCACGGCCATCTTGGCCGCCGTCGCCACCACGAGTCCCGCCGCCGACGCGGCGATGCCCTGGAGCGCGCCCTGCACAAGGGCGATGCCGCCGAACTGGAGGTAGAGCGCGCCCACCCCCATCACCAGGAAAATCGGCACCGCCATGATCCCGGTGAAGGCGGCAACCGCGCCGGGAAAGCCGCGGAACCGGGCGCCCACGACGACCGCGAGGTTGACTACGTTGGAGCCGGGCAGGAACTGGCACAGCGCCAGGTCGTTGTTGAACTCCTCGGCGCTCAGCCAGCGTCGACGCTCCACGATCATCCGCCGCGCCCAGGGCATCACGCCGCCGAAGCCGATGGCGGCGGTCGACAGGAAGGCGAGGAAGATCAGGCTGAGCGACGGTACGGCCTCGGCCGATGGTTTTTCGGCAGGCGGGGCCGCGCCCCGGTCGCCCATCGCCGCCCGCGGCTTCTAGCCGACGATCTCGGTCCCGGCGAAGAAATACGCGATCTCGACCTTCGCGTTGTCCAGGCTGTCGGAGCCGTGCACGGAATTGGCCTCGATCGACTCGGCGAATTCCTTGCGGATCGTGCCCGACGCGGCATTGGCGGGATTGGTCGCGCCCATCACGTCGCGGTTCTTCTGGACCGCGCCCTCGCCTTCCAGCACCTGCACCACGACGGGGCCGGAGGTCATGAAGCTGCACAGGTCGTTGAAGAACGGCCGCGCCTTGTGCACGGCGTAGAACGCCTCGGCCTGGGCGCGCGTGAGGTGCAGGCGCTTCTGCGCCACGATGCGCAGCCCCGCCCCTTCCAGCTTTGCATTGACCTTGCCGGTCAGGTTCCGGCGCGTGGCATCCGGCTTGATGATCGACAGCGTGCGCTCGACGGCCATGATTTCGTGTCCCGGTCCTAATTGGGGTGCGGTCTTATAGTCGGGCAGGCCGGGGCTGGCAACCCAGGCCAGAAGTGCTATCAACCCGCCCGCCATGCTCTCCATCAACGACCTTACCTTCCGCTACGGCGGCCGCGCGATCTTCGACCGCGCCGGGGTCTCGATCCCGGCCGGGCATCGCGTCGGGCTGATCGGGCGCAACGGCAGCGGCAAGTCGACCCTGCTGAAGCTGGTCCTGGGCGAGCTTTCGCCCGATTCCGGCTCGATCGAGATGCCCAGCCGCGCGCGGGTGGGGCACCTGGCCCAGGAGGCGCCGGCGGGCGCGATGTCGCTGGTCGAGTTCGTGCTGGCCGCCGACCTGGAGCGCGCGGCGCTGCTGGCCGAGGCGGATACCACCGGGGACGCGGGGCGCATCGCCGAGATCCACGAGCGGCTCAACACGATCCAGGCCCATGCCGCGCCGTCGCGCGCGGCCACGATCCTGGCCGGGCTTGGCTTCGACCACGAGGCGCAGCTTCGCCCGGTCAGCGACTATTCCGGCGGCTGGCGCATGCGGGTCGCGCTGGCGGCCGTGCTGTTCGCCGCGCCCGACCTGATGCTGCTGGACGAACCGTCGAACCACCTCGACCTCGAGGCGCGGATGTGGCTGGAGCAGTTCCTGGCGCAATACCCCGGCACCCTCATCCTGGTCAGCCACGACCGCGATCTCTTGAACGCCGTGGTCGAGGAGATCGTGCATGTCGATGCCGGCAAGCTGGTGATGTACCGCGGCGACTACGACAATTTCGAGCGCACGCGCGCGATGCGCCTGAACCTGCACGCCGCGGCGCTGGTCAAGCAGGCCGCCCAGCGCAAGCACATCCAGGCCTTCATCGACCGCTTCCGCTACAAGGCCAGCAAGGCGCGCCA
>JADLEG010000239.1 GCA_020846275.1 Alphaproteobacteria bacterium
GCCGCGTCGTTCTCCAGCTTCAGGTCGGGCCACAGGTCGAACGGGTCGGTGGCGACGCGCTGGCCATCCCGGTTGAAGACGTGGATGCCGTCCGCCGTCACCTCGACCCGGAAATTCGTGTCCTTGATCGCGTGCGCCAGCTCGGCGATGTCCTCGGCCGTGCTGGGGAACGGCTTGCGGTCGCGCAACCCCATCAGCCCGCCGTCATAGTCCTGCGGCAGCGCGCCGTCGGCGCGGGCGGCGAACATGATCCGCCGCGCCAGGTCGGTCTCGGCCACGGCGCGGCGGTTGTGCTGGCTTACCCGCACGACCAGCACGTTGCGGATCGCGAGCTCCGACACGATGCCCATCAGCACCGCGTTGATGCCCGTCGTGTCGGCGTCGGTCAACTCGGTCAGGTTGCCCGTGCCCATCAGGATCTCGACCTCGGGATGGCGGCGGCGCAGTTCGCGGTAGCGCACCAGGGACTCGGTGAAACCGAACTGGATCGGGTCGAGGATCGGGTCGGCGATGAAGGATTTCCCCCTGTCCTGCATCGCCGCGACCGCGCGCAACAGGGAATCGAGGTCGCCTGGCTTCGCCGGGATCAGCACCGGCACGGCCTCGGACTCCTCTGCCAGCGCCAGCGTCTCTTCCGTCAGGCTGAGCAGGAAGTCGGCGCCGGCCGAGGCACCCCGGCGCAGCTCGTCCGGGTCGGCGGAATCCACGCTGACCGCGTGGCCTGCCGCCTTCAGCGCCCGGATGGCCTCGGCCAGATGCGGGAAGGGCGTGCCGGGCAGGCAGCCCAGGTCGATCACGTCGGCGCCCTGGCGGCGGTAGTCTGCGGCGCGGTCGAGGATCGCGGGAATGTCCAGTTCCCGCGCCTCGACGATCTCGGCGAAGATGCGCACGTCGTGGCGCGTGAGGTCGGGCGGGCCGCCGGCGCGGCCGAAGAAGCGCGGCAGGTCCTTCACGTCGTCCGGCCCGCGCACGAACGGCGCGCCGTAGTGCCGCGCCAGCGCGTCCAGGTCGCCGCGGCAGCGCCCCGGCACCACCACCTTGGTGGCGTCGCCGATGCCGTCCAGCCGCCGCCGGATCAGGTCGGACGTCATCAGCCCGGCGACCGCCAGGCCCAGCACGCGCAATTCCCAGTCGAAGTCGACGGGCCCGAGCGATTCCATGGTCCGGCGCAGGCGCTTCTCGGCCAGCCTTCCGGTCAGCAGCAGGATGCGTTCACGCATGCTCCCGCACCCGGTTCAGCCGCGCGCGCAGGGCGCGCTCCAGGCTCGCCATGCCGTCGACGACGGTGGTTGCCTCGAATTCCTTCAACCGCTCCACGTTCTCCAGGTCGATGCGCCGCGGGAAGACCTTGACCATGCCGCCAGGCGCCATGGTCTCGAGCTCGGGCGCGGTATCGCAGGCAAAGACGATCGACGGCACGCGGCACTTGCCGGCCTGGGCGAAGACATTGGTCGCCAGCGTGTCGGAGATGCCGGCCACGCATTTGGCGATGGTGTTGGACGTGGCGGGCGCCATCACCAGGGTGTGGTACACACCGTGGTAGAACAGCCCGACCGGGGCGGCGCTGGCGGTCGTGTCCTTGAACACGCGGGCGCCCTTGGGAAACCGGTCGAGCTTCTCGCGGTACATCCGGATGACCTCGGCCGCGGCGCGGCTGACGAACACGTCCAGCTCGGTCAGCCCGGCCATCAGCTCCAGGCATTCCGTGAAGAAATGCCCGGACCCGGTTAGCGCCCAGGCCAGACGCGGCGTCTTGACCTTTTCCCTTCTGCCCGGCATCGATGCCCCGAGGAAGCCCAGAACCCGGGATGGAGTGTAGCATTGCCGACGGCCGATCGCGTACCACAGCCGAAAATCGACAGCACCGCCGTCGCGCGCAAGATGGTCGAGCAGGGCATCAAGCTGCGCCGCCGCGGGCTGATCGACGAGGCCGCGCGCAACTACGAGGCCGCCCTCGTGCTCGCCCCCGACATGCCCGAGGCGCACTACAACCTGGGCGTGGCGCGCCAGGCCCAGGGCCGGCTGGAGGATGCCGCGCGGTGCTGGGACCGGGCGGTCGCCCTCAAGCCCGATTTCGCCGCGGCGCGCAACAACCTGGGCAGCGCGCTGCTCGAACTGGGCTTGCCGCAGGAGGCGATCGCGCAGCACCGCCGCGTGCTGGTCGACAATCCCCGTTCGCTGCCCGGACTCATCAACCTGGGCAACGCGCTGCGCCTGGCCGGCGAGGCGGCGCAGGCCGAGGCCACCTATCGCCACGCGCTGGCGATCGCG
Organism: Alphaproteobacteria bacterium; assembly: GCA_020846275.1. Lineage (GTDB taxonomy): Bacteria > Pseudomonadota > Alphaproteobacteria > JAEULC01 > JAEULC01 > JAEULC01. The sequence goes on from JADLEG010000239.1 coordinate 2,272, forward strand.
CCCGACGACGCGATGGCGACGGCCAATCTCGGTCTCGTGCTGCAGGACCTGGACCGTCTGGACGAGGCCGAAGCCGCGTTCCGCCGCGCGATCGTGCTGCGGCCCGACCATGCCGAGGCGCATCGCTCGCTCGGCATGCTGCTGCTGCTGCAGGGACGCTTCGCGGAAGGCTGGGCCGAGTACGACTGGCGTTGGCGAACGCCGCGCCAGCAGCGCCGCAGCCTCGGATGTCCGACCTGGCGGGGCGAGGACATCGCCGGCAAGACCATCCTGCTGCACGCCGAACAGGGGCTGGGCGACACGATCATGGCCTGCCGCCTGGCGAGCGTCGCCGCGGCCCGGGGGGCACGCGTCGTGCTGGAGGTGCAGCCCGCCCTCCAGTGCCTGCTCCAGGGCCTCGCGGGGGTCGCCGAGATCGTGTCCCGCGGCCCGGACCTGCCAGCCGCGGACTTCGAAGCCTCCCTGCTCGACCTGCCCGGAATCCTTGGCCTGGATGCCGCGACGATCCCCGCGCCGGTTCCCTACCTCGCGGCCGAGGCCGAGCGGGTCGCGCGCTGGCGCCGGCAGATCGACGGGCAACCCGGCTTCAAGATCGGTCTGATCTGGCAGGGCAATCCCAAGAGCATCGCCGACCTGGGCCGATCCGCGCCCCTGGCCGCGCTGGCGCCGCTCGCCGCCCTGCCCGGCGTCCGGCTGATCTCGCTGCAGAAGGGGCCGGGCAGCGAGCAGATCTGGAGTTTGCCGGCGATCGAGGATCTGGGGCCGCGCTTCGACGCGGGCGACGACGCCTTCCTCGACACGGCGGCCGTGATGCAATGCCTCGACCTGGTCGTCAGCGTCGATACGGCGCCGGCGCACCTGGCCGGCGCACTGGCGAGGCCCGTGTGGATCGCCTTGAAGCGCGTAGCGGACTGGCGCTGGATGCAGGGGCGCGCGGACAGCCCGTGGTATCCGACGGCGCGCCTGTTTCGGCAGGACCGCGCGGGCGACTGGGCGGGCGTGTTCCAGCGCATGGCGGAGGCGCTGGGGCCCCGTCTCGCGGAGGCAAGGCGATGACGCCGCTGGCGCCGGTCTCCTGGGGCGAGCTGATCGACAAGATCACGATCCTCGAGATCAAGGCGCGCCGCATCGCCGATCCGGCCAAGCGCGCGAACGTGGCGCGCGAGCTCCAGGCGCTGGCGGCCGTGCGCGATGCCGGCGGCGCGCTGCCGCCGGCGGTCGCGCCGCTGGCGGCGGAGCTGGGCGCGGTCAACGAGGCCCTGTGGGAGATCGAGGACGCGATTCGCGGCTGCGAGGCGGCGGGCGACTTCTCGGCCCGGTTCGTCGCGCTGGCGCGCAGGGTCTACACGACCAACGACCGCCGCGCGGCGCTGAAGCGGCGGATCAACGAGCTGCTCGGGTCCGAGCTGGTCGAGGAAAAGAGCTACCGCGGCGGCTGAACGAGCGTCATCCCGCCGCCGGAAGTTCCGGCGCGCAAGGCCCGTCGGAACAAGGCACGGTCCTCGCGCCAGACGACCGACACGCCGAACCGCCCGGCGGCGGCATAGCGCGGAAACGCCGCGTCCACCAGGCCCGCGCGCGCCAGCGCGCGCAAGCCCGCGCATCGCCCCGGCACGCGCGCCGACTTGATCAGCACCAGGTGATCGGCCCGCAAGCGCCGCGCCAGCCACGCGGCCAGGCTGTCCGACGTCATGTCCCAACTCTCGGCGATCGTCCGCGAGCGGCGGGCGTCGTCGAACACCAGCGCCCGGGCCGACCATACCGGCGTCCTGCCGGCTCTCAAGACTGCGCGGATCGATGCCGGTCGCTCGGCGGGGATCAGCCGGCCGCGCGACAAGCCGCAGAGCATCAGCGCGTACTGCTCCATGCCCAGCACCGCCATGCGATGGGCGACCGGGCCGGGGAACTTCCAGCGCGCCTGCGCGGCGCGCACCTGGTCGGCGAACGGCCCGCCGCCCGGCACCACCACCAGGTCGACGGGGCGCGGCATCGCCAGCAGCCCAACCCAGCGGCGCAGATCGGGCCATTCGGCCAGGCTGCCGCCCAGCTTCACCACCCAGCAACGGCGTCGCATGGCAATCGATCGGGTCTAGGCGCCCGACAGGACCCGCAGCAACGGCTGCACCTCGGCGGGGGCGGCTGGCGGGCGCCGCTCGATCTCCACGCCGACGGCGGCGCCGGGAACGACGTCGAGCTTCTCGACCCTGACCCGTGCGAGGGCGACGCGCGGATCCTTCAGCACCAGGGCGGCAACCTGCTCGGCCAGCGTCTCGACCAGGTTGACATGGCCCTCGGCCAGCAGGCCGCGGATGCCGTTCACGACGTCCTCGTAGGAGAGCACTTCGTCGAGCGAGTCGCGGCGCGGTCCGCCTTTCGGCAGCCGCACGTAGAGGTCCACGTTGAAGCGGATGCGCTGCCGCTGCGCCTGCTCGTGCGCGTAGACGCCGATATGACCGTCGAGCACGAGATCGCGCACGAACACGCGGGTCAGCGCTGCTTCCCCAAGCTCGGCGGCAAGGTCGCGCTCGCCGGCGTCGGGCTGGGCGAGCTGGACCGCAAGGATGCGCTGCAAGGACATGATTGGTCTCCGGCTGTCCCGCGGACTATGCCCCAGCGTCGAAGCCCCGGCAAATCGGGCCCGCAATTGCCCCTACCGGCAACGTCCGGGTATTGTGATGTGATGAACGCCCCGAAACTCTCGGCGTTGCGCGTGGTCATCCTCGACCCGGATCCGGCCAAGCACCAGGCCGAGATGGTGCGGTCGGTCCTGACCATGCTCGAGGTGTCGATGATCCGCGACGCCAGCGATGCGGGGCGGCTGTTCTCGCGGCTGCAGCAATTCCAGGCCGATCTCCTGATCGCGACGGTGTCGGCGGCCGAGGCGGTTGTGCTGGCCAATGCCGTGCGGCGCGACTCGGCCTCGCCCAACCGCGAGCTGCCGATCATCGCCGTGGTGCCGCCGATGACGCCGGCGGAACTGGTGCATGTGCGCGACGCCGGGGTTACCGAGATCCTGGTGCACCCGATTACCGCCAAGGCGCTGGCGGCCCGGATCGACTCGGTTGTCCAGCGCCGGCGCGGCTTCATTGAATCGGCGGTGTTCGTCGGCCCCGACCGCCGGCGCCGCGAGGGCTCGGGCCATGCCGGGCCCGATCGGCGTAAGCGGTGACGGGTCATATCTTGGCGGCAAGCCAGATGACGGCCGCGTAGCGCGCTGCCTTGCCGAGCCCCGTCAGCAGCACGAAGCGCAGGAAGTCGACGCGCAGCACTCCGGCGGCGAGGGTCAGCGGGTCGCCGACGACCGGCAGCCAGGCCAGCAGCAGCGACCAGCTTCCCCAGCGGCCGAACCAGGCTTGCGCGCGCGCCAGGGCATCGTGCTTGACCGGAAACCAGCGCCGGTCCTGCCAGTGCAGCAGGAAGCGGCCGAGCAGCCAGTTCATGCAGCTTCCCGCCGTGTTGGCGACCAGCGCGATGGCGAAGAGGATGGCAAGGTCGTGGCCGCGCGCCGCCACCAGCGCCGCAAGCATCGCCTCGGACGACAGCGGCAGCAAGGTCGCCGCCAGGAACGCGCCCAGCGCGAGGGCGGCATAAACCTCCATGGAACGCTGGATGCAGCTTGCCTAGCGCGGAAGCGCGGCCTCCACGGCCTTGATGAAGTCCGGCGACCCCGGCTCGGCCTGGGTCGGGAACCAGCCCACCAGCCTGCCGTCCGGGCCCACCAGGTATTTGTGGAAGTTCCAGCGCGGCGCCGCCGCCGGCCCCAGCTCGGCCAGCGCCCAGCGATAGAAGGGGTGCGCCTCGGCGCCCTTGACCGCCACCTTTTCGGTCAGCGGGAAGTCGATGCTGTAGTTCACCTCGCAGAACTTCTTGATCTCCTGCGCGCCGCCCGGCTCCTGCTGGCCGAAATCGTTCGATGGCACGCCCAACACGACCAGGCCGCGGTCGCGATAGCGCTGCCACAGCGTCTCCAGCGCCTGGTATTGCGGGGTGTAGCCGCAGAACGACGCGGTGTTGACCACCAGCACGGCCTTGCCGCGGAAGCCGGCCATCGGCATCGCCTGTCCGTCGATCGCCGTGAAACCGAAGTCGTAGGCGGTGCCGGCCGTGGCGGCGCGCGGCGGCGCCAGCAGGGCGAGGGCCACAACGACAATCGCGGCGGCGAAACGAAGGACCACGGACATGCGGGCGCTCCCGATGGTTGCGTCGATCCTATTCCTAGCCCCGTACGCGGGCCGCTGCCAGTCGCAATCGGGTGACCCAGCGGCGAAAGATCGCGGCGGCGGGCGGGATGGTTATGCTAGGCTGCCGCAAAGCCCGGGGAGAGGCCCGCGATGTCCGACCGCCTGGTGATCGGGTCCGACGAACACAAGAATCTGTTCTGCCGCACGCTGATCGACACGCATATTCCCTACGATCCCGGCGATATCGTGTGGCCCGCGATCGATGCGCGCGACCGGACGCGGATCGCGGCCCTGCCTTTCTGGCCCGACGCCATGCGCGACGAGATCAACGCGATGCGCAAGCTCGAGGCGTTGGCCGCCCGGCAGCACGATCCGCTGCTGGCCGAGGCGCTGGCGCTGCAGGGCCGCGAGGAAGGCCGGCACGGCCGGATCATCGGCGCCATGCTGCGGGCCTACGGCATCGCGGTCGAGCCGATGGCGCCCGCCATCGCGCCGCGCGACGCCGAGTGGGCCTACATCAAGCTCGGCTACGGGGAGTGCTTCGATTCGTTCTTCGCCTTCGGCATGTTCCACCTCGCCGGCAACGCGGGTTTCTTCCCGCCCGCGCTTGTGGAGGTATTCGAGCCGATCGTGCAGGAGGAGGCGCGGCATATCCTATTCTTCCAGAACTGGATCAGCTACGTGCGCGCCAACCGGCCCGCCGGCCATCGCGCGGTGCATCGCCTGACCTCGGCGCGGGCGCTCGCGCTGTCGGTGTGGAGCCGGATGAGGATCGGCCTGGCGTTGAAGCGCGCCAATCGCGGCCATGCGCCGGCCGAAGCGAACTTCCCGGTCGAGCGGTTCAGCCTGCGCGGGTTCCTGGAGGCCTGCCTGGCGGAGAATGCGCGGCGGCTTTCGCCCTACGACGCGCGACTGCTGCGCCCGCGCCTGATCCCTGCGCTGGCCACCGCGGCGGTCGGCTTGCTGCCCGCCTCGGGCCCGGGCGGTACCGGCGAGATCGGCGCCCGGCCGGCCTAGCCCTTCGCCGGGCTCAGCACATGCTCCGGCCGCACGCCCAGGCCGATCAGCCGTGCCGGGATACGCCGCAGGAAGGGGCAGCGCGCCAGCAGGCGGACGGCCAGCGGCGGCTCGACCGGCCCGGCCTGGGCCAGCACGCGGCCGATGACGCGCCGCTGCACCAGGACCTGCAGGCGCTGGGTCATGCGCGTCGGGAATTCGCGCCGCGCCTGCACCGCCGCCAGGTCGGCATCCGCCACGCGGCCCTCGGCCAGCTTGGCGGCCAGGATGTTGGCGGTGGCGACCGCATCCTGGATCGCCAGGTTGATCCCCACCCCGCCCACCGGCGACATGGTATGGGCGGCGTCGCCGATGCACAGCAGCCCCGGGCGGTGCCAGGTGCGCAGCCGGTCGACGCCCACCGTCAGCAGCTTCACGTCGTCCCATGACCCGATCTCGTCCACGCGGTCGCGCGCGAACGGCACCAGGCGGGCCACATCGGCGCGAAATGCCTCGAGCCCGGCGGCCTTCACGCGGGCGATCGAATCCTTCGCGATCACGTAGCCGCACTGCCAGTGCTCGCCACGGTTGATCAGGACGAAGATGCGCCCGGCATCGAAGCGCCCCATGGTCTCGACCGGATCGCCCGCTCGGCGCGACAGGCGGAACCACAGTACGTCCATCGGCGCGCCGAGGACCTCGACCTCGAGGCCGGCGGCCTGGCGGATGGTCGAATGCCGTCCATCGGCGCCGACCGCCAATGGCGTGACGATCTGCAGCTTGCCGGCATCGGTTTCGGCGACCAGCCCCACGACGCGCCCGTCGCGCTCGATCAGCCGCTTGGCCTTGGTCCGCATCAGCAGGCGGAAGCCGGGATAGCGCCGGCCCTGTCGCGCCAGGAAATCGAGGAAGTCCCATTGCGGCATCATCGCGATGAACTTGCAGCGCGCCGGCAGGTGCGCGAAGTCGGCGATGGTGACCGTAAGCCCGCCGATCTGGCCGCCCAGCGTCGACACCTTCTGGTGCGGCAGCTTCAGAAACTCATCAAGCATCCCCAACTCGTGCATGATCTCGAGCGTCGAGGGATGGATCGTGTCGCCGCGGAAATCGCGCAGGAAATCGGCGTGCTTCTCCAGCACCGTCACGTCGACGCCGGCGCGCGCCAGCAGCAGGCCCAGCATCATCCCCGCCGGCCCGCCGCCGGCAATGCAGCACTGTGTGGTTATCGATTGCACGACCGTCACCGTGCCGCGCCCACGCCGCGCCGCTTGAGTTCGGCCTCGACCAGCTTGGCGACCTTGGCGTGGCCGACCGGGCGCATGTGGTCGTCGAGCAGGTAGTAGTCCGAAGCGGCCAGCGCCTTGGCGACATCGATCGTGCTGACGATCGGTTTCAGCGCCGCGTAGCGCGGCTCGTCCAGCAGCCGCGCCACCGCCGCGATGAACCGGCTGTCGTTGCGGTTGTGCTCGTTCAATTCCAGCACGACGACGACCTTGCCGGCGAGCAGCGTCTGGTGTCGCGACAGCACGTCCAGGAAATAGCGCGCCTCGGTCGCGTTGGTGTCGGGCGGCGCCGGCGGCGCCTTGCGCCAGGGCAGGGCAAATCGCGCGATGCTGAACAGGTTGCGCAGGTGCTTGAACGGATAGTAGAGCGTGCCGCGCGCATGCTCGTCGACCAGCGCGCGGTACCGCGCCTCGGGCAGGATGTCCAACTGGCCGCGGTCGACCAGGTACTGGTTCTCCTCGAAATCGTTGTCGCAGTACTGGATCACCAGCGCCTTCATGCCGTCGAGACCCAGGCGCTCGACCAGCGCCAATTCGCGCGCCGTGCCATAGGACGAGATCGCGGCATTGAGCACCGGCACGCCCAGGTCGCGCTGCAGCAGCTTGGGAAACGCTTCGGCCGAGGCCACGCCCCACCCCATCGCGTGGGAATCGCCCGTCACCACGATCGCCGGCGCGGCCAGCGCCGCGTCGTCGTCGCGCAGGCCGGCCCGATTGGTCGCGTAGTCGACGCTGTGCTCGCGGTTGACCACCGTGCAATGGGTCGACGGCTTCAGCGTATAGGTGACCGTCGGGTCGTAGACCGCGCAGTCCGGCAGGAACTGCACGATGCGCCGGTCCTTGCGCATGTAGTAGTTGCGCGCCAGCGCCAGCGGCCGGCCGACCGGCCCGTCGGGCGACCCCAGCATCTCGGGATGCGACATCGCATAGGCGATGACGGCCTCGATCGCCACGAGCGACAAGACGATGCTGGCCGCGACGAGCAGCGCGTTCAGAAGCCAGGTGCGGCTACGGGCGGTCACGGGCGACGGGCCTCATCCTTCGACAAGCCCAGGATGAAGCCCTATGGCGGGCTTGTCGACCCATGAAGGCTGGCGCGGCGACGAGGCCCTATGCCCGGATTCGATCGTTGGTCGGATCCCAGGGCGATTCCGGTATCACCATGGCGGGGTGCCTCGCGCCCAGCAGCTCGATCTCCAGCTTCGATCCCGGCTTGGCGTGGGCGGGATCGACATAGGCGAGCGCCAGGCTCTTGCCGACCGTATAGCCGTAGGCGCCCGAGGTCGTGCGGCCGACCATCGTGCCGTTCGCGTAGAGCGGCTCGTTGCCCCAGGGGTCGTTGTCGGTCTTGGCCTCCACCTGGACGGTGACGAAGTTGCGCGGCAGGCCCTTCTGCTTCTGCTCGACCAGCGCCTGCCGGCCGACGAACTCGCCCTTGTCCAGGCGCACGAAGCGCTCCATGCCGGCTTCGAGGATCGTGTATTCGGTCGTGAGGTCCGAGCGCCAGTAGCGGTAGCCCTTCTCGATGCGCAGGCTGTCCATCGCACGGATGCCCACGGGCCTTATGTCGAACTCGGCGCCCGCCTCCATCAGCGCCTTGAAGATGCCGATCTGGTAGGCCAGCGGGTGGTGCAGTTCCCAGCCGAGCTCGCCCAGGAAGTTGACGCGCAGCGCCAGCACCGGCGCCACGCCCACGGTGATCGGCTTGCCCGACAGCCACGGGAAGGCGTTGCTCGACAGGTCGGCGTCGGTCAGCTTGCGCAGCACGTCGCGCGCCTTGGGGCCGGCCAGCACCAGCACGCCGCGGTCTAGCGTCACGTCGCGCAGCGTCACGCTGCCGTCCTCGGGCATGGCGCGCCACAGCACGTCGTGGTCATGCGCCTCGGCCGCCGCGGCGCTGATGATGTAGAAGCGGTCGCGGGCAAGCCGCGTGATGGTGAACTCGCTGACCACCCCGCCGGCCTTGTTCAGCGCATGGCAGAGCTGGGTGCGCAACTGGCCGCGCGGCAGCTTGTTGGCCACCAACTTGTCCAGCATGGCTTCGGCGCCCGGGCCGGAAACGACGAACTTCGAGAAGCCCGTCAGGTCCTGCACGCCGACCCGCTCGCGCACGGCGCGGCATTCCTCGCGCGCCGGCTCGAAGAAGTTGCCGCGCCGGAAGCTGAGCACGTCCTTCTGCGGCGTGCCCTTGGGCGCGAACCAGTTCGGCCGCTCCCAGCCGAATTTCTGGCCCCACACCGCGCCCATCGCCGTCAGCCGGTCGTAGATCGGGCTGGTCTTGGCGGGCCGCGCGGCCGGCCGTTCTTCCAGCGGGTAGTGCAGCACGAAGATGTGCTCGTAGGCTTCCTCGTTCTTGATCTTGGTGTAGATCTTGTTGGCGTAGCCGCCGAAGCGCCGCGGGTCGACGTCCCAGGGATCGACCGAGGGCTCGCCCGCGACCATCCATTCCGCCAGCAGCTTGCCGGCCCCGCCCGCCGCGGTGATGCCGAAGCTGAAGCCCTCGGCCAGCCAGTAGTTGCGCAGGCCCGGCGCCGGGCCGATCAGCGGCCCCCCGTCGGGCGTGTAGGGGATCGGGCCGTTGACGCAGTCCTTGATGCCGACCCTGCCCAGCATCGGCACGCGGCGGATCGCCGCGTCGATATGCACCTGCAGCCGGTCGATATCGGGCGGCAGCAATTCCTGGCCGAAGCTGTCCGGCACGCCATCGACCGACCACGCCGGCGCGCCCTTCTCGTAGGGGCCGACGATCAGGCCCTGGCGCTCCTCGCGCAGGTAGTAGGACTGGTCGCTCTCGCGCAGCACGGCCATCTCGGGCAGGCCCTGCTCCTTGCGCTTCAACAGTTCGTCGCAGGGCTCGGTCACGATGTACTGGTGCTCGACCGCGATCACCGGGATGTCGAGGCCGACCATGGCGGCGATCTGGCGCGCCCAGGAGCCGCTGGCCGTCACCACATGCTCGGCGGTGATGTCGCCCTTGTTGGTGCGGACCACCCATTCGCCCGACAGCTTCTGCTGGATGCCGGTGACCTTGGTCTGGCGGTTGATCTCGGCGCCCCGGCCGCGCGCGGCCTTGGCCAGCGCCATGGTCACGTCGGCCGGCGCAACGTGGCCGTCCTGCGGATGGAACAGCGCGCCGACGACGCCTGTGGTGTCGCACGGCGGCCACAGCTCCTTGACCCGCTTCACGTCGACGATCTCGAACGGCACGCCGATCGTGTTCGCGGTGGCGCAGTAGCGGTGGTACTCGTCCATCCGCTCCTTGTTCGTGGCCAGGCGCAGATTGCCGGTCTTGTGGAACGACACGGGCTGGCCGGTCTCGGCCTCCAGCGACTGGTAGAGATCGACGCTGTACTTGTGGAGCTGGCCCACCGAGTAGCTCATGTTGAACAGCGGCAGCAGGCCCGCCGCGTGCCAGGTGGACCCGGCGGTCAACTCGTTCATCTCCACCAGCACCACGTCGGTCCAGCCGAACTTGGTCAGGTGGTAGGCGATGCTGACGCCGACGATGCCGCCGCCGACAATGACGACGCGCGCGCTGGATTTCATGCCGTTTCCCCCGGGCTTGCCGATTGGCGGCCCATCCCGCTCCCTCGGGCCCGGTATTGGCTATAGAAACCCCGCCACCCGGTTGTCAAAGCGCGACATGTCGCGCCGGACAACCTAGTTGGAAGCGGGACGGTAGGCTCTGATCGCCCTCTGATCCAAGTCGTCGGCAGGCACAAGCCTATAGTGCCGTTCTTCTACGACCTTGATCCCGTCCCCTGCCGTTGCGAGCAAGAACATTGCTACGACGTCCTTATCGACGAACTGGACGGAAATGGCACAGCATCGAATTCCCGGAAATTTCTCGGTACAGGCACGAATATCTTGCCGGGTCTGTACAACCGAAATCTGATCGTTCCCGCCCTTTGCCTGGACAGGTATCACATAGTGACAGCCATGTTTGTCGATGCCGACATAGAGCTCATCTATCTCGATTTGTCCAACTTCTTTGACCGTGGTACGCAAGTGGCTTTGAAGCGAGTACGTGGTTATTCCGAGGAATATATCCAGCAACCTATTGTACCGAACGATCGCGAGAAGTGCCTGTTCATCGTCCAAAGCATAGCTTCCGATCAATTCTGGGGTGGCGTCGGGAATTCCTATTTCGAGTAAATCCGGGCGGGGAACAATTCGGTGCACCTGGCCGAGGATGAACCGATACTTCGATCTTCCTGCGAGCTCAATTCGCCACTCTTTGCCTCTCGGCTGTGTCTCAAGGATTGACTGTGGAAGCGCAGTGCGAAAGCGAAAGGAATAGAGAACATCGCCAAGATTGTCGGGCAGTTCGATCTTTAGCCGCTCCGCCCATGATCGCAATTCGTCGCGCTCGAAAAGAAACTCCACTGAGCCTTTTCTCCAGTGATCGAAGAATATTTTCTCAATAAGGACGGTATACCTGTTTGGTTCCCTTCTTCTCGCAGAGCTAGGCATATGCGCGATCCTCTGTCCCTCCTCGAACGCGCTTTGGGATTACATTGTGCGGTACTCCCCAAAAATCCGCGGCTTCTGCCATTGAAAGCGTCAACAGCTGCTGATGCGCCACTTGTGTAGTAGTTGTCGGCGTAGATGGCGTGCCATCGAGTAAGGCGATCACTTGAGACGCCACGGCTCGCCCGAGCAGGGGTGGCACAGAGTTTCCAATCTGTCGAAATCCGTGCCACTTCGTCACATGAAATCGAAACCAATCGGGATAGGAATGCAGACGTGCCGCTTCTCTAACCGTGATGCACCGTGGTGTAAAAGGATGAATCGGGCGCGGCGACGTGAATGCACCGCGGTCGCTGGCCGTACCTGCGCGCAGCGTGTTGCAGACGCCATCGGGGTTCAGCTTGTGAAACCGGCTTACCGGCTCCGTCTCTCCCAGCGGCGTTTCGGCAAAGCGCCGTCTCGAAACGGCCGTATGCTCGGCCCTCATGCTCGAGGTCAGAATATCTCGATCATAGTTTCGTCGATAGGAATAGTCTTCTGGTTCGTTGCTTAGGCCGCGCATCGATCGGCCGTATGCCGATGCTTCGCCGAATTCCGTCCGAATCCAATCCTGTTGAAACAGGATTGGATACTCTTCGACCTCCGGCAGGTCGCCGATCGCGCCCCAAGTCGTAGGTCCCATGACCCTACCTATGATCGCATGACTACCCGCTGCGTAGTATTTTTCCTGGGGGTAGCGAGGCAGTTTGTACCCCTTGCGCGCGCCAATCAGGAAGAGCCGGCGTCGGTCCTGCGGTACACCGAACTCGGCCGCGTTTAGAACGCGATAAGGTTTGACGATCTCGTATCCTTCGTCCTCGAACGCCTCGATCAGTTCGTCGAGGAATCGCCGGTGCTGCCCAACCGTAAGACCTTTGACGTTCTCGAAGACGAAGTATTTGGGCTGCAGCTCCAACACGATACGGAGAAAATGGTGGACGAGGTGATTGCGTGGGTCGTCGAGCGCACGCTTGCCGATCATCGAGAAGCCCTGACAGGGGGCGCCTCCAAAGACGACATCGATGTCGCTCCGGCCGATCCTGGAGAGCTTTCTGATTTCGTCGCCGGAGACCTCGGCAACGCTGCGGCAGATCGTCTTGCACAGCGGAAAATTGAACTCATGCGTCGCGCAATGGATGGGATCGATCTCGACGGCCGCGACAACATCGAATCCCGCTTGCTCGAATCCGAGGCTTAGCCCCCCCGCGCCGGCAAAAAGATCGATCCCGATCGGGCGTCGCATCGACCTGAAACGTTCTTGCTTGGCAGATCTAATGCTTTTTCGACCCATGTTTTCCCCGCTCGGACCAATTGGTACTGGGGTTCACGAAACTCTCCAGTCTCTTGCGCAGCCGCTCTACATTCTTCGTTTGGCATTGCCAGATCACTAGCACGCGCCATCCCGTGCGACGCAGCATCCGAATGTTTCGTCGGTCTCGCGTGACGTTTGTCTCGAACTTTTGATTCCAGAATGCGCTACGCGACTTAGGTGTGGTCGCGTACCGGCACCCACCATGACGATGCCAAAAGCATCCATGAACGAAGATGGCAAGCCTTCTAGGCCGGACGACCACATCGGGCTTGCCGGGCAACTCGGCTGCATGAAGACGGAAACGCAGGCCCATGCCATGGAGGAGGCTTCTGACCTTTAGTTCCGGCGTAGTGTCTTTGCCGCGAACTCGCGACATCAACCAACTGCGCCGTTCTGGAGTTAAGCGATCCACATCTTAGCTCGGTGAGAACAAACGAGCAACCTCAGTTCCGCATCTATATTTTGCGATAAACCGCTTGTGGATTACAAGTTTTGGGGCGTCGAGGGTTGTCAGGCGGCGGCGGGGGTCTTGGCCGGGGGCGGCGCGGCGCCGGTGTCCTGTTCGATCTTCAGGCGCAGCTTGTCGGCGCGGTTGGCGTTGCTGCAGATCTCCAGCAGCCGGACGGCATGGAACATCACGACGCGGGGGTCGGGAGCCGCCGGCGCCGCGGTGTCGGCGCCCAGGCGCTCGACCGCCGCGCGTTCGACCGCCATGGCGATCTCGGTCAGCTTGCCGTTGACCTCGCCGCCCAGCCCCAGGCTCTCGGCGAACCCGGCGCATTGCTTCAGGGCCGTGGCATGGGCCTCGGCCTTGGCCATGTCCTGCAGCGCCGCCGCGGCGTCCTTGGCCGCGGGTGCGGCGACGAACGAGGCCATGATGGTCGGCTCGGCCTTGGCGATCACCACCTCGCGCAGCGTGGCGAGGATGCGCTCCTTCATCTTGGCGACGCTGTCCCCGATTACGGCTTCACCGCCAGCCTGCGGCAGCTCGCCCAGAGCCTTGAACCGCTCCGCCGCTTCCTCGGCGAGCGCGGCCACGACGTTCGGCGAGGGCGGCTCGGCGCCGGCGAGCGCGTCGATCCGCGACTGCAGATCGGCCACCAGCTCGACGCGCACCGCCACGCTCACCTTGCGCGCGCGCGGATCGTCGGGGGTCGTGGCGCTGAGAGCATGGAGCAGATCGATCGGCTCGGCGACGCGTACCAACAGGATGCGCAGCATCTCCGGCAGGCGCAGCGCCACGCTCGGAATGTCGAACACGGCGAGGATGCCGTCGATCTTCTCCTTGTCCAGCGCCATGACCGGCTTCGGCGTCAGCCAGCCGCGCAGGCGCATCACCGGATCGGCCACTTCCAGCACCTGGCCCATCTGGGTGAAGTCGGCAAAGCCGCGATCGCCCAATTGCTGGGTCAGACGCGCGCGCTCGGTCGGATCGGCGTTGGCGCCGGCCAGGATCGCCGACACCGTGGCGCTGGCGGTCGGCCACAGGCGCTGGCCCAGATCCACCACCACCGCGTGGTCGCGGCTGCCCGCGGCGGCGGCCTTGGCTTCCATCTCGGTCAGCAGTTCCTTCGGCAGGCCGGCCTCGACCAGCTTCCAGCACGGCCGGATCGACGCGCGCAGGATGCGGCCGGGCGAGGGCGGCACCGACCCGTCGGCCAGCAGGTCCTCGAACGGCACGCAGAACAGCCGCTCGACGGTCAGGGTGCGGCGGGGCTGCGAAACCTTCAGCCGCGGGCGGATGGCGTCGAACGCATCCTTCGACAGCGAATCCCCGCCCTGCGTGTCGCGCGCCTTCTCCAGCACGCCGACCAGCTTGCCCAGCTGGTTCTCGGACAGGTCGAATTGCCGGTCGCCCATCGTGCCGACATGGCTGGCGACCGATTTCTCCTCCGGCTTGGCGGCTTGCTTGGCCCCGCCCGGCTTCGGGGCCGCGGTCCCGGCTGAGGCCGCCGGCTTGCCCGTGCGCCAGTCCTGGCCCATCGCCAGGCGCCCGATCTTGGGATTGCGCTCCGCGGCCTTGGCGGCGGCGGCCGGCGGCGCGGCCTTGCGGATCCGCTCGGGGAAGGCGTCGGCGATCGCGTGGACGGCGCAGACCTGCAGCGGACGGGCGGCCTGGGCCGCGTCGCGCCAGGTTTCGATATGCCGGTCCCAGCCGTCCAGCGTCCACGAAAGCTGGTCGACCAGCAGCGCGATCTCGTCGTGGATTTCCCGCCACCGCACCACGGTGTCGACGAAGTTCTCCAGGTAGAAGTCGATGCGCAGGATGAGGTTCTTGGTCGTGGTGCCGATATCCTTGGCCAGCTCGGACAGCGCCAGCGCGCGTTCGCCGTCGGGACCTTCGTCTTCCTGCGCCCAGCGCCAGATCTGGGTCGATGTCTCGGCCACGGTGCGGGCCAGCCGACGCAACCGGCTGGGCGGCTCCATCTCGGGCGTGCCGACCGCGGCGATCACGTCGCCCCATTCCTCGATCGCCTTGTAGAGCTCGTCGGCCGTGCTGCTGGTTTCCTTGGCCATCGCCGCCAGCAGCGCGCGCACTCGCACCTGTCCTGCCTCGGACGTGATCTCCTGCAACGACAGGGCTTCGCCGCCGCCTTCGACCTTGGCGAAGGCAAGCCGGATCAGGTGCACCGCGCAGACCAGGCGGTCGACCTGTTCGCGCTCCAGCGCCTGGACGGCTTCCAGCGCCGCCTGGGGGCCGGCGAGGCCCTGGCGCGCCACTTCCAGCATGACCAGGCGCAGCCCGTCGGGATTGGTGGCCTGGCGCTCCAGGATAAGCTGGTGCATGACCCGGTCGTGCACGCTCATGACCACGGCGAGCGGCAGGTCCTTCATCGGCACGACATAGGTGCCCTTGGCGCCGCCGAAGCCGGGGATCAGCACTTCGAGCGCGCCGTTGGCGGTCGATCGCACGCGGGAATGCGACAGGCCGGACGTGGTGAAGGGGACGGCAGCGCCGCGGCGCAGGAAGTCCTGCACAAGGTTGGCCTGGCCGGCCGCCGTATTCGTGCCGACGGGGCGATCGCTTTTCCATTTCGTGGCGGCGATACGGCTCATCCCTGCGCCTTTCGTGAGGGGCACGGGCGTGGTTGGGGCGCTAAGTAATGCCTAACAGTGGTTAATGGACGGTTGACGGCGCGGCCGGCAACCGTGGAGGGGATTCTGCACAAGAGGGGCCGGATTGGGCGCGACGCCACGGGCCGGTTCAACCAGCCGCGAGAGCTCCGAATTGCCAGTCCTTGCCGGGGGCTGCAGCCAGCAGGGCCCGGGTGTATTCGTGCCGGGGCTCCAGGAAGACCGCCTCGATCAACCCTTCCTCGACCACCTCGCCCCGGCGCATCACGGCCACGCGGTCGCACACCCTGGCCGCCACGCGCAGATCGTGGGTGATGAAAAGGATCGCCAGGTCCAGCCGCCGGCGCACATCCTCGATCAGGTCAAGCACCTGCGCCTGCACCGATACGTCCAGCGCCGAAACCGGCTCGTCGGCGATCAGGAGCTCGGGCTCCATCGCCAGCGCGCGGGCGATGCAGATCCGTTGGCGCTGCCCGCCGGAGAACTGGTGCGGGTAACGGTCGAGCGCACCGGCCTCGAGCCCGACGAGGTCGAGCAGCGCCGTGGCGCGCTCCAGCGCGGGGACGGCGCCAAGGCCGTAGTTCATCGGCCCCTCGACCATCGACTGCCGGATGGTGCGGCGCGGGTTCAGCGAGCGGTAGGGATCCTGAAAGATCACCTGCACTTTGCGCCGGAACGGGCGCAGCGCGCCGGCGGCGAGCCGGGCGATGTCCTGGCCGCCGATCAGGATGCGGCCCGCGGAGGGATCGACCAGCCGGGCGACGCAGCGCGCGACGGTGGACTTGCCCGATCCCGATTCGCCGACGATGCCCAGCGTCTCGCCGCGGCGTACGCACAGCGACACGCCGGCGGCGGCGTTCACGCTGCGCTTGCGGCCAAGCCAGCCGCCCGTCTCGTAGGTCTTGGCCAGGCGATCGACGCGCAGCACCTCGTCCTTCAGGCCGGCTGGCGCGCGGGCCGGCGGCGCCATGCCCGGCACCGCGGCGATCAGCATGCGCGTATACGCTTCCCGCGGGTGCGACAGCACGTCGGCGGCCGGCCCGAACTCGACCAGCCTTCCGTGCCGCATGACCGCGACGCGGTGCGCGATCTCCGCCACCACGCCGAAATCGTGGGTGATGAACAGGACGCCGGTCGCGAACTGGCGCTGGATGTCCTTGATCAGCTCCAGGATCTGCGCCTGGGTGGTGACGTCGAGCGCCGTGGTCGGCTCGTCGGCGATGATCAGCGCCGGCTCCAACGCGACGGCCATCGCGATCATGATGCGCTGGCGCTGGCCGCCCGAAAGCTGGTGCGGGTAGGCGGCGGCCATGCGCTCGGGCTCGGTCATCCGCACGCGGCCCAGCAGATCGACGATGCGCCGCTGGCGCGCCGGCGCATCGAGCGTGGTATGGGCCCTCAGCACCTCGTCGATCTGCTCGCCGCAGGTCATGACCGGGTTCAAGGCCGTCATCGGCTCCTGGAAGACCATCGACATGCGCGTGCAGCGCAGTTCGCGCAGGCGCTGCGGCGTCGCCTGCAGCATGTCCTCGCCGGCCAGCAGCACCTGGCCGCCCGTCGCGCGGAGCGTCTTGGGCAGCAGCCCCATGACCGAGAAGCCGGTGACCGACTTGCCCGAGCCCGATTCACCGACCAGGCATACGATCTCGCGCGGCCGCACCGTGAAGCTGACCGCGTCGACTGCCAGCCGCCGGTCGGCCCCCGCGGGCAGGGCGATGGTCAGGCCGCGGACGTCGAGGATGGGGGTTTCGCCGTCCATCGCGTCAAATGCGCTTGCTCATGCGCGGGTCCAGCGTGTCGCGCAGCCCGTCGCCGATCACGTTGATCGCCAGCACGGTCAGCGACAGGAAGATGCCGGGGAACAGGATGTTGTGCGGGAAGACGCGGAACAGCGCGCGTCCCTCGGCCATGATGTTGCCCCAGGTCGGGATCTCCGGCGGGATGCCGATGCCGAGGAAGGACAGCAGCGCCTCCACCAGGATCGCCGAGGCGCAGATGAAGGTGGCCTGCACGATCAAGGGCGCTACGGTGTTCGGCATCACGTGGCGCACCAGCACCAGCGGCATCGGCGTGCCCAGCGCGACGGCGGCCTCGACATAGGGCTCCTCGCGGATCGTCAGCACCAGCGAGCGCACCAGCCGCACGACGCGCGGGATCTCCGGCACGGCGACCGCCAGGATCACGGTCAGAAGACCAGCGCCCCACAGGCTGACCAGGGCGATCGCCAGCAGGATGCCGGGGATCGCCATCATGCCGTCCATGAAGCGCATCGCCACCGCGTCGAGCCAGCGCAGGTAGCCGGCCAGGAGGCCGACCGCCAGGCCGATCGACACGCTGACGATGGTGGCGGCGACCCCGACCGCCAGCGACACGCGGGTGCCGTAGATCACGCGGCTGTAGACGTCGCGCCCCAGGCTGTCGGTTCCCATCCAGGCGGTGCGCAGGACGCGCGTGCCGTCGTCGGCGCGCATCGTGATTTCGGTGCCCGGGGTCTTGTTGCGCGAGATCGGGTCGATGCGCGACGGGCCGATCGTGCCGAGCAGCGGTGCGACAAGGGCAATCGCCAGCATCACCAGCAGAATCACGCCGCCCGCCATGACCGACGGGTTGCGGGCCAGGCGCCGCCAGGTGGAGGGACGCCGCGGCGCCGCCGCCGCGTCGACCGCGTCGCGGATGTCGCTCAAGGTCGTCAATAGCGGATCCTCGGATCGAGGAAGACATAGGCCAGGTCGATCGCCAGGTTGACCAGCACGTAGACGAACGAGAACAGCAGCACGACGGCTTGGATGGTCGGATAGTCCCGCGCCAGCACGGCGTCGACGGTCAGCCGGCCGATGCCGGGGATGCCGTAGACGCTTTCGGTCACCACGACGCCGCCGATCAGCAGCGCGATGCCGATGCCGATCACCGTCACGATCGGGATCGCCGCGGTGCGCAATCCATGGCGGATAAGGATCGTCGCTTCGCCGAGTCCCTTGGCGCGGGCGGTGCGGATATAGTCCTCGTTCATCACCTCCAGCATCGAGGCGCGGGTGATGCGCGCGATGAGCGCGATGTAGATCACCGAAAGCGTGCAGGCCGGCAGGATCAGCCGCTCGATGAACGGACCGAAGCCGCCGGCGATCGGCCGATAGCCCTGCACGGGCAGCCAGCCGAGCTCGATCGCGAAGACGTAGATCAGCAGGTATCCGATCACGAAGACGGGCACCGAGAAGCCGAACACCGACAGCGCCATCACGCCGCGGTCGATCCAGCTCTCGTGGCGATAGGCGGCGATGACGCCCAGCGGCACGGCGACCAGCACCGACAGCAGGATGGTGGCGATCGCCAGCGCCAGGGTCGGCTCCAGCCGCTGGACGATCAGGTCGGTCACGGTCTTCTTGAAGAAGAACGATTCGCCGAAATCGCCGCGCAGGATGCGCGCCGACCAGATCGCGAACTGGCTCAAGAGCGGCTGGTCCAGCCCCAGCTTGGAGCGGATCTCGGCGACCTGCTGGGAATTGGCATTGTCGCCGGCGATGATCGCGGCCGGATCGCCCGGCGTCAGCCGCAGCATCAGGAACACGAACACCGCCACCATCGCCAGCACCGGAATGGTGGCGAGCAAGCGGCGGGCGATGAAAGCGAGCATGCCTAGCGCCCTGCCGCCGGCAAGTCCTCATCCTTCGACAGGCTCAGGATGAGGATCCAAATTCCGGCCTCATGGCGAGCTTGTCGAACCATGAGGCCCGCCTTGCCGCTCGGGTCGGCTCGGCTACTTCTTCGCGACGTTCCAGAACACCGGCGCCGGGGCGGTCAGGATGCCCGACACGGAATCCTTGCGGATCGCGGCCGGCTGGTACCACTGGCCCAGGTAGACATGCGTGCCGTATTGCAGCGCGCGCGCCTGCACATCCTCGGCCAGCGCCTTCTGCTTGGCGGGATCGGTTTCCTTGGCGAAGGCGTCGCGCAGCTTCTCGATCCGCTCGTCGCACGGCCAGCCGAACATCGCCTTGTCGCAGGATGCGTTGAGGAACCCGGCCATCACCGGGTTCAGGATGTCGGCCGACACCCACGAGGTCAGGAACGCGCTCCATCCGCCCTGCGCCGGCGGTTCTTTCTTCGAGCGGCGCGCCACCAGGGTCTGCCAGTCCATCGACTGCATGTCGACATTGAGTCCGGCCTTGCGCATCAGGTCGGCCGCGACAGGCGCCAGGTTGGTCAGCACCGCCAGGTCGGTCGAGTGCATCAACACCACCGGCGTCCCGTCATAGCCGGCCACCTTCAGCTCTTCCTTCGCCTTGGCGAAGTTCGATTCCAGCAGCCCCTCGGTGCCCTTGGTCGATTCCAGCGGCGTGCCGCACACGAACATCGCCTTGCAGACCTTGTAGTAGGCGGGATCGCCGATCACCGCCTTCA
>JADLEG010000240.1 GCA_020846275.1 Alphaproteobacteria bacterium
AGACGGGGGTGCGCTCGCCGGCAAGATAGGGCAGGAAGATCGGCCGCTCCGCGCTGGGCAGGCGCTTGCCGACGCGCTCCACGGCCTGCGCCATGCGCCCGCGCAGGCGGAAGGCCGAATGGCACCAGAGCGCGCAATCCGCGCCGGCCTGGGTCGGGCCGCCGATCTGCCAGGCGGTCTCGCTCCAGCGCAGCGACACCAGGCCGGGCACGGCGACCCGCTTGCGCGTCAGCAATCCCACGACCTCCGACGTGCCGGCGATGTCGTAGGCCTGGCCGGGCGCGATGGCGCCCGACCCCACGGCGGTCGCCCAGGAATCCATCGCGCCGGCGAAGACCGGGACGCCGGCCAGGCGCTCGAACCCCGGCGCGCTGGCGGTGACCGGGCCCAGCTCCTGCCACGGGTCCACGCGGCGCGGCTCCAGCAGGTCCAGCGCGCGCTCGATCCAGGCCGGCAGGCCGCGCGGGCGCGGCCCCAGCGCATCCAGGCGCGAATAGGTGACGCTGTCGGCCGCCGCCATCCCGGTCAGCCGGTGATTGAGGAAATCCTTCGGCTCCATCACGAAGGCCAGCCGCGCGAACAGCGCCGGCGCGTGCCGCGCCAGCCAGGCCAGGCGCGCCAGGGGATGGAACGCGGTCAGCGCCTCGGCCGGATTGCCGGACGGGAAATGATGCGCGATCGACGCGGCCTCGCCCGCGGCGCGGCGGTCGCGGAACAATATCGCCTTGCCCAGCGGCATGAAGTCGCGGTCGAGCAGCACCTGCGTGCGGGTCAGCCCGGCCAGGCATATCCCCAGCACGCGGCCGGAGCGCGGCACCTTGCGCATCACCCGGCCGACGGAGGTGCCGAGCGCCTGCCACCAGCGCTCGGGATCGATCTCGGCCCAGCCTGGCTCCGGCTCCTCGACGGCCAGCGGCGCGACGGCGATGGCGAACACCGTGCCGTCGGGCCGCAGCGCGCCCGCGCGCATCGAACCGGCGCCGAGGTCGACGGACAGGATGAAGTCGTTCAAGCCCGGCCACCTCCGGGGGCCAACGGGGCGCGGATCGTAGTGCAAGGCCTCGCCTGCGTCATGGGCTTGACCATCCCTGGCGCGGATCGGTCGTGGGAGCGGATCGCCGGCGGGCGATCGCGGCTTTCATTCCCCGTCATGAAATTGTAATAGATTTGCCATGCGCGCGCGGCGCTTTCCGTGGACCATGCGCGCAGCTGGGGGACGGGGATGGGTTGCATGATCGTCGGCCGGCGCCTTCTGCCCGGGGCAGGGGCGCGCTGAACGCATGTCGCGCATCGTCGTCAGCGACGTGGTCAAGACCTGGGGCGCCGCCACGGCGGTCGACCATGTCAGCTTCACGGCCGAGCAGGGGCAGTTGCTGGTCCTGCTGGGGCCGTCGGGCTGCGGCAAGTCGACGACCCTCCGGCTGATCGCGGGGCTCGAGGAGGCGACGTCGGGCCGGATCGCGATCGACGGGCGCGACGTCACCAACTTGCCGCCGTCCGAGCGCCGCATCGCGATGGTCTTCCAGTCCTATGCGCTGTTCCCGCATCTGTCGGTGGCCGAGAACATCGTCTTCGGCCTGCGCGTGCGGCGCGTGTCCTCGCAGGATCGCGCGGCGCGGCTCAAGCGGGTCGGCGAGCTCTTGGGCCTGTCCAAGCTAATGGACCGCAAGCCGGCGCAGCTCTCGGGCGGGCAGCGCCAGCGCGTCGCGCTGGGCCGCGCGATCATCGCCGAGGCGCCGGTCTGCCTGATGGACGAGCCGCTGTCGAACCTCGACGCCCAATTGCGCCACGAGATGCGCGCGGAGATCCGCGCGCTGCAGCAGCGCCTGGGCATGACGATGGTCTACGTCACCCACGACCAGACCGAGGCCATGACGATGGCCGACCGCGTGATCCTGATGCGCGACGGGCGGATCGAGCAGCAGGGCACGCCCGAGGAACTCTATACGATGCCGGCGACCGCCTTCGCCGCGCGCTTCCTGGGCACGCCGCCGATGAACCTGCTGCCGCTGGCCGAGATCGCCACGGCCCTGCCCGTCCATCCGCGCCTGGCGGGGCTGGATGCCGAGGGGCTGCTGCTGGGGGTGCGGCCCGAGCGCGCCTCGCTCGGGCGCAACGGCACCGGCGTCGCGGCGACCGTCGAGGCGGTCGAGTATCTCGGCGCCGACACGGTGCTGCTGTGCCGGATCGCCGGCGCGGCTTTTTCCGCGCGGCTGGGAGGCCATCCGCCGGTCAAGTCCGGCGACCGCATCCGGCTCTGCTGGGAGGCGGCCGACCAGCATTTCTTCCGCCGCGCGGACGGGCTGCGCTGCGATCCCGATTCACCGGCGCGCGGCGAGACGCGCGCCACCCTGGCTTCCCGCTGAAACAAGGAGGAACCCCACGATGACACGCCACCTCGCGAAGCTTGCCGGCGCCGTTGCCGGCATCGGCCTTGCCGGGGCGCTCGCCGCCGGCCAGGCCGCGGCGGTCGACCTGTCGTTCTACTACCCGGTCGCGGTCGGCGGCCCGATCACCAAGGTGATCGACGGCATGGCGGCGGATTTCGAGAAGGACAATCCCGGCATCAAGGTGAAGCCGATCTACTCGGGCTCCTACCAGGACACGATCACCAAGGTGATCACGGCGGTGAAGGGCGGCGACGTGCCGCAGACCGCGGTGATCCTGTCGACCGACATGTTCACGCTGATCGACGAGGACGCGATCGTCCCGTTCGACGACCTGGCCAAGACCGACGCCGACAAGGCGTGGATGAAGAGCTTCTATCCCGGTTTCATGGAGAACAGCCAGACCGGCGGCAAGACCTGGGGCATCCCGTTCCAGCGCTCGACCATCGTGATGTACTGGAACAAGGAGCTGTTCAAGGAAGCCGGCCTCGATCCCAACGTGCCGCCCAAGACCTGGGCCGAGCTGGTCGCGATGGGCACCAAGCTGACCAAGAAGGACGCGTCCGGCAACGTCGCGACCTGGGGCGTGCAGGTGCCGTCCTCGGGCTTCCCCTACTGGCTGTTCCAGGGCTTCACCACCCAGAACAACGCGATCCTGATGAACCAGGCCGGCACCGAGGTCTACTACGACAAGCCCGGGGTGATCGAGGCGCTGCAGTTCTGGATGGACCTGGCGTCGAAGCACAAGATCCACCCGCCGGGCATCGTCGAATGGGGCACCACGCCGAAGGACTTCTTCGAGAAGAAGGCCGCGATCATCTGGACCACCACCGGCAACCTGACCAACATCAAGGCCAACGCCAAGTTCGACTTCGGCGTCGCCATGCTGCCGTCCAACAAGCGCGGCGGGTCGCCCACCGGCGGCGGCAATTTCTATATCTTCAAGAAGTCGACGCAGGAGCAGAAGGAAGCGGCGTTCAAGTTCGCCAAGTGGATGACCGAGCCGAAGCGCGCCGCGGAATGGTCGATCGCCACCGGCTATGTCGCCGTGTCGCCCGCGGCCTGGGACACGGCGGAGATGAAGAA
>JADLEG010000241.1 GCA_020846275.1 Alphaproteobacteria bacterium
CGCCGCAGCTCATCGCCAAGGCGCGCGGCACGCTGCTGTGGGACACCACCGGCAAGGAGCTGATCGACTTCACCTCGGGCCAGATGTGCTCGACCCTCGGCCACAACCACCCGCGCATCGTCGACGCGATCCGCCAGGCCTGCGACGGGGCTCTGCACCTGTTCAGCGGCATGATGAGCCCGCCGGTCGTCGCGCTGTCGCAGCGCCTGGCGGCTCTCCTGCCGGCGAACCTCTCGCGCTCGCTGTTCCTGTCGACCGGCGGCGAGGCGAACGAGGCGGCGCTGCGGATGGCCAAGCTGCATACCGGCCGGTACGAGGTTGTCGGCATGACCGGCTCGTGGCACGGCATGACGGCCGGCGCCGCGTCCAGCACCTATGTCGCCGGGCGCAAGGGCTATGGGCCGGGCGTGCCCGGCACGATGGCGATCCCCGTGCCCAACGCCTATCGCTGTCCCATCCGCCATTGCCGCGACGCCTGCGACAAGACCTGCCTGGACGTCGGCTTCGACATGGTCGACGCGCAATCCACCGGCGAGCTGGCGGCCGTGATCGTCGAGCCGGTCCAGAGCTCGGGCGGCGTGATCGTGCCGCCGGACGGCTATTTCCCGGCGCTGAAGGAGAAATGCGACGCGCGCGGCATGATGCTGATCTTCGACGAGGCGCAGACGGCGTTCGGCCGGCTGGGCACCAACTTCGCCTTCGAGCAGACCGGCGTGACGCCGGATTTCCTGTCGCTGTCGAAGACGCTGGGCGGCGGACTGCCGCTGGCGGCCACCGTGACCTCGGACAAGATCGCCGAGGATTGCCGGTCGAAAGGCTTCCTGCACGTGACCTCGCACGTCTCCGATCCGCTGCCGGCCCAGGTCGCGCTCGCGGTGCTCGACGTCATCGCCGACGAGAGCCTCAACGAGCGCGCGATCGCCATGGGCAAGCACCTGCAGGACGGGCTGCGCCAGCTGCAGCAGAAGCACGAGATCATCGGCGACGTGCGCGGCTACGGCCTGCTGCAGGGCGTCGAATTGGTGAAGGACCGCCACTCGCGCGAACCCGACGCCGTGCTCGGCCGCAAGATCACGAAGCGCTGCATGGAGATGGGTCTCAGCATGAACATCGTTTCGGTCGGCTTCATGTCCGCCGTCTGGCGCATCGCGCCGCCGCTGACCGTCGCCAGGGACGAGATCGACCGCGGCATGGAGATCATCGACCGCGCGATCACCGAATGCCTGGCGGAGCGCCGCGCGGAGTAGATCGCTTCACCGCGCACGCACGGGTTTGTGACAAATGCCGAGCAGCGTCACCGAGGCACGATGCTGCATTGCAAAGGCGATTTGTGCGCGTCTTTGCTGGCTTCCTTGTTCTTTGTTCCGCGACGCAGCATCACGGTTTTGTCGCAGGGATATCCCCTGAGTCCAATTCCCGGCGCGCAGCCCCGGAGGTATAGTCCGCCCGGTTCTCGCGTCCCTCCCACAACAACTCAACAGGGGTATGAACTATGAACAAGACCGGTATCGTTCTCGCCGCCGCCGCCGCCGCTGCATTCCTCGCGACGGGCGTCGCCACCGTCACTTCGCCGGCGCAGGCCGCGGGCGTGAAGTGCGTGGGCGGCAATGCGTGCAAGGGCCAGAGCGCCTGCAAGACCGCGTCGAGCGCCTGCAAGGGCATGAATGCCTGCAAGGGCAAGGGCTGGAGCGAGTCGGCCGACAAGGCGACCTGCGAGAAGTCGGGCGGCAAGGTCAGCTAGCGGCCGCCGACCTTATCTTCGATCGACCAGGTCGGGCGTTCCGACGTCGTCGGAACGTCCGACCCTTCTCAAGCACCGCGCACGCGTTGTCGCCATCTTTTCGACAATCGCGCCCGGGCGTATAGTTCGCTCGGTTCTCGCCTCCCTCCGCAACAAGACTTAAGGGTATGACCATGAACAAGACCGGAATCGTTCTCGCCGCCGCCGCGGCCGCCGCGTTCCTCGCCACCGGCGTCGCCACCATCTCCTCGCCGGCGCAGGCCGCGGGCGTGAAGTGCGTGGGCGGCAATGCCTGCAAGGGCATGAGCGCCTGCAAGACCGCATCCAGCGCCTGCAAGGGCATGAATTCCTGCAAGGGCAAGGGCTGGAACGAAGCCAAGGACAAGTCGGCCTGCGAGAAGTCGGGCGGCAAGGTCAGCTAAGCGGCTGATCCTTCGTCCTTCCGGACAGATGGCCGGGCGCCCCGACCGAAAGGTCCGGGCGCCCGGTCCGCTTTCAGGACAGGCGTGCACGGCATGACGAGCAAGATCGAAGGCTTCGGGCTGGGGCTGCGCAGCGATCACTACGGCGACCTGCTGGACGGCGGCGCGCTGCCCACTGGACCCAGCCGGGTCGACTGGCTGGAGATCCTGACCGAGAACTACCTGGTCCCCGGCGGCGCGCCGCTGGCGAATCTCGAGCGCGCCCGCGCGCGCTATCCGCTGGCCATGCACGGGGTGTCGATGTCGATCGGTTCGACCGATCCGCTCGACATGGACTACCTGGCGCAACTGAAGGCGCTGGAGCGACGCATCCAGCCCGCAATCGTCTCGGACCATCTCTGCTGGACCGGGTATTCCGGCATCAACGCGCACGATTTGCTGCCGGTGCCGCACAACGAAGAAGCGATCGGGCACATCGCCGAGCGCGTGGCGCGCGTGCAGGATTTCCTCGGCCGGCGCGTCGCGCTGGAGAACGTGTCGAGCTATGTCGACTACAGCTTCTCGGCCGTGCCGGAATGGGAGTTCCTGTCGGCCGTCGCCGAGCGCGCGGATTGCGACATTCTGCTCGACGTCAACAACATCTATGTCAGCGCGTTCAACCACGAATTCGACCCCCTGACCTATCTTGCCGGCGTGCCGGCACGGCGCGTGCGCCAGTTCCACCTGGCCGGGCACCAGAACCACGGCAGCCACATCATCGACACCCACGATGCGCCGGTGATCGACCCGGTGTGGTCGCTGTTCGCCGAGGCGGTCCGGCGCTTCGGCGCCGTGCCGGCGATGATCGAGCGCGACGCCAACATCCCGCCGCTGGCGGAGCTGCTGGCCGAGATGGCCGAGATGCGCCGCGTGGCCGGCGCGGCGCTGGGCCGGAGTGCCGCGTGATGGCGGCGGCCCCGCGCAACACGCCGCCGCTCGAACGGCTGCAGGCCGATTTCCTGGCGTTCATCCGCGGCGCCGATGACGCGACCATGGCCGGCAAGGTGCGCGACACCGCCAAGGCCGATGCCGCTACGCTGCTGGCGGTCTATCGCGATGCCTATGCGCTGCGCCTGCTGGAGGCGCTGGAGACGAATTTCGGCGTGCTGAAGCGCGTGCTGGGCGACGACGAATTCGACCGGCTGGGCCGCGCCTATATCGCGGCGAACCCCTCGCGGCATTTCTCGATCCGCTGGTTCGGGCACAGGCTCGCGGACTTCCTGGCCACCGAAACGCCGTGGCGCGACACGCCGGCCTTGGCCGAACTCGCGCGGCTGGAATGGGCGCTGGCGACCGCCTTCGATGCGGCCGACGCGGACCCGCTCGACGTGCCGGCGATCGCGGCGATCGCGCCCGCGGACTGGCCCGGGCTGCGCTTTGCGTTCCATCCCTCGCTGCAGGTCCTCGAATTCGCCTGGACCGTGCCCGAGCAATGGAACGCGCTGAACGAAGATGCCGGGGCCGATATGGGCCCGCCGGAGCGGCGCGACGCGCCGGTGGCCTTCGCCGTGTGGCGCCACGACACCGCCGAAGGACGGCAGAACTTCTTCCGCTCGCTGGCGCCGGAAGAGGCGGCGATGCTGGCCCGCGCGCGGGCCGGCGAGGACTTCGGCGCATTGTGCGAAGGACTTTGCGCGTTTGTGGCGCCGGAACTGGCCGGCGGCCATGTCGCGGCCCTGCTGCGCGCCTGGGTCGAGCAGGGGTGGGTGACGGCCGCCGCGCGCGCCTAGTGCCCCGAACCCGAAGTTCGCCATCTCTTGATCGCAAGACCGGAGGCGAACGTCGGGTTCCAAAGGGGCACTAGACTCAAATAGTTGCCGCCTCGCGCAGGCGTGATCGCCGCCTGTGACCGCCGTCACGTCCGCATCAAGGCCCGGGCCGTACTGAGGGAAAGGCGAACCCTGACGCGGAGCGGGTGGAATGCGACGCATGCTGATGGCGGCCCTGGCGGCCGCTTCGATCATCGCCCTGGGCCATGGCGCGCGCGCATCCGAAGGCGGCGCGATCCAGTGGCGCGATTTCTCGGACCAGGTGTTCGACGAGGCGAAGCGGGACAACCGCTTCGTCGTGCTGTACCTGAAGGCCGTGTGGTGCCACTGGTGCCACGTGATGGAAGGCACGACCTATCGCGATCCCGCCGTGCTGGAGGTGATGGCGAAGCACTACATCCCGGTGCGCGTCGATCAGGATTCGCGCCCCGACCTGTCGCTGCGCTACGAGGATTTCGGCTGGCCCGCGACCATCATCTTCGGGCCGGACGGCACCGAGATCGCCAAGTTGCGCGGCTATCGCCAGCCCGACCAGTTCCTCGCCGTGCTCAACGACATCGTCGCCGATCCGTCGCCCGTCAACTACGGCGACGTGCCGGCGGAAACCGCCGCCAGCGCCGCGACCCGCCTGCCGGCCGAGCGCCGGGACGAGCTGGCGGAATTCTTCCGCAAGGGCTACGACCTGACCAACGGCGGCTGGGGCGAACTGCACAAGTTCGTCGATGCCCAGGCGATGGAATACGCCCTGGCGCTGGCGAAGCGCGGCGACAGGGACGCCGAGCGCATGGCGCGCGTCACGCTGCAGCAGTCCTTCAAGCTGATCGATCCGGCCTGGGGCGGCGTCTACCAGTATTCCGACAAGGACGACTGGAGCTCGCCGCACTACGAGAAGATCATGAGCATCCAGGCATCCCATCTGACGCTCTATTCGCTGGCCCACGCGCAATGGGGCACGCAGGAGCACCGCGACGCGGCGGCGAGGGTCTATCGCTACCTGGTCGATTTTCTCACCTCGCCCGAGGGCGCGTTCTATGTCAGCCAGGATGCGGATTCGGTGCAGGGCGACCACGGGCACGACTTCTTCGCGCTGGACGCCGAGGGCCGCAAGGCGAAGCCCACGCCGCGCATCGACAAGAACCTGTATGCGCGCGAGAACGGCTGGGCGATCGCGGCGTTGGCCGCCTATCACGACGCGACCGGCGACAAGGACGCGCTGGAGCGGGCGCTCCGCGCCGCGCGGTGGATCGTCGCCAACCGGTCGCTCGATGGCGGCGGGCTCTCGCACGGCGGGGCTGACCGGGGTGGCCCGTTCCTTGGCGACAACCTGGCGATGGGCCAGGCGTTCCTGGCGCTCTATCGCTCGACCGCGGATCCGGCGTGGCTGGAGCGCGCGCAGAAGGTCGCGGGCTTCGTGCTGGACCGGTTCGCCGATGCAGCGACCGGCGGCTTTTTCGCCGGCGCGCCCGACGCGGCCTCGGCCGTACTGGGCAAGCCGGTGAAGTCGCGCGACGAGAACATCGGCGCGGTGCGGTTCCTGAACCTGCTGCACCGGACGAGCGGCGAGGCGCGTTGGCGCGACGCCGCCGAGCGCGGCTTCGGCTACCTGGCCTCGCCGGCGGTGATCGACGCGATCGATTTCCTGCCCGGCGTCTTGCTGGCCGAGCGCGAGATGCAGCGCGAACCGGTGCATATCACCGTGGTGGGCGCGCGCGGCGACGCCGTGGCGGCGGGCCTTCATGCCGCCGCCCTGTCCTATCCCGCCGCCTACAAGCGCGCGGAATGGTGGGACCCGGCGCAGGGCAAATTGCCCAACCACG
>JADLEG010000242.1 GCA_020846275.1 Alphaproteobacteria bacterium
CGGCGCCGTCGGCGGCGATGCCCAGCGACATGGCGGGGTTCGAGCAGCCCTGGCCGCGCGCGGTCAATGCCGGCGGCCTCAACATGATGATCTACCAGCCGCAGGTCGAGGCGTGGAACGGCAACGTCCTGAACCTGAAGGCGGCGGTGGGCATCAACGTCGACGCGCCCAACGCCTATGACCGGCATTTCGGCGCGATCTGGATCACCGCGCGCACCGATGTGGACAAGGACCGCCGCGCCGTCTGGCTGGCCGACGTCCAGGTCACGCGCGCCAACTTCCCGACCGCGCCGCAATACGCGCCGACCGTCGACCAGGCGCTGGACGGCCAGGCCGGCATCGTCGCGCGCGTCATCTCGCTCGACCAGCTCCAGACCAGCCTCGCCATCGCCCAGCAGCAGAAGGGCCAGGAGCAGGCGATCGACGTCGCCAACGATCCGCCGGCGATCCTGTTCACCACCAACCCCGCCGTGCTGGTGACGATGGACGGCGAGCCGGTGCTGCGCTCGGTCGCGCCCAACCTCGAGCGCGTGGTCAACACCAACGTGCTGCTGCTGAAGGAATCGTCGAGCGGCCGCTATTTCCTGCGCGTCGCCGGTTACTGGGCCACGGCGCCCGAGCTCGGCGGCCCCTGGAGCATTGCCTACCAGTCGCAGCCCGTCTTCGATCAGATCAAGCAGCAGGCGCTGAACGAGGGCGGCGTCGACATCCTGGACGACGACGACCAGCCCGGCCCCTATGGCGTGCTGCCCGACATCTATGTCAGCGGCGTGCCGGCCGAGCTCTTGGCGATCGACGGCCCGCCGCAATACGTGCCGATCGAGGGCACGCAGCTCCTCTACGTGCAGAACACGGCCAGCGACATCTTCGTCGACACGACCAGCCAGGAATTCTTCGTGCTGATCTCGGGCCGCTGGTTCCATGCCCGCGGCGTCGACGGGCCCTGGGCCTATGTCGACAGCACGCAGCTTCCGCCGGACTTCCGCCGCATTCCCGAACAGCACGCCAAGGGCTCGGTGCTGGTGTCGATCGCCGGCACGCCGCAGGCGGAAGAGGCGATGATCGCCAACACGATCCCGCAGACCGCGACGATCGACCGCCAGCAGGCCAGCTTCACGCCGGTCTACGACGGCCAGCCGCAGTTCATGCCGGTCGAAGGCACGAACATGCAATACGTCGCCAACGCGCCGGTGCCGGTCATCATGGTCGACCCGAACACCTACTACGCGGTGCAGGACGGCGTGTGGTTCACCTCGCCGACGCCCGACGGGCCGTGGATCGTGGCGCCCAGCGTGCCGCCGGTGATCTACACCATCCCGCCGGCCTCGCCGATCTATTACGCGACCTACGTGCGGGTGTATGGCGCGACGCCGCGCTACGTCTATGTCGGCTACACGCCCGGCTACTACGGCACCTACGTGTCGCGGCGCGGCACGGTGGTCTACGGCTCGGGCTATCGCTACAAGCCCTGGGTCGGGCGGACCTACTACGCGCGCCCGGCCACCTATGGCGGCGGCGCGGGCTTCGCGGCCGGCACCTTCACCGGCTTCGCGCTCGGGCTTGCCACCGCGGCGATCGTCGGCAACCAGTTCTGGGGGCCGCATTGGGACGGGCGGCGCGACGGCCGCCGGGATGGCCCGCGCGACAACGTTCGCGACACGGGGCCGCGCAGCAGCGGCGGCCGGCAGCAGGCCGGCGCCCAGCGTCCGGCCGGCGGCGCCGTCACCGTCAACAACGTGACCACCAACGTCTACAACAACTGGGGAAACCGCGCGGTCGTGCGCCAGTCGAACGTGCAGCCCGTCGCCGCGCCGGCGAACCTGCGCGAGCGCCAGCAGCAGATCGAGCGCCTGCGCGCGGATTCGCAGCGCAACCGCGAGCGCTCGGCCCAGCAGCGCCAGGCGCAGCCCGCGCCGGGTGCGGCGCCGGGCGCGGCCGCTACTGCCGCACCGCGCAACGACGTCTTCGTCGGCAAGGACGGCAATCCCTATCGCCAGGGCGCGCGCGGGCCGGAGCGGCTGGACAACCAGCGCAACCGCGAGGTCTTCGATCCCAGCCGCCGCGGCCAGCCGCAGCAGCCCGATCGCCGCACCGCCCAGCCCGCTCCGGCGCCCGCGACGCCTGCGCCCGCCGCGACGGCGCCCGCGCCGGCCGTCGCGCCGCCGCCCGCGCAGCGCGTCGACCAGAACCAGCGCCGCCAGCAGGACGACCAGGCCCGCCGCGCCGCCGAGGAAAAAGCGCGCCAGGACGCCGCGCGCGCGCAGCAGGACCAGGCCCGCCAGCGTGCCGACCAGGACCGCGCGCGCGCCGACCAGCAGCGCCAGCGCGACAACGCCGCCCGCCAGCAACAGGAAAACGCCGCGCGCGCCCAAGCCGACCAGCAGCGCCGCGCTCAACAGGAGAATGCGGCGCGGGCGCAGCAGGACCAGGCGCGCCGCGCGCAGGAGAACGCCGCCCGCGCGCAGGGCGACCAGCAGCGCCGGGCTCCACAGGAGAATGCGGCGCGCGCACAGCAGGACCAGGCGCGCCGCGCGCAGGAGAACGCCGCCCGCGCGCAAGCCGACCAGCAGCGCCGGGCTCAACAGGAGAATGCGGCGCGCGCGCAGCAGGACCAGGAGCGCCGCGCGCAGGAGAACGCCGCGCGCGCGCAGGCCGACCAGCAGCGCCGCGCTCAACAGGAGAATGCGGCGCGCGCGCAGCAGGACCAGGCGCGCCGCGCGCAGGAGAACGCCGCCCGCGCGCAGGCCGACCAGCAGCGCCGGGCTCAACAGGAGAATGCGGCGCGCGCGCAGCAGGACCAGGAGCGCCGCGCACAGGAGAACGCCGCCCGCGCGCAGGCCGAGCAGGCGCGCCGTCAGCAGCCTCCGGCCGCTCCGCAGGCCAGGCCGCAGCCCCAGGGACAGCCGCCCCAGGCTCAGCCGCAACAGCAGCGTCCGCCGCAGCAGGGCGGCAAGGGACGCGAGCGGAAGTCAGACGAGCAGCAGACTCAGTAGTGCGGCGATTCCGAAGACGGCGAGGACGGCGCCCGAGACGCGGTTGATCCACGCGACCGCCGCGGGAGGCACTTGTCGGTGCAGCGCCGCCATCGCGCCGGCGAGAAACAGCCACCACGCGGCCGAGCCGATGAACACGCCGGCCACCACGGCGACCGCGCCGGCGGTGCCGGGCGTGGCGCCGAGTCCCAGTCCCGCGAACACGGCGATGAAGCTGAGGATCGTCGCCGGATTGGCGAGCGTCAGCACGAAGGTCGAGGCGAAGGCGCCGGCGAGGCTCTCGGCCTTGCCCGCCGCCGCCTCGCGCGTCGCCGGCGCCCGGCGCGCGGTCTGCCAGCCCAGCCAGATCAGCGCGATGCCGCCGCCCAGCGCCAGAAATTTCTGCTGCGCCATCAGGAATCCCGACACGGCCGTCAGCCCGAACGCCGCGACCGCGCCGTAGACGCCGTCGGCCGCGGCCGCCCCCATGCCGGTCAGGAATCCGAGCGCGAAGCCGCCGGCCAGCGAGCGGCGGATGCACAAGACGCCGATCGGCCCGACCGGCGCCGCAATGGCGAGCCCGATCATGAGCCCGCGCACGAAGAGTCCGAAATCCATGGATATCCCCTGTCCCCTCGGCGCGGCCATCCGGCCCGCGCCACGCCAACAACTGGCCGCGCGCATCGCGCGGCGATCGCGATTTCTCAGGCCCGCTTTCGGCGTTGTTGTCGGAAGGGCAGGGTGCACATGGCGCGGCATTCTACCCGGTCGCGCCGAAAGCGCAAGGAAGCGGCCGGCGGCGCTACGGCGCCGGGGCCGCTTCACGTATAGTGTCGCGGAAGTCGGCCGGACACCCGCCGGGTGCGTGCGCCGGCCAAGCCCGGGGTGGGCGGCGTTTGCAATTGTCATCTGGAGATGGGGTTCGATGAACGACATGTTTTCGCTGGGCGGGCGGGTCGCCCTGGTGACGGGCGGCTCGCGCGGCCTGGGCTACGGCATGGCCTGCGGCCTCGCCAAGGCCGGGGCGACCGTGGTGCTGAACGGCCGCGTGCCGGCGACGCTCGAGGCGCGACGCAGGGAGATCGAGGCCGCGGGCGGCAAGGCGGCCGTTGCGTCGTTCGACGTCTGCGACCGCCGTGCGTCGGAGGCGGCGATCGACGACATCGAGCGCCGCCACGGCTCGCTCGACATCCTGGTCAACAACGCGGCCTGGGGCGTGCCGCACGACCTGTTCGAGACCACCGACGAGGAATGGCGCGGCGTGCTCGACGTGGCGCTCGACTCTTGCTTCCGCCTGTCGCGCCACGCCGCCCGCGGCATGGTCAAGCGCGGCTGGGGCCGCATCGTGATGATCTCGTCGATCAACACAAAGATCAGCCGCGGCACGAATACCGCCTATGTCGCGGCGAAGACCGGGCTCGAGGGCCTGACGCGCGGGCTTGCGGTCGAACTCGCGCCCAAGGGCGTCACGGTCAACGCCATCGCGCCCGGCTACATGGAGACGGAGATCAACGACGACTTCAAGGCCGACCCGCCGCGCTACGAGTGGATCCGCAACCGGGTGGCAATGAAGCGCTGGGGCGGGCCCGACGAGATCGCCGGCGCCGCCGTCTTCCTCGCGAGCGACGCCGCGGCCTACGTCACCGGCCACACGCTTGTGGTCGACGGCGGGATGTCGATCGTGATTTGAGCGAGCGCGTATCCCGCGCGCAGTTGCCGCCATCATCGCCGGCTTGTCCCACGGCTGTCCGGTCGAGTGTTTGACGGACCGCACAGAAGCGAACGTCCATCGGGCGCTTGATTGACGGCGCGATGCCGGGACGCAGATTTCGAGTCCCCCTCCCCTTGCGGGAGAGGGATAGGGGGAGGGGGCTACGCGCGCCGTGGCCGCGCGTCGGTTCGATTTCAGCTTGGAAACCACCAAGACACCAAGACACCAAGACACCAAGACACCAAGACACCAAGACACCAAGAAGAAGACTCGAACCACGACGGCACCACGGGCACGACGCCAGAACGCGATCTGTGGTTTTTGACGTGGTGCACGTCGTGTCGTGGTGGTGAATCTTCCTTCCTTGCCTTGGTGTCTTGGTGGCTTCCGCGCGTATAGGCCACTTCGCACGCGGTGGCGATGCGGAAGCGGGCGCGGGATCAGAGGAAGCCGCGAAGCCTACTCCTCCGACCGACCCGCCTTGGGGTCGCGGTTCCGCTCGTATCGCCGCGTGCGCGGAAACGGCGGCAGCCAGGACTCGCGGCGGATGGTCCAGAGTTCGTAGGTCGGCTGCAGCTGGTCGGGGGCATCGAGAGACCCCAGGTTGACCTCGATCTCGGTCGCGCTGCGCCCGAAGACGGTCGAGCCGCAGCGGGGGCAGAAGAACCGCCCGGCGTAGTCGCGCGTTTCGCCCTCGATCGTCACCGCCTCCCGCGGGAAGATGGCCGACGCATGAAAAAGAGCCCCGTGATGCTTGCGGCAGTCGAGGCAGTGACAGATCCCGACCCGGTAGGGGCGTCCCGTCGCCACGACGCGGACGTTGCCGCACAGGCATCCGCCGGTGAAGCGGTCCATGCTGCATCTCCTTCGAATTCAAGCGGCCGGCATTCTTAGAACGCGCGGGCGGTCGATTCAACCCGCGCGTCCGCGGGTGGGCTCCACCCGCGCGTTCACATCCACGTGGCGCGCGTCGATCCGGCCGCGCCGGTGTGGCATCATGGTGCCGGGGATCTGAAGCCAAGGAGCTCCGCCATGGAACCTGAAGCCAGACTGTCGCGCCGGCGCCTGCTGCGCGCGGCCTCGGCCGCCGCCGTCGTCGGGGGCGCGGGCTCGGCCGTCGCGCCGGCGCCGGTGGGCGCCCAGTTGGCGGGCGCCCAATTGCGTCGGGTCGCGTCGCGGCCGATCAAGCCGGGCGGCGAGGCGGTTCCGGTGGTCGGGCTGGGAAGCTGGATCACCTTCAATGTCGGCAACGACCGGCAGGGGCGCGATGCCTGCGCCGAGGTGATGCGCGCCTTCTTCGCGTCGGGCGGGCGGATGATCGATTCCTCGCCGATGTACGGCTCGTCGCAGGCGGTGATCGGCGCGGGGCTGAAGAAGCTGGGCATGCCGGGCGTGCTGTTCGCCGCGACCAAGGTGTGGACCGCGTCGGGCGCGTCCGGCCCGGCGCAGATCGAGGAATCGCGTCTTCTGTGGGGCGTCGAGAAGTTCGACCTGCTGCAGGTCCACAACATCCTGGCCTGGGAGAAGCACCTGGAGACGCTCCGCGCGATGAAGGCCGCGGGCCGCGTGCGCTATATCGGCGTCACCACCTCGCACGGCATGCGCCACGCCGAGATCGAACGCATCATGGCGACGCAGCCGATCGACTTCGTGCAGGTGACCTACAACGTCGCCGACCGCGAGGTCGAGCAGCGCATCCTGCCGCTGGCGGCGGAGAAGGGCATGGCGGTGATCGCCAACCGCCCGTTCCGCGAGGGCGCGCTGATCGAGGAATTGAAGAACCGCAAGCTGCCGGACTTCGCCGCGGAGATCGACTGCGCGGGCTGGCCGCAGTTCCTGCTGAAGTTCATCGTCTCGCACCCCGCGATCACCTGCGCGATCCCCGCCACCAGCCGCGTCGACCACGTGGTCGAGAACATGGGCGCCGCGCTGGGCCGCGCGCCCGACCCGGCGATGCGCCAGCGCATGGCCGCCTATGTCCGGGGCCTCTAGCCGGCGCCTGCCGCCCGGTGCCGGTCGATGGAACTGATCGGGCAGATCCTCGAATACTTCACCTACTCGCCGCGCGACCTGCTGCATTTCTCGCCGCGCACGTATTTCCGCTTGTTCGCGATCAACAACGACGCCGTCTGGCCCGCGCAGCTCGTCATGTCGGCGCTGGGCGCGGCGATGGCGTGGCTGGTCGCCGGCGCGCCTCGTCCTTCGGGGGGTGTCGGGGCTCTTCATCCTTCGAGACGCCCGCTTACGCGGGCTCCTCATCCTTCGAGACGGGCCTACGGCCCTCCTCAGGATGACGCGATTCAGTTGGGCTCCCAAGAAACGCGTCATCCTGAGGAGGGGCCATCGCGTAGCGATGGACCCGTCTCGAAGGATCAACGGCGCGACCGGATCGAGCGCCGCGCCGTGTTCGCGATCCTGGCGGCTTCGTGGCTGTTCGTCGCCCAGACCTATCTGCGCGGGCAGCTCGCGACGATCCACCTGGCCGGCATGCAATTCGCGCTCGCGTTCGTCGCGCAGGCGGCGTTGCTGCTGGCCTTGGGCGTCGCGCGGCGGGACCCGGAGGCCGCGGCACCCGGCGATGCGCGGCGCCGGGTCGGGCTGGCGATCATCGTGCTGGCGGTGGCGATCTATCCGCTGATCGCGCCGCTCGCCGGCCGTCCCTGGGCGCAGGCGGAGATCTTCGGCATCGCGCCGGACCCGACCGTCGCCGCGACGCTGGGCGCGCTCGTCGCGTCCGGCCTGCGCACGCGCGTGCTGGCGGCGCTGCTGCCCCTGCCGCTCGCGTGGTGCGCGGTGACGGGCGTGACCTTGTGGACCCTCGACGCGCCCGCGTTCTGGCTGATGCCGGCGCTGGGGGCGGCGGCGGCGATCGCCATCGCGGGCGGCCGCACTTCCGCCCGATCGACGAACCCGCGTTGACGGGACGGCACGGACCGATGCGGCGCTACGACGTCTTGCGCGCGGCGTCGGCGTCGAAGCCTTCGATCTTGGTGCCGCGGTAGAGGATCTTGGCCTGGCGGTCGGCGATCGCCTTGTGCAGCGCCACGGCCCCGGGCGCCAGGTCGGATGCCGGGCGCGGCTCGTGGTCGAAATGATGGAAGCGGTCGGCGCCGCGCACCAGGGTGGCGCTGTCGCGCGGGCCGGCGACTTGGCGGATGCGGGTGGGGATGTAGCGGATCGCGTAGCCGATGCGCCGGTCGTCCGACCGGTTGGGCTCGGAGCCGTGCACGATGCGCACGTGGTGCAGCGACATCTCGCCGGGCGCGAGCACCAGGTCCACGGCCTTGGACGCATCGACCTCGACCATCACCTCCTGGCCGCGGGTCAAAAGGTTGCGCTTGTCGAACGTGTCGCGGTGCGCGATCTGGTCGCCCTGCGTGCCGGGAATGACGCGCATCGCGCCGGCCTCGATCGTGCTGGGCGACAGCGCCACCCAGGCGGTCACGACGTCGGGCTCGCTCAGGCCCCAATAGGTCGAGTCCTGGTGCCAGGACACGAAGCTGGGGTCGTGCGCCTCCTTGATGAAGAAGCTGGACGACCAGCACAGGAGGTCGGGGCCGAGGATGTCCTCGACCGCGTCGAGGATGCGGGGGTGCTGCACCAGGTCGTAAAGCCAGGGGAACAGCAGATGCGTCTTGTGGCGCAGGTTGCCCTTGAGCGCGCCGCCGGTCGCGGCCTCGTAGGCTTCGAGCCTGGCGCGGATCGCCTGCGCGTCGGCCGCCGGCATGACGCGGACGGGGAAGCAGTATCCGTCGCGGCGGTACTGCGCCAATGCGGCGGCGGATAGCAGCTTCGGCGCGGCTGGCGCTGCCGCGGCGGGCATTGGAGCTGCGGCTGGAGCCATCGCGCGTTCCTCCCGGAATCATCGAGCGTCAAGTACGGCCAAGCGCGGGGCGCCTGTCAAGACGGCGCGGTTTTCAAGATGGGGCGCCCAAGATGGGGCGCCGAGGGGCGGCGCGCTATTCGGCCTCGTCGGCCTGGTCCGCGGGCTGGCTCCCAGGCCGACCCGCAGGTTTCTTCGCGGGCGGCTCGATCATCCGGTAGTTCTGCTGGCCGCTGTCCTGCTGGCCGAAATCGGCGCCGGGCTTGTGCTTGTTCTTCTCGGCATCGCCGCGGCAGGTGAACCCGCCCGCGCCGTAGCGGGTGCTGGCATAGGCGTTCTGGCCGCGCCGGTAATAGGTGCCGCTCTCGGCGTTGAGCCACACCACCTGGTCGCCAGGGCAGGAATCCTGCGCCTCCTTCTGGAAGCGGAAGGTGGCGGCATCGGCCGCGGCCGGCGGCGGCGGTAACGCCAGTGCAAGCAGCGCGGCGCCGGCGAATCTGACGAAAGCGCGGGGCATACTCACCTCCTGTGCGGAACGCATGGCCGGCTTCCTGCCCGCCACGGATTTGCGCGCCAGTCTACCGTCGAATGCCGGGGCGTCATCCGCCGGCGCGTCAGCTTGCCATCGGCAGGCTGTGCCACCAGATGCGGCACTCCCGGCAGAGCCCGCCGGCGAAGCGGGCCGTGAGGATGCCGTCCAGCGCCATGCGGGGCAGGGGGTCGCCCGGCTTGCGCGCGACCAGGTTGGTGCCGGTCGATGCGGCCCAGATGCGGAACAACTCCTCGGAGGCGACCTGATAGGTGACGTGCCAATGCGCGATGCCGCCGTCCGGTGTGGCCGCCAGGATCTCGTAGGTCAGCGCCACGTCCTGCTGCAGCTTGACCCGCTGCCAGTACGCGGCCAGCGCCGCGTGCCCGCGCTGAACCGCGAAGGGCGTGTTGTGGTAGGCGCCGTCGGCCGCGAACATCGCGCAGAACTTCGCGTCGTCCCGGTTCTCCCAGGCGTCCTTGTAGCCCTTCATGAACCGATGGATATCCACCCGTCTTCCCTTTCCGCCGAAGCGAGGCGCCCGTGGGCCGGCCGGGCAGGCGCGCATTCAGCCGCTGCGGTGGCGATCGCGGCGAGCAGCGCGCGGAGCCCGTTCGCACAGCCATGCCCGTCGCCCACGGCAAACGCGGTTTCGCCGCCGAGATCGAAGGGGGCCGGCTTCCAGTCGGAAATGTCGACCGGCGGGATCGGGTCGGTCATGCGGGCTCCGGGCGCGCGTCGTCGTGGCGAAGCCTATCGCGGCGGCGCGCCGGCGTCATGCCCGCGCTGTCGAGGCGGCCTCGCCGGGCGTGACGCGCCCGGCAAGACGCGCCGGATCGGGTCGCCTAGACCTTGATGTCGACGAGCCTGTTCGACGAGGCGGTGGCGGTGGCGGACTTCTCCTTGTCCGTCTCGCCTTCGCTCGCCTTTACCGCTGCCGATTCGCTCTGCTCTTCCGCGGCCTTCGCCTGCGGCGTCGCCTGGGGTGCCGCCTGCACCTGGAAGGCGCTGATCGATCCAACTCCACCGACTGCCACGACGTGCTCCTTTCTGGATTGCGGGACCCTTCTGCCGGTCCGTGCGGGCTTGAAGCTTGCGTGCCCGCCGCCGCGACAATAGGGGGCGATGCCTTAACGACGGCCTAGCAGCGCAGGGGAATCTACGGATTTTTTCCATCACGCCGCGGTCAGGATGATGACGCACGGCGCCATTGATCGAGATCATGGCGGCGAACGGCGCAGCGGTGCTTGATCGCGACAATCTTCCTCAAAACCGCGACGGATTGTCGGAGTCCGGGAGAGACTGCCATGACTGAATCGCATCGCCGCCGTGCCGTCCCGCGCGTCGTCGCCGTCGCCGCCGGGCTAGCTGCGCTCGGCCTTCCCCTGGCGGTGCAGGCCGATCACGGCCACACCAAGCATCCGCCGCAGTTCCACAACCCGCCGCGCTGGCAGGGCCACGACATCAGGCGGTTCCACGAGCGCGACTTCGACCATTGGCGCGCCGGGCAGTGGCATCGCGGCTGGCACGACGGGCGCCTGGCCTGGTGGTGGAATTTCGGCGGTCTCTGGTATCCCTACGAGGCGCCGGTCTATCCCTACCCCGATCCGTACCGGCCGCCGGCCTACTACGCGGCGCCCGCGCCGGCCGCGCCGCCGGGGCAGACGTATTACTACTATTGCCAGAATCCGGCGGGCTACTACCCCTACGTGGCCGAATGTCCCGGCGGTTGGCAGGCCGTGCCGGCCCCCGTGGGGCCGCAGTAGCTGCGCCTGACGCTTTTTTGACCCAGGTCAAGGAGTCCGCCCGGGGCGGCGGGCAAGCTGGCCCCGGTACTGGCAAAGACGGAATCCCCATGCCCGGCTCGCTTCGGCAGCTTCGCATCGGCGACGGCGCGGTGCGCGGCGAACCGCTGCCGCGCACCGTCTACGGCTATCTGTGGCGGGCCACCGGACGGCACCAGCTTGCCCTGTCGACGCTGGCCGTCGCCGTGTTCCTGATGAGCATGGGGCCGCTGGAACTGCAGCGGCGCATCGTCAACGACGTGATCCGCGGCAGCGACCTCGAGACGCTGGTGCTGCTCTGCGGCGCCTATGCCGGGCTGGCGCTGACCATGGGCTTTACCAAGCTCTGCCTCAACGTCTATCGCGGCTATGTCGGCGAGGCGGCGACGATCGACCTGCGCCGGCGCATCCACACGCTGATGGCGCCGCTGGTGGGCAACCACGCGGCGGCGGAGGAGGCGGCGCAGGCCGAGGGCGTCGAGATCGCCATGGTGATCTCGGAGGTCGAGCCGGTGGGCGGCTTCATCGGCATCAGCATCTCCGAGCCGCTGCTGCAGGGCGGCATCCTTCTGACCGTGGCCGGCTACATGGTGTTCCTGCAGCCCTGGATGGCGCTGGCGAGCCTGTTGCTGTTCTCGCCGCAGCTCGTCTTCGTGCCGCTGCTGCAGCGCGCGATCAACCGCCGCGCGGCCGAGCGCATCCGCGTGGTGCGCGAGGTGAGCGCGGGCCTGATCGAGGACAGCCGGCGCGAGGCGACGCCGCTCGGCCGCGCGCTGTTCGAGCGGCGCATCGCCAGCGTGTTCATGCTGAACATGCAGATTTTCCGGCGCAAGTTTCTGATGAATTTTCTGATGAACGGCACCTACCATATCGGCGTGACCGGCATCCTTCTGGTCGGCGGCTGGTTCGTCATCACCGGGCGCACAGAGATCGGCACGGTGGTGGCGTTCCTGTCGGGCCTGGCCCAGCTCAACGACCCCTGGGGCGACCTGATAAACTATTTCCGCGAAAGCACCACGGCCCAGGTGAAATACCGGATGATCGCCGGCGCGCTCGACCCCGCGTCGGTGGCGCGGCCCCAGCCGGGCGCGGCCGCCGCGGCCGAAACGGCTTGAGGCGCCGCGCCGCGCGGGGGTGGGGACCGCGCGACGCAGCTCGAAGGAACCGGCGGCGGGGGCGGTGCGGCCCGCCCTCTCGCCGGCCGCCCCCCGTGACTTCCCCGGCCCGGACCCCCATATTAGGGGCGTGATTACGCACGACATTTCCGGCCCGGTGCCGGCCCGATGAGCCCCCCGCATCCGATGATGCCGCCCCGCGAGGCCGGGGCTTCCGGCCGGGCGTTCCAGCTGGGCGCGATCCGCCGGCTGCTGCCGCATCTGTGGCCGCGCGACTGGGGCCTGCGGGGACGGGTGGTGCTGGCGCTCGCCTGCCTGGCGACCGCCAAGATCGCCAATGTCTACGTGCCGCTGTTCTACAAGCACGCGATCGACGCGCTGACGCCGGCGCAGGCCGTCGGCGCGGCGGCGGCGCTGCCGGTGGCCTTGCCGGTGGCCATGATCCTGGCCTATGGCTGCGCGCGCGTGCTGGCGCAGCTCTTCGCCGAACTGCGCGACTTCGTGTTCGCCAAGGTCCAGGCGCGCGCCATCCGCACCCTGGCGCTCGGCGTGTTTCGCCACCTGCACGCGCTTTCGATGCGTTTCCACATCGAGCGGCAGACCGGCGGATTGAGCCGCGCGATCGAGCGCGGCACGCAGGGCATCGACAACCTGCTGAGCTTCACGCTGTTCAGCATCTTCCCGACCCTGTTCGAGATCCTGCTGGTCTGCGGCATCCTGTGGGGGCTCTACGACCTGGCGTTCGCGGCGGTGACCTTCGTCACCATCGCGCTCTACATCGCCTACACGCTGGCCGTGACCGAGTGGCGCATCAAGTTCCGCCGCGCCATGAACCAGAGCGACAGCGAGGCCAACACCAAGGCGATCGACAGCCTGCTGAACTACGAGACGGTCAAGTATTTCGGCAACGAGGAGCACGAGGCGCGGCGCTACGACAAGGCGCTGGCGCGCTACGAGGCGGCCTCGGTCAAGAGCCACACCACGCTGTCGCTGCTCAACATCGGCCAGGGCTTCATCATCGCGGTGGGCGTGACGATCGTGATGCTGATGGCGGGGTCGGGCGTGGTCGCCGGCACGATGACGCCGGGCGACTTCGTGCTGGTCAACACCTACCTGATCCAACTCTACCTGCCGCTCAATTTCCTGGGCATGGTCTACCGCGAGATCAAGCAGTCGCTGATCGACATGGAGGCGATGTTCAACCTGCTGGGCGTGCCGACCGAGATCGCCGACAAGCCGGGCGCGCCGGCCCTGGCGCTGGCGGGCGGGTCGGTCGCGTTCGAGGACGTGACCTTCGGCTACGACGAGCGGCGCATGATCCTGAAGGGCGTCGACTTCGCGGTGCCGGCGGGTCGCATGCTGGCCATCGTGGGGTCGTCGGGCACCGGCAAGTCGACCATCCAGCGCCTGCTGTTCCGCTTCTACGACGTGCAGCGGGGCGCGGTGAAGGTGGACGGCCAGGACGTGCGCGACGTGACCCAGGCCTCCCTGCGCGCG
The DNA here is from genome assembly GCA_020846275.1 of Alphaproteobacteria bacterium. Classification (GTDB taxonomy): domain Bacteria; phylum Pseudomonadota; class Alphaproteobacteria; order JAEULC01; family JAEULC01; genus JAEULC01. Next base: position 13,432 of record JADLEG010000242.1, read on the forward strand.
GCGATCGGCGTGGTGCCGCAAGACACCGTGCTGTTCAACGACACGATCTACTACAACATCGCCTACGGACGGCCCAACGCGACGCGCGCGGAGGTGGAGGAGGCGGCGCGCCTGGCGCGAATCGACGGCTTCGTGCGCGCGCTGCCCGACGGGTACGAGACGATGGTGGGCGAGCGCGGGCTGAAGCTCTCGGGCGGCGAGAAGCAGCGCGTGGCGATCGCGCGCACGATCCTGAAGCGCCCGCGCATCCTGATCTTCGACGAAGCGACCTCGGCGCTTGACTCGCATACCGAAAAGGAAATCCAGGCGAGCCTGAAGGAGGTCGCGGCCGACCACACCACGCTGGTGATCGCGCACCGCCTGTCGACCGTGATCGACGCCGACGAGATCATCGTGCTGGAGCACGGACGGGTCGCCGAGCGCGGGCGCCACGGCGATCTCTTGCGCCGCGACGGGCTTTATGCCGCGATGTGGCGCAAGCAGCAGGAAGCCGCCGAGCGCTTCGCGGAGGAAGGGCGCGCGGCGGAGGTCGCGGCGGAGTAGGGGCGCGCGGAGACGTTCCCCATCCTTCGAGACGGCCCCTGCGGGGCCTCCTCAGGATGACGCGTTCCTTGAGTGCGCAACCAACCGCGTCATCCTGAGGAGGCGCGAAGCGCCGTCTCGAAGGATGAGGAGGCGCGCAGCGCCGTCTCGAAGGACGAATTGCACGGCAGGAGGAGGCCATGGCCGAACAGTTCGACGCCATCGTGATCGGCACCGGCCAGGCCGGATCGCCGCTCGCCGCGCGCCTGGCCGATGCCGGCATGACGGTCGCGGTGATCGAGCGGGGGAAATTCGGCGGGACCTGCGTCAATACCGGCTGCATCCCGACCAAGACGCTGGTGGCCAGCGCGCGCGCCGCCCATGTCGCGCGCCATGCCGGCGAATTCGGCGTCAGGACCCGCGGCGCCATCCAGGTCGACATGAAGAAAGTCAAGGCGCGGCTGGACCGCATCGCCGGCGGCGGCAGCGCCGGCATCCGGCGCTGGATGAAGGGCACCAAGGGCGTGACCGTGATCAAGGGCCATGCCCGCTTCACCGGGCCGAAGACGGTCGCGGTCAAGGACCGGACGCTGACGGCCGAGCGCATCTTCATCAATGTCGGCGGGCGCGCGCTGGTGCCGGACATGCCGGGCCTCGAGGACGTGCCCTACCTGACGAACTCGACCATGCTTGCGGTCGACTTCCTGCCGCGGCACCTCGTGGTGATCGGCGGGTCCTATATCGGGCTCGAGTTCGCGCAGATGTACCGCCGCTTTGGCAGCCGCGTGACGGTGGTGGAGAAGGGGCCGCGCCTGATCGGCCGCGAGGATCCCGAGGTCAGCGCGGCGGTGAAGACGATCCTGGAGGCCGAGGGCATCGCGGTCCGGCTGGATGCCGAGTGCCTGTCGGTGAAGCCGCGCGGCAAGGGCGTAGCGGTAAGCCTGGACTGCAGGCGCGGCGGGCGGACGGTCGCGGGCTCGCACCTGCTGATGGCGGTGGGGCGCGTGCCGAACACGCAGGACCTGGGGCTCGAGGCCGCCGGCGTCGCGGTCGACAAGCGCGGCTACATCACGGTGGACGACCGGCTGCGCACGAACGTCCCGGGCGTCTGGGCGCTGGGCGACTGCAACGGGCGCGGCGCCTTCACGCACACCTCCTACAACGACTACGAGATCGTGGCGGAGAACCTGCTGGACGGGGCCAAGCGCCGGATCAGCGACCGCATTCCCGCCTACGCGCTCTACATCGACCCGCCGCTGGGCCGCGCCGGCATGAACGACGCCGAGGCGCGCAAGTCCGGCCGCAAGGTGCTGGCCGGGCGCCTCGACATGCGGAGCATCGGCCGCGCGCGCGAGCGCAGCGAGACCGCGGGGTTCCTGAAAATCCTTGTGGACGCCGACAGCCGGCGCATCCTGGGCGTCTCGCTCCTGGGCATCGAGGCCGACGAGGTAATGCAGTCCCTGCTCGGCCTGATGTATGCCGACCAGCCCTACACGCTGATCCAGCGGGCGATGTACATTCACCCCACGGTCAGCGAATACCTGCCGACGCTGGTCGGCGATCTCGAACCGCTGGAATGACAAGCTGAAGGGGGAATTGCGTCCGATGAGCATCGAAGCACGGCTGAAGGAACTGAACATCACCCTGCCGCCGGTGCCCGGCCCGGCCGGCAACTACGTGCACGCCAAGCGCGTGGGCAACCTGCTCTACCTCTCGGGTAAGGGGCCGGGCGCGGGGGTGAAGGGCAAGCTCGGCCAGGGCATGTCGATCGAGGAGGGCTACAAGCACGCGCGCGCGACCGGCCTGGTGCTGATCGCGGTGATGAAGCAGGCGCTGGACGGCGACCTCGACCGCGTGACGGACATCGTCAAGGTGCTGGGCATGGTCAACGCCGTGCCCGAGTTCGGCGACCAGCCCAAGGTGATCAACGGCTGCTCGGACCTGTTCGTCGAGGTGTTCGGCGACAAGGGCCGCCACGCCCGCTCCGCCGTCGGCATGGGCTCGCTGCCCAACGGCATCCCCGTGGAGATCGAGGTGATCGTGGCGGTGAGATAAGGCGGGAAAAGCCTGGGGATAGAATCAAGATTTGGATGGTCTCACTACTACCGCGCCTATAAATTGTACACTAAGAGCGGATTGACTAGAACCTATCGTGAACATAGATTGGCGCGATGTTCTCTCAGGCGACAGTAGTCCCGCGCAACATTCGTGCCTTCTGGGAGGTCTACGAATGGCGCCATGCATCGGTTGTTTTGGCGAATGCCTTCCCAGATGAATGGGAAGATATCCTTGGAATCATGACAACGTTCAAGCTCTCCAAAGAGGACGTCTTTGATCCAGGCAAAAACAAGTCATCAGTTTCCAGTCGTATCGACAAAGCTCTGTACGAACGCGGTTGGAAGGAAAAGAAGTTTGATACGCAGATCATGGTCGACGGCAAGACGCATCCGTCTCCCACGCATTCGATCGACTGCTTCAAGAGCCGCATCGGACTTGAGATTGAATGGAACAACAAGGACCCATTCTTTGATCGGGATCTGAACAATTTTCGTTTGCTGCATGAGCTAGACGTTCTCAGCGTCGGTGTGATCATCACGCGTTCGACGGAGATTCTGGAAATCTTTAGGGCCCTGGGTCGCGGCAAGTCCTCAGGCGCCTCGACCACGCATATGAGCAAGCTGCTGCCGAAGATCGAAGGCGGTGGTGCCGGTGGCTGCCCGGTCTTGGTGCTCGGGATCACCAAGAAGCTATACCAAGGGGATTGAGGTTATGAGTCCGGTTAGTTCGGCTTTGATTACGCACGTACAGGAGCGACGCTACGGCGCGATCCTCGCTGACCCACCGTGGCGATTTGCGAACTCGACCGGCAAGATGGCGCCGGAGCATCGGCGATTGCATCGCTATCGAACGATGGAGTTCGATGAAATCTATGCCTTGCCTGTGGCCGCGCTCGCGGCGCCGGTTAGCCACCTCTATCTGTGGGTGCCGAACGCGCTCTTGCCGCAGGGTTTGCAGACCATGAGCGCCTGGGGATTCGAGTACAAGAGCAACATCGTCTGGTACAAGACGCGCAAGGACGGCGGACCGGACGGGCGCGGGGTCGGCTTCTATTTCCGCAATGTCACGGAGCTGCTGTTGTTTGGCGTGCGTGGCAAGAACGCGCGGACGCTGGCGCCGGGGCGCAGGCAGGTGAACTTGGTGCCGACCCGTAAGCGCGAGCACTCGCGCAAGCCCGACGAAATGTACGACCTGATCGAAGCGTGCAGCCGCGGCCCGCGGCTGGAGTTGTTTGCGCGGCATCAACGCCCCGGTTGGGACCAGTGGGGTGATGAATACTGCCAGCTCGACGATGGCGCGCTGGCAGCGGAACCGAACCCAACACTGGCGCTGCCGCGAGGGGAGGGGGGACAAAGTGGAGCGCGCGACTTCTTTCCGGTCCCCCCTCCCCCTGCGGGAGGGGGGTAGGGGGAGGGCTTCCCGTCGCGTCGGTGCTGCCCATGATCGACGCGCGCGTCAAGCGCCTGCGCATCAACGCGACGCCGGCGGAGGAATTGCTCTGGCATCAATTCCGCGACAAGCGCGTGGCTGGAGTGCGGTTCCGAAGGCAGTTCCGCATCGATTACTACATTGTCGATTTCGTCTGCCTTTCGGCGCGGCTGGTTGTGGAGATTGATGGCGAGTCCCATCGGCAGACGCTCGAAGACGATGCTCGACGTACGCGATATCTGGACGAGCAGGGTTTCAGGGTAGTTCGGTTTTCCAATCGGGACGTGATGGCGAACTTGGAAGGGGTGGTGCGTACGATCGAGTTGATGGTGAACAGCGGCCTCCTCCCCCTATCCCCCTCCCGCGAGGGCAGGGGGGACAGAAAATTGAAACGATGACGAAAGAGTCGCTGTCGTCGCTGATCCTCTCCCGCGACCGGCGCGCGCTGGCGCGGGCGATCACGCTGGTGGAATCGACGCGCGCGGACCATCGCGAAGAGGCCGATGCGCTGCTGGCGGCGCTGCTGCCGCACGCCGGGAAGTCGATCCGCGTGGGCATCACCGGCACGCCGGGGGTGGGCAAGTCGACCTTCATCGAGGCCTTGGGCTTGCACGCGATCGCCAGGGGGCATCGCGTGGCGGTGCTGGCGGTCGATCCGTCGTCCCGGCGCGGCGGCGGGGCGATCCTGGGCGACAAGACGCGCATGCCCGAATTGACGCGCAGCGATGCCGCCTTCATCCGGCCCTCGCCGTCGGGCGGCACGCTCGGCGGCGTGGCGCGGCGCACGGCCGAGGCGATCCTGGTCTGCGAGGCGGCGGGCTTCGACGTCGTGCTGGTCGAGACGGTGGGCGTCGGCCAGTCCGAGACGGCGGTCGCCGACATGACCGACCTGTTCCTGCTGCTGCTGCTGCCCAATGCCGGCGACGAATTGCAGGGCATCAAGCGCGGCGTGGTCGAATTGGCCGACCTCTTGGTGGTCAACAAGGCCGACGGCGAGAATGTCGACGCGGCGGGCCGCGCCGCCGCCGACTACGCCAACGCCGTGCGCCTGCTGCGCCCGCCCTCGCCCTGGTGGCGGCAGGCGGTAATGCAGTGCTCGGCGCTCACGGGCAAGGGCGTGCCCGAGGTGTGGGACGCGATCGCGCGCTTCCGCCAGGCCGGCGAGGCCAAGGGCGCGGCCGAGGGCGCGGCCGAGGGCGGCATCGCCGGCCGGCGCGCGCGCCAGGCCCGCGCGCGATTGTGGACCGAGGTCGGCGACGGGCTGATGGAGGCGCTGAAGGCGGACCGCGCGGCCGCGCGGCTGATCCCGGCGCTGGAGGCGAAGCTCGATGCGGGCGCGCTGACCCCCGGCGCCGCGGCGCGCGCGCTGCTGGCCGCGTTCCGCGGCAAGGGAGAATAGCGATGCTCAGAATCTGGGGCCGGCTCAACTCGTACAACGTGCAGAAGGTGATGTGGCTGGTGGGCGAGCTGGGCCTGGCCCACGAGCACATCCCGGCGGGCGGCGCGTTCGGCGGCCTCGACACGCCGGAATTCCGCGCGATGAACCCGCATGGCCGCGTGCCGGTGATCGACGACGACGGCACGGTGGTATGGGAATCGCAGACGATCCTGCGCTATCTGGCGGCCCGGTACGGCCGGCCGGGCTTCTGGTCCGACGACCCCGCCGTGCGGGCACGGGCCGAGCAGTGGATGGACTGGTCGGCGACGACGCTGCAGCCCGATTTCCTGATGGGCGTGTTCTGGGGCTGGTACCGCACGCCGGCCGCGCAGCGGAACATGCCGGCGGTCGAGGCGAAGATCGCGGCCTGCGCGCGGCATTTCGCGATGCTCGACCGCGCGCTGGCCGGGCGCGACTTCCTGGGCGGCGCCGCGCTGACGCTGGCGGATATTCCGGCCGGCGTGTCGCTCTACCGCTACTACGGCATGGACATCGCGCGTCCCGCCGTGCCGAACGTCGAGGCGTGGTACCGGCGGCTGACGCAGCGCCCGGCCTATGCCCGCTACGTGATGGTGCCGTTCGACGATCTCTACGGCCGGCTGGACTACTAGGTGTGAATTCTGATCGGGTTGTTCATCCGGGGTGAAGCCTGGAAGCTGGTTGGTGCGAGCCATCAACTAGCAGGGGGACAACCCGGATGAACGCCCACAAGAATGCCCGGACGACGCCGCACA
>JADLEG010000243.1 GCA_020846275.1 Alphaproteobacteria bacterium
CGGTCGTCTGGCAAAGATCATGGACTCCGACCCGGTCTGTGCCCGACGCCGCGGCTGTGGCGATCGTGCGCCGGCTCGGCCACTTACGCATTCACGAGCGAGCGCTTCGACCCGAGGATCGCCCTCGCAGATTCGCCGCCTGGTGGAGGGATGGGATCGATGAGCACTGACGTTTCGCCACCAAAGGGTTCTTCCGCCAGCGATTGGCCGTCGTATGCCAATCGCCGCAACGTGGTGGAGCTTCCCTATCGTGGGGTGAGCGTCCAGCATTATGCCGGGAAGATGACCGTTGCGGCCATCACCGCGCATCTGATCGGTCGCGAGGCGTATAGGCGGACCAATTTCATCGTCCTGCGGGGACGCGCTGATGAAGTGGCCCTGGTTGCGATTGGTTGCAGCGACCGCACCAATCTGTTCGAGCCGATCGTTCATGTCGAAGTCGTGGCGCTTCCAGATAGCTGCCGATGGGTGCACGCGCCGGACACCGATTGCGCTAATCCGTCCGCGCTAGCGCGGCTTGCGGCGCGCTCCAGTGTCGGTGTTGATGGTACGCTGGTCTGCCAAGGCAAGTACGACCATGTCAATTTCATCCACCATCCCGACCCGCTCGTGCTGCGGATCGTGGAGGTCGCTCCTCCGGAGCCGCCGAAGCTTTATGGTCTGGTGGAGCACGTTCTGAGCTACGCGGTTCTGCCGCCGATCAAGCCGGTCCTCGAACGCATTGATCTGCGGGGGCTCGCATCGGGCGCGCAGCCGTCCAGCTTCCTCGTCCCCTGCCGTTCGGGCGGCCTGGACGCTCTCGGTTCGCCCGTTCATTTTCTCGACGAGCGCCCTGGCCACCGCGAAGACTGGACGCTGATCGGCTGCGAACGCAGCTTGCAATTCCATCGTCACTATTACGGCGACGAGCCGCCGCGGATCGAAATGTGTCCCCGTGCCATTGCGGGTAAGCGGTCGGATCGGACTCTTCTGAAATGCTGCCTGCTCGAATTCGATATTGAGCGCGATGGCGAAGTGATGATCGTGCCCTGGGGGGCGGATCTGGCGATGGTTGAGCGCGCCCTGAAGGAGTTGTGCAATGAACCCGCGTGCGGTTGATCGACCCTGGGCCGGTGTTTGGGCGCTCGATCAGGCGATGGACCGGCGCTACGCGCGCCCGAGAACTGTCGGCATCAGCATGGTCATCGACAGCGGGCTGGGCCTTGCGGCGACGGAAGACTTGCTGGGTATTGCTGCGGCCCACATCGATCATTGGAAATTTGGTTTCGGAACGTCCGCCCTCGTGCCGCTCGCCATTCTTTCCCGCAAGCTGGAATGCCTGGCGGCGGAGGACATCATCACCTATCCCGGCGGCACGCTGCTTGAGGCTGCGATCATGCAGCAGCATTGCCGCTTCTTCATGCGGCGCGCCAAGGCGCTGGGTTTCCGTGCCGTCGAGGTTTCCGATGGCACCATCGAATTGCCAAAAGATCGCCGCCGGCGCGTCATCGCTTGCGCTATCGATGCTGGATTGATCGTCCTGAGCGAAGTCGGGAGCAAAGATCCCACCCGCCAGCCGGAGCCCGAGGCACTGGCTGAGCAGGCGGCGTTGGATATCGCATGGGGCTCGCGGTGGGTCGTGGTCGAGGGGCGTGAGTCCGGGGAAGGAATTGGCGTCTACGACCGCCACGGCGGTGTTAAACAGGATTATCTCGAGACCATCGTCCGCCATCTCGGCGAACACGCCAACCGCCTGATCTGGGAGGCGCCAAAGAAAAGCCAGCAGGCCTATCTGATCCAGCGCTTCGGCGCCAATGTCGGTCTCGGCAATATCGAGCCCGGCCAGGTTATTGCGCTTGAAGCGTTGCGGTCTGGTTTGCGCTTCGAATCGCTTTCACCCATTGCGGAGCAGCATCGGAAGACGGGGCGTTGGGACCCGGCTCAGGTCGAATCGGCTTTCGTTAGCGCGGTGGTGGAAGCCAAATGATGAGCGCATCATCAAGGGCCTCGGAAAGTTCGACTCGCGTCCTCGAGTTGGACAGCAGGCTGAACCACGCTCCGTCGCGGCGTCTGGTCGAAGCGGCGTTTTCCGAGGATCTTGCGGCGCAGGCCGGACTCGCCTCCGCTCTGGACTGGGTCGACATCGCCCACACGCTCACGCTCGCGCGGGAGGGTATGACGCCGGCCGCCCTGGCACGCGAGCTTCTCGCAGCTCTGCGTCAACTCGAGGCAACCAGCGAATGTTCGCCATGGCGGGCCGAGGACGGCGACCTCTACACGAACCGCGAAGCCTGGCTTGTGGAACGTACCCCGGCAGCAGGGTGGCTCGGCATGGCGCGCGCTAGGCGCGAAGCGCTGACCACCGCGTTCCACATGACCGTTCGAGACGAAATCATCGCGCTGGCGCTGGAGCTGATCGAGGCAGCAACGATCTTCGTCGCCCACGCCAAGACCCATCGTTTTACGATCATGTCCGACTACACTTATCTGCAGACCGCACAGCCGACCACCTTCGGCCATTATTTGCTCGGCTTCGTGTCTCCGATGTTTCGCGATCTCGATCGGCTCGATGGCCTTTTCACCCGCTTCAATTTGTCTCCCGCCGGGATCGGGAGTTCCAACGGCTCGTTGACGTTCCAGAATCGCACGGCGCTCGCACGGCGACTGGGTTTTGCGGCTCCCGTGGCTCACGCGCGGGACGCGATGTGGCAATCCGATCTTGCCATCGAGGCGCTGGGCAGCGCCGTTGCATGCGTCGTCTCGATCGACCGGCTCGCCGAAGACCTCATGGTCTTCGCCACCCGTGAATTCGGTACCGTACGGCTGTCCGACTGCCACAGCCGCGCCAGCAAGATCATGCCCAACAAGCGCAATCCGTTTGCACTCGCCTATGTCCGCGGCGCCGCGAACCGTCTGATCGGTCTGCAGGCTGCGATGGCGGCCGCGGCACGCACGCCGAGCGGCCAGATGGATAATCGAATGCAGGCCTACGAAACCGTTCCGCAGGCGCTGGGCATGGCAGCTCGCGTGGTCGGTCTGATGGGCGAGATCGTGGCCGAACTGTCCGTCGACCGCGGCCGCGCCGTTTCAGGACTAAAGGACCGGGAGGTATGCGCGGCCGATCTCGCCGAGCGATTAACCGTCGCGATCGGCATCGACTATCGCGCCGCGCATCGCGCCGTCGGCCGGATGATGCGCCAGCTTGCCGATCGGGGCCGCTCGCTGGGCGACGCCAGTGCAGCGGAGGTGGCAGCTTCAGTCGATCGTCCCGACGCGGTCGCGGAGATCGCTGGCGTCCTCGCTCTGGCGCTCGATCTCGATGCATGTGTTTCCGCACGGGGGGACGTTGGCGGATGCGCCGCCGAAGAAGTGCTCCGCCTCGCGAACTTGCACGCCGACCGGATGGGGGCGACGAAGTCCGTTTGGTGCGATCGGCAGATCGAGCTCCGAAGGGCAAGGAACCAGCTTGACGCCGAAGTCAGCGGATTCCTGCGGGAGGCTTCATGAGCGCGTGGTCGTTTGCCTCGCAGGTATATGGCTCGGCGTGGTCGACGCCAGCAATGCGTGCCATCTTTGACGATGCGCCGCGCCTGCGCGGTTGGCTGGAAATTCTTGCCACGCTGGCGGATGTGCAGGGCGAGTCCGGGCTGATCCCGGCAGACGCTGCGCGAGACGTGGCCAGCACTTGCCGCGCTATCGAGCCGAACCAGGATTTTCTTTGCGGGCTAGAGGAGGACTATCGCACGTCGGGTCATTCGACCGCAGGGCTAATCGCCGCGATCGCCAGCCGCTGCCCCGGGACCAGCGGCCAATGGGTCTATTACGGCGTCACCGTCCAGGACGTTGCCGACACCTGGACGATGATCGCGCTGCGCGACGCGGGCCGGCTGCTGCGCGGTGATCTCACGCGTGTGGCAGATGCCGCCAGCGCCATCGCGGGCACCCATCGCAATACCGTCATGGCAGGGCGGACCCATGGCCAACAGGGCCTTCCCATCACTTTCGGATTCAAGGCCGCTGGTTGGCTCGTGGAGCTTCGCCGTCACCAAGAGCGCCTCGGCCAGGTGTCGAAGCGCATGGAAATCGGCCAGTTATGCGGTGGCGTCGGCAGTCTGTCGTCGCTCGGCCCGAACGCACTCGAAATCCAGCGCAAATTCTGCGAACGACTGGGTCTGCGAACG
>JADLEG010000244.1 GCA_020846275.1 Alphaproteobacteria bacterium
CGAGCATGTAGGTCAGCATCCAGCTCGCCGTCGCCAGCGCGGCCAGGTAGCTGTTGCCGATCGCGCGCTCGGCGGCCAGGAAGAAGAAGAGATGCGCCAGGTACAGGCAGCCGAACTTGACCAGCGACTGCGCCGGCACGCCGGGGCCGAAGATTTCCGAGGCGCCGACGATCAGCCAGGTGTAGAGCGGGGGCTGGGTCGGGTTGTAGCCGAGCGCCCAGCCCTGCGCGATGATCGCCTCGATCAGCTCGTCGCGTCCGAGCGACGGCGACACCGCGACGCGCAGCGCGAATTGCAGGATCGCATAGGCGGCGATCAGCGCCAGGAAGACGCGCCGGTCGGCGAACGGCCGCGCGGCGCCCGCGAGGATCGGCTGGATCACGGCTTGCGGCACCAGAACTGGTACATGGTGCGGAAGGTCTGCGGGCGCTGCTCCTCCAGCTTGCGCCAGTTCGCGAGATCGCGCCGCTCGCGGTCGCGCGGGAACAGCTTGGCATAGGCGGCCCGGGTTGCTTCGTCGGCGATCTCGAAGCCGAGGAACGATATGCCGAGCCGCGCGATCGCCTGCTCGATCTCGTCCGGCGTATAGCTGCGCTCCTGCACGTGGAACAGCAGGTCGCGGCAGCCGCTGAGCGAGGCGAAGTCGAGCTCGTCGGCGACCTTGTGCACCGGGTCGTCATTGTCCAGCGCGCGGATCGCCTGGCGCGCGGCGCGGATGCCCTCCGCCGTGGCGGGGAAGCCGCGCCCGGCGACGAAGGCCCGGGCGGCGGTGATCGCCTGCCGGCCCAGCGTGCTGTAGAGCCCCAGCTTGACGAAGCCGCCCGGCTTCAAACGGTCGACCAGCGCGCGCCACCCCGCCTCCGGGTCCGCCATGTGGTGCAGCACGCCCGACGCCTCGATCAAATCGAAGCGCTCGTCGATCGCGCCAAGGCCAAGGATGTCGGCCTGGCGGAAGCGGATGTTGTCGACCCCCAGCTCGCGCGCGCGGCGCATGCCATAGGCAAGCGAGGCGCGGCTCAAATCGACCGCCAGGATGTCGGCCTCGGCGAAGCGGAAGGCGACCGCCAGCGCATGGCGCCCGGTGCCGCAGCCCGCGACCAGCACGCGGTGCGGCGGCGGCGGGACCGTGTCGGCGCGCACCGCGGGGAACAGCTCCGCCACCACCTCCGCCAATCGGCGCGCCGGCCGGCGCGTGATCGAACCCCAGCGCGGATACGGATTCTCCTCGTACTGCGCGCGCACCTTGGCCGACACGGCATCGTCGATCGGCGTCAGCGCGACGACGCCGGCCGCCAGCTCGGCCTCCTGCGCCGGCGCGTCGATCTGGCGCGCCAGTACCAGGTCGAGCGCGTCGGAATGGCCGCGCAGCCGCCGCGACAGTTCGGCGGCGCCGGGCACCGTGGCCAGCGCGCGGTACATGCCGAGGGCCAGCAGAAGATCGCCGGCCGTGGTCGCCAGCAGGCGGTCGTCGCCGACCCGCGCGGCAAGCGCCCGGGCCAGGCGCTGCTCCTCGGCGCTCTCGGCAAACGCGAAATCGCACGCATGGGCCTGGCAGGCGATCGAGGCGGCAAGCTCGCGGTCATCGAGCGCGCCGGTCGCCTCGAAGCGGTCGAGCGCGCGGCGGCGCAGGCCCGTGATCGCCAGCTCCAGCAGTTCGTCGGCCACGATGGTGTGGCGAAGCAGGGCGTGGAACAGGCGGTCCTCTTCCATGCCGTCGCGCGCCAGCAGCAGGCCGGCGGTCACCGCCATCAGGTCCTGGTGGTCGATATCGGGTTCGGCGAACAGCCCGGTCAGCGCCTCGACCACCGCGGGGCTGGCGCCTTTCAGCCGCACGGGGCGCAGCGCGGCGGCCAGCGCCTGGGCGAAATCGACCCGGTCGCGCGCCTGGCGATAGGCCAGCACGTGATGCTTCAGCCCCTCCATCGGCTGGCCCATCGCGTCCAGCGCCTGGGCCAGGTGATGATGGGCGCCGGCATAGCCGGGGCGCAGCTCGATCGCGCGGCGATAGGCGGCGACGGCCTCCTCGCCGCGCCCCGCCGCCCGCAGTGCCACGCCCAGGTTGTGATGCGCCTCGGCATGCGCGGGGTTCGCCTTGACGATGCGGCGATAGGCGGCCACGGCCTCCACCGCGCGGCCCTGGCGCATCAGCGCAGCGGCGTCGCGCAGCGCGGTCAACACGCCCGAGACGGCGACGATCTCGGGGCCGCTTCGGCCGGGGCGGATGGACGGTGGCGCCATGGCGCGTGCTGGGTTCCAAGCGATGCGTGGGAGGGCGACAGAGTCGCGCGGTGGCGCGCGTCTGTCCACTGTCCTGATGGTGTTATCGACCGGGCGGCTTGCGCGCCTTGGCCATGCGGTCGCGGGTGAACGGCGAGGGCGGCAGGCGCCACTTCGCCTCCAGCGCCAGGATGAAGCCGCTGCCTTCCATCTCCTGCAGCACCGGATCGATGAGCTGGCGGAACTGCAGATCGTCGCGGCGCAGCGCGATCGCCCAGGGCACGACCGCGAAGGCCGGCAGCGGCAGGCTGAAATCGCTGCCCCATTCCGGATCGGCCAGTCGCGCGGCCAGCGCGGAGTCGTCGTAGGCCAGCCCCTCGCACGCGCCGTCGCGCAGCGCCTTGAAAGCCGCGGGCGCGGCGGGAAAGCGCAGCTGCTCGATGCCCAGCTGGGCCAGTTGCTCGTCGTAGCCCGCGCCCTCGATCGCGCAGACCTTGCGCTGGCGAAGCTCGGTCCATGCCTTGAACGGCGCGTCCTTGCGCGCCAGCAGCCCGACGCCCGAGGCGTAGTAGGGCTCGGTGAACAGCACCTGCGTGCGCCGCGTGTCGGTGGTCGCCAGGCTCGCCAGCACCAGGTCGACCTTGCGCTCGAGCAGCGCGTCGATGCGCTGCCAGCTCGCCAGCGGCACCAGGCGCAGGCGGTTCTCTGATCCCATCAGCCGCAGCGCCAGGAAGCGCGCGATGTCGATCTCGAAACCCGCGTTGCGGCTTTCGCCGTCGATGAAGGCGAAGGGCGGGTAGTCCGCGCGCACGCCGATCTGCAGGCGGCCGCGGGCCTGCGCGTCCTCGAACCCGCCGGCGGTCGCGCAAGGCGCGGGCGCCAGCCACGCCAGCAGGCAAAGGCAGCAAGCGGCGAGCCTCATCCACGGCATGGATCGTCGCATCGTCAGGATCGACATGGGTCGCGTCGAAAGGCCCCGGCGCGGAAGCCCGCGCCTGCGCCGCCGAGGCGCCGCGACGCCCCGCGCGGATGGCCTATTCGGGCGTCTCGGTCTTGGTGACGGCGGCCTGCGCCACTGCCTCGCCCGCCGCCAGGGCGCGGGCCAGCTGGCTCAGCGCCTCCTGGTGGCGATCGTTCTTGATCATCGAGAAGTTCCGCGCCAGCTCCAGGCACATGCGCTGGCGGGTCGGCGTCTCCTTGTCAGCCTTCGAGCCCAGCCCGTCGTAGAAATAGCCGACCGGCACGTCGAGCACCTCGGCGATCTCGTACAGGCGGCCGGCGGAAACGCGATTGATGCCGCGCTCGTATTTGTGCGCCTGTTGATAGGTGACGCCGATCATGTCTGCCAGTTGTTGCTGGGTATAGCCCAGCATAGTCCGGCGCTCGCGTATCCGGGCCCCGACAAACCTGTCGAGTTCGTGTGTACGGATTCCCATGTTCTCGCCCCGCTACCAGATGGAATTGGGACGTCGGCTATCCATTTTGTTTAAATTCCCCTCGTCCGACGCCGCGCCCTTTGTGGAAAGTTTACCGAATTTTCACGCTGTACTCACGCGGAAATTGACGGGGCGGCCAGTGATTAGCGGGGATGGATCAATAAACCGCCGGCCGCTCGCCGCGCAGGCAGGCAATTCGATGATTAAATCAATTGGATAGCGAATCAGACCGCCAGGTCAACCGTCTGGGCAATGGCGGGGATCGACAGGCGCCCGGACCGGCCATAGGCGCCGGTCGCGCTGGCATAGGGATCGAGGGAAAGGCCCTCGGTGAGTCGTTCCTGGGCGATGTGCTGGGTCAAAAATGTGCTGCTGGGCAGGGTCGCCCCGGCCGCGTCATGCCAGGGCGCGGGTGCCGGACGCCACCCCGCTGACTCCTCGTCCGGCGCGTAGGGTTCGGCGACCCGGCGCGGAAACGCCAGGACCGTCGCCGGCCGGCCCTCGCGGTCGACGGGCCGCGTCGCGTCGAAAGCCGCCGCGCGCGCCGTCCCCTCGGCGCGGCGCGGACGCGCGAGCGGGTAGCCGTCGGCATCGATGACGGTCCTTGCGGCGCCGTAGGTGACGGGGGCGGCTAATGCCATGTCGTGCGCTTCGCGCTCCCTCAAGCCGTCGGGTCCCGTCGCTTCGACCGGGACCCCGGCAGATCGTCGATTTGACGCGAACACCTCTTAAGATTGCGTAAAATCCCTCGAAAATTTGCCCTGTCGCCGCCGGGCGCGGCTTGCGGTATCTCTGGGGCCAGCGATGCTTATGCCTTGAAGGGTGGGCACGGACGGCTTGGCCAACCGAGATCCTGGGATCCGATGAACCCCATTCCCGACCCGCCGCCGTGGATCGCAGCCGCGATCGGCGCCGCGGGCGACATTGCCTACGAGCTCGACCTTGCGACCGACCGGCTGACCCTCGGCGGCGCGGTCGAGGCGCTGCTCGGCCCCGGCGCCAGCGCCCCGACCGGCGAGGCGTTCCAGACCCGCATCAATCCCGAGGATCTGCCGGACCGGCTGCGCGCGCTCGCCGACCACGTCGCCGGCCAGGGCGACTACAACTGCGAATACCGCCTGCGCGACGCGCTGGGCCGGGTGCACTGGGTGCATGACCGCGGCGCCTGCACGCGCGACGCCGCCGGGCGCGCGCTGCGGCTGATCGGCATCCTGCGTCCGGTGACCGAACGCCGCCAGGACGCCGCCCGCCGCGCCCAGCATTTCGGCTATGACGACCTGACCGGCCATTTCAGCCGCAACCGGCTGGCCGAGGCGCTGGAATTCGCGATCGCGCACGCCAAGCGGCACGAGACGCTGGGCGGGCTGATGGCCGTGGGCATCGACGGGCTGGCGGCGATCGAGGACGCGGCGGGCGACGAAGCCGCCGACCGGCTGGTGATCGAGGTCGGGCGAAGGCTCGATTCCTGCCTGCGCGCGACCGACATGATCGCGCGGATCGGCGGCGACGCGTTCGGCGTGCTGCTGACCCCTTGCGATTCGCGCCAGCTCGCGCCCACCGCCCAGCGCATCCGCGCCGCGATCACCGCGCCCGATCCCGCCAGCCAGCTCGATCCGCCGCGATCGGTCGCAATCGGCGCGGTCGCATTCCCCGGCAATGCCCGCAGCGCCGCCGATGCGCTGACCCGCGCCGAGGAGGCGCTGGCGACCGCGCGGCGCACCGACAGCGGCTTCGCGGTGTTCCAGCCGACCGAAGCCGAGCGCGATGCCGAGGAGGCCGCGATCGCCGTGGCCGGGCGGCTGCACCGCGCGCTGCGCAACGGCGGGCTGATGTTCGCCTATCAGCCCGTGGTGCGCGCCGACACGCTCGAACCGGTCTACTACGAATGCCTGCTGCGGCTCGACCAGGGCGACGGCGGCGCGACCAACGCACCGGGCATCATCGCCGCGGTCGAACGCCTGGGCGACATCCCGGCGATCGACCGCAAGACGCTGGAGATGGCGATCACCACGCTCGAGCGCCATCCGCCGGTCGCGCTATCGGTCAACCTGTCGGGCCTGACGGTCAACAACCGGGCCTGGCTGCGCAGCCTGAACGCGCGGCTGCGGCACGCTCCGGCGGTGGCGCGGCGCCTGACCGTGGAGATCACCGAGACCGCGGCGATGCGCGACATCGAGGAATCCGCGCGCTTCATCGGCCAGGTGCGCGAGCTCGGCGTGCGCGTGGCGCTGGACGATTTCGGCGCCGGCTTCACCTCGTTCCGCCACCTGAAGGCGCTGGCGGTCGATGTCGTGAAGATCGACAGCTCCTTCGTCGCCGGCGTCGCGCAGAACGTCGACAGCCAGCTCTTCATCCAGTCGCTGGCCGCGGTCGCGCACGGGCTCGGCCTGGCCAGCGTCGCCGAGGGCCCGGCCAGCGCGGCGGACGAGGCCTTCCTGCGCGCGCACGGCGTCGAATATTTCCAGGGCCACCGCTACGGGCCGCCGACCATCGCGCCAAGCTGGATGCGCGCGCTCAATCCGGCATCTGGCGATAGCGCCTGAGTGCCACCCCGGCGGCGGCAGCGCGCCGATTGGCGACCGGCGGGGCGCCGGACGTGATGCAGCGATCCTTCACGGGTAAAGCGGTGCTGAGTACCGGCGCCGCCTCATCCTTCGACAAGCTCAGGACGAGGAGCTTTGTGCATGTCCTCATCCTGAGCTTGTCGAAGGATGAGGCGGCGCGAAAGGGCTAGCGCGTGGGGACGGGCGTCTCGCTGCTGTAGTCGTAGAAGCCGCGGCCCGACTTGCGGCCGAGCCAGCCGGCCTCGACGTATTTCACCAACAGCGGGCAGGGGCGGTACTTGGAGTCCGCCAGGCCGTCGTGCAGCACGTGCATCACCGCCAGGCAGGTGTCCAGGCCGATGAAGTCGGCGAGCTGCAGCGGGCCCATCGGATGGTGCGCGCCCAGCTTCATGGCGGTGTCGATCGCGGTCACCGATCCCACGCCCTCGTAGAGCGTGTAGACCGCCTCGTTGATCATCGGCAGCAGGATGCGGTTGACGATGAAGGCCGGGAAGTCCTCGGCCACGGCGGCCTTCTTGCCCAGGCGCAGGGTCAGTTCCTTGACCGCTTGGAAGGTCTGCTCCTCGGTCGCGATGCCGCGGATCAGCTCGACCAGCTCCATCACCGGCACCGGGTTCATGAAGTGCATGCCCATGAACCGGCCCGGCCGGTCGGTCACGGCGGCCAGGCGCGTGATCGAGATCGACGAGGTGTTGGTGCAGATGATCGCATCGGGCTTCAGCGAGGGGACCAGCGTCTTCAGGATCTCGCGCTTGATCTGCTCGTTCTCGGTCGCGGCCTCGATCACCACGTCGCAGTCCTGGAACAGCTTGTAGTCGATGCCGGTCTTGATGCGCTTCAAGGCCTGGGCCGCAGCGTCGGCCGAGATCTTGCCGCGCTCGGCCTGGCGGCCGAGGTTCTTCTTGATCGCCTCGACGCCGGCCTTGACCCGGTCGTCGGTGACATCGAGCAGGCGGACGTTCAATCCCGCCAGCGCCGAGACATGGGCGATGCCGTTGCCCATCTGCCCGGCGCCGATCACGCCGACGGTCTTCAGCGTGCTGGTCTGGGGGAATTGCGCGACCTCGCCGTTGCTCGGCTTGGTGTGCGGTGATTTCTCGGCGGCGGCAACTCTCGCGACGGCCATGATACCTAACCTCCTGCGCGCGACCCGATGCTTCGCGGATCAGCGCGGCTTGGCGAGCTCCTGGGCGAGTTCGGGAAGGACCTGGAACAGGTCCCCCACCAGCCCGTAATCGGCAACCTGGAAGATCGGCGCTTCCTCGTCCTTGTTGATGGCGACGATCACCTTGCTGTCCTTCATGCCGGCCAGATGCTGGATCGCGCCGGAGATGCCCACGGCGACATAGAGGTCGGGGGCGACGATCTTGCCGGTCTGGCCGACCTGGTAGTCGTTGGGCACGTAGCCGGCGTCGACGGCCGCGCGCGACGCGCCGACGGCGGCCCCCAGCTTGTCGGCCACCGGCTCGATGTACTTCTTGAAATTTTCGCCGTTCTGCATGCCGCGCCCGCCCGAGACGACGATGCGCGCGGAGGTCAGCTCCGGGCGCTCCGAGCGGCTCAGCTCCTGGCCGACGAACTTCGACAGGCCCTGGTCGCCGGCGGCGGCGATCTTCTCCACCGCGGCCGAGCCGCCGGAAGCTGCGACCGCCTCGAACGCCGTGCCGCGCACGGTGATCACCTTGACCTTGTCGGCGGACTGCACGGTCGCCAGCGCGTTGCCCGCATAGATCGGGCGCACGAACGTGTCGGGCGACTTCACTTCCTGGATGTCCGAGATCTGCTGCACGTCGAGCAGCGCCGCCACCCTGGGCATCAGGTTCTTGCCGTTCGAGGTGGCCGGCGCCAGCACGTGGCCATGATTGGCGGCCTCGCGCGCGACCAGCGGCGCGGTGTTCTCGGCCAAGAGGTTGCCATAGGCCGCGTCGTCGGCGACCAGCACCTTGGCGACGCCCGCGACCTTGGCGGCTGCCTCGGCGGCGCCGGCGCAGTTGTGGCCAGCGACCAGCACGACGATGTCCGATCCGATCGCCTTGGCGGCGGCAATCGCATTCAGCGTCGCGGGCCGCAGCGCGGCGTTGTCGTGATCGGCGACGACCAGGATGCCCATCGTCAGATGACCTTCGCTTCGTTGCGCAGCTTGTCCACCAGCTCGGCGACCGTCTTGACCTTCACGCCGGCCTGGCGCTTCGACGGCTCCTCGACCTTCAGCACCTTCAGGCGCGGCGCCGGGTCGACGCCCAGCGCCTCGGGGGTCAGCGTCTCGATCGGCTTCTTCTTCGCCTTCATGATGTTGGGCAGCGAGGCATAGCGCGGCTCGTTGAGGCGCAGGTCGGTCGAGATCACCGCCGGCATCTTCAAGGTGACGGTCTCGAGCCCGCCATCGACCTCGCGCGTCACGTTCAGGTTGCCGCCGTCCAGCGCCAGCTTCGAGGCGAAGGTGCCCTGCGACCAGCCCAGCAGCGCCGACAGCATCTGGCCGGTCTGGTTGCAGTCGTCGTCGATCGCCTGCTTGCCGACGATCACCAGGCCCGGCTGCTCCTTCTTCGCCACGGCGGCCAACAGCTTGGCCACGGCCAGCGGCTGCAGCTCGACGTCGGTCGTCACGTGGATGCCGCGGTCGGCGCCCATCGCCAGCGCGGTGCGGATCGTCTCCTGGCAGGCCTGCGGCCCCAGCGACACCGCGATCACCTCGGTGGCGGCGCCTTTTTCCTTCAGGCGCAGCGCTTCCTCGACCCCGATCTCGTCGAACGGGTTCATCGACATCTTCACGTTCGCCGTTTCGACGCCCGTGCCATCGGGTTTCACGCGGATCTTGACATTGTAGTCGATGACCCGCTTGACCGCGACCAGGACTTTCATCCGCTCTAGGACCCCGCCAGAAATTGCGCGGAATTGCGCCGCGCCAACGCGTTAACAGCTTGCCTCATCGCCGAAGACCCCGGTCAGAGCCGGGTTATGGTGCAGCGCACCATAGGCATGTGACCGTAGCGTGTCAACGCCACGCAGCGCAGGAATGCCCAATTTGCAGGCGGGAAATCTTGTTGCGCAGTCAGCGGTTGGCGCCGGGAACCCACAGGACGTCGCGCTTTCCGCGGGCATTGCAATGCCGTGCCAAAACGAACAGCAAGTCGCTCAATCGGTTGGCATATTTGAGGGCGGCCGGGTTCACCGCCTCGCTTGCCATCAGCCGCGTGATGTCGCGCTCGGCGCGGCGCAGCACGGTGCGGGCAAGATGCAGGTATGCGGAAGGCGCGGTGCCGCCCGGCAACACGAAGGACTTAAGTGGCGCCAGCCGGGCGTTCAGCCGGTCGATCTCGCCTTCCAGCCGCGCGACCTGCGCCGCGGTCACGCGCAGCGCCCCCTGGGCCTTGCGCCCGGTTTCGGGCGTGCACAGGTCGGCGCCCAGGTCGAACAGGTCGTTCTGGATGCGCTGGAGCATCGCGTCGGTGCTCTTGTCGCGCTTGGTGTGCAGCCGGACAAGGCCGATCGCCGCGTTGGCCTCGTCGACCGTGCCATAGGCCTGGACGCGCAAATCGTGCTTGTCGACGCGCCTGCCGTCGCCCAGCGAGGTCCGGCCCTTGTCGCCGCCGCGGGTATAGATGCGGGTGAGGGTTACCATGCCGGAGTCCCGTGCCTTACGTGTTCTTCAGCAGCAGCAGCAGCAGCGCGAAGATGCCCAGCGCCACGGCCTGCAGCACCACGCGCGCGCGCATCAGCTTGTTCGACCGGCGCGGATCGTTGCCGCCGCGCACCAGCCCGATCACGCCGGCCAGCAGCACGCCCACCACGGCCAGCATGGCGATGACCAGGACGACGGTGAGGAAGGTCTTCATTTTGTCGAATACTAGCGCGGGCGCGCCGCGTCGGCCATGCAACAATCCGTCATGGCCGGCCTCCGAGCCGGCCATGACGAAATCGTAGCGGGATTGAACGCTACCGCTTGCGAATCCGCAGGCCGCGGCGTTTCGCCGCCGCCTCGCGCAGCAGCGCCAGGTAGGGTTGGATGTTCGGCGCGGCCTTGTCGGCGTGGCGCAGCACGATCTCCACCGGCCCCTTCACGTCGGTCGTCAGGCAGTCCCACAGCGCATCCAGGTTGCGGCCGTAATGCGCCGGCAGGGCAAGGTCGCGCGCCAGCGCGTCGTGCAACTGGTCCACCGTCGCCAGGCGGGCGAAGTCGAGCACGACGCGGCGTTCGATGCTCATCGCGGCACCGCGTGGAAGCTCCGGTAGTGGTCGGTGGTCACGTAGCGATGCCCGTCGTTGGAATAGATCAGCCGGTCGGCATTACGCCGGCCGCAGGCGAAGTCGAGATCCGCCTCGTAGTAGCGCCGTCCCGCCTGTTGCGGCAGGCGGCGTTCGCGGTTGGAAAACGCATCGCCGCCGATGGCGCGGCCGGGCGCGAGCTTGCACAGGTCCACCCCGGGCCGCCAGCCCAGCTTCGCCGCCTCGTCCTTGCGCAGGTACTTCATCGGCAGGCGGCCGGTGCTGTCCAGCGTCTGCACGGTGGCGACGAAGCCGTCCAGGTCGCCGAGGCCCAGGCTCCTGGCGAAACCGCGCAGCGCCGCATCGTCCGCCGCCCAGGCCGGCAGGGCGATCGCGAGGGCGACGAGAAGAACCAGCGCGCGCCGCATCACCTCTACGCGACCAGCCCCGCCGCCCGCGCGATGCGCAGCAGGCCGCGCGCCGCGGCGTCGGGCAGGCCCAGGGTCGAGGCGATGCCGCGCCGCGCCAGGGCCGACACATAGAGCGCGGAGAGCTCGGGCGCGCCGATCACCGTGACGCGCGTCGGGCTTTGGACCAGCCAGGCCAGCGCCTCCGCGATCTCCGCGCCGATCATCAGGCCGCTGAGATAGGAATGCAGGGCGTCGCCCTTCACGCGGTCGAACAGCCCCAGCGTCCGCGCGCTGAAGATGCGGTGCAGCAGCCCGCCGCGCCCGGCTTGCGGATGCGCCGCGTGGTCGACGCCGCGGCCGAACGCGTCGCCATCGAGCGCGTCGCCGGTCATCAGCCGGCCAAGGATCGTATGGCCCTTCAGCGCGGCGAAGGCCTCGCCGGTCATGAAGGTGGCGAAGCGCCCAATGCGGCCCTGCTCCACCAGCACCCATTTGCTGTGCGTGCCGGGCAGGACGGCGACGCCGCTCTCGCCTGCCGCGAACTGGCCGAGGATCTGCGTCTCCTCGCCCCGCATCACGTCGGGCACGCCGTCGGCGTCGACCAGGGCGACGCCCGGCACGATGCGCAGCGCGACGCCGTTCGTCGTCTCGACCGGCAGCAGCGCCTTGGCCAGCGCGTCCAACCCGGCGGGGCAGTCGGCATAGGGCGCCTCGCGCCAGCCCTGGCGGCTGCCGATCATGCCGCTGGCGATGGCCGGCAGCATGCCACGGCCGATCCACCCGCCCACGGCCTCGGCGAAGGCGGCATCGAAGTTGCGATCCGGCACGTTGAGGATGCCCTGCGGCCGCTCGAGGCGCGCCAGCACGGACTCGTCGCGCGCCAGCAGATAGGCGCGCAGGCTGGTCGTGCCCCAATCGAGGGCGATGAGCGAAGGCGAGGCGGTCATGGGACAGGTTGCGTGGTCGCCGGGCCGATCAGCTTAGCGGCTTTCGGCGAGACCGGCATCGCTTCGGCGCGCGTCGATCGACCGTCCCTGCCGCGATGGCCGCGACGCGGCAAGAGGTTGCGCAAAACCGTGGCGCCATGCGTCCCGGCCGCGACTGCAATTCAGCAGCATCGCGCAATACGCGTCGGCAGCCGGCGGTTGCTATCCCCCCGCATAGGTCTTTCCACGTCCAACGGATAGTGAATGCGATTCTTGGCGTCGACAACTATGGGCTTAACCAAGGCTTGACCAATTCCCGCAACTATCCCGCGTGCGGCCCGTGTTGATTGTCCGACGTGTCAGGTCAGGCAATCCCGCGGCGCCGTGCCACCCAAGGCCACGACATGGTTGGTCGTGGGAATCAACGCGGACTGACATCGATGGGATTATGGGCCCCGATCCGCTGGCTGAATTCCCATAAATGGATTCCGGGATTAACGAGTCTTTAGCATGGGCCGAATCGAACGAAAGAATAGGGTCGGGGCAGCGCGCGTTGCGCGCTTGTCGACGAACACGGGCCAGCAACGCGACCAACAGGAGCAGCGCCGATGAGCAAGTATGCGGTCAAGCCGACCGGAAACGAGCGCCGGTTCGACGACGACGAGATCATCGTCAGCAAGACCGATCCCAAGGGCAAGCTGACCTACGTCAACCAGGTGTTCTGCAAGATCGCGCTCTTCACCCCGGCCGAGCTGATGGGCCAGCCGCACAGCATCGTGCGCCATCCCGACATGCCGCGCTGCGTCTTCAAGCTGCTGTGGGACACCCTGCAGTCGGGCGAGGAGGTCTTCGCCTACGTCAAGAACATGGCGAAGAACGGCGATCACTACTGGGTGCTGGCGCATGTCACGCCCACCTTCGACGCGGGGGGCGCGATCGTCGGCTACCATTCGAACCGTCGCACGGCCGACCGCGCGGCGCTTGCCCGGATCGAGCCGCTCTACGCGCAGCTCCTGGCCGAGGAGGCGCGCCACGCCAGCGACAAGGACGGCATGCTGTCGGCCTACCGGATGCTGCAAGAAATGCTGCGCAAGCAGGGCGTCGAATACAACCACTTCGTTTTCACCACGATGGACCAGGCAGCCTAGCGGCCATCGTTCAAGAAACCTTCCCGCATGTTCGCATCTCCATCGTCAAGCCGCCGCATCCGCGAACTCGAGACGAAGCTCGCGCTCTACGAGCAAGGCATCGTCCACGCCAAGACGGTTACCGCCCGCGCCGCCGCCGGCGATCTCGAGGCGCGGATCATTGAGACCGAGGGCTTCGAAGACGTCAGCGAGGTGCTGCGGTCGATCAACTACATGCTCGACGTGGTCGACGCCTTCGTGCGCGAGTCGGGCGCGTCGCTGAAATGCGCCAGCGAGGGCAAGTTCTGGCGCGCCTTCCTGCTGCGCGGCATGCCCGGCCAGTTCAAGCTGGGGGCGCAGACGATCAACAGCGCGCGCCAGACGATGGAGCGGAGCACGCGGGAGGCCAAGGAGGCCGAGCGTGCCAAGCGCGAAGCGGACGAGCAGCACCGCGCCGACCAGGAGCGCATGGAGGCCGAAGCCAAGGCGAAGCGCAAGGTCGAGATGGACAAGCTCGCTGATGAGTTCGAGGCGACGGTGAAATCCGTGGTGCAGTCCGTTTCCGCCTCGGCCGCCGAGATGAGTACGGCGGCGACGTCGATGTCGGCGACGGCGGAAGAGACCAGCCGCAAGGCGGCGGTCGTGGCGTCCGCGTCGGAAGAGGCCTCGACCAACGTGCAGACCGTGGCCGCGGCGACCGAGGAGCTCAGCTCCTCGATCGAGGAGATCACGCGCCAGGTGGCGGAATCCTCGCGCATGGCCGGATCGGCCGTCGAACAGGCCAAGGCGACCGGCCAGGCGATGGACGGGCTGGCGGACGCCGCGACCAAGATCGGCGACGTCGTGAAGCTGATCACCAACATCGCCTCGCAGACCAACCTGCTGGCGCTGAACGCCACGATCGAGGCGGCGCGCGCCGGCGAGGCGGGCAAGGGCTTCGCGGTCGTCGCGTCCGAAGTGAAGACGCTCGCCAACCAGACCGCCAAGGCGACCGACGACATCGCGCGCCAGGTCCAGTCGATCCAGAACGCGACCAAGGGCGCGCTGCAGACCATCCAGGGCATCGGCAGCTCGATCGAGCAGGTCAATGCCGTGGTCGCGACCATCGCGGCGGCGGTCGAGGAGCAGGGCGCGGCAACCAAGGAGATCAGCCGCAACGTGCAGCAGGCCGCGGCCGGCACGCAGCAGGTCTCGCGCAACATCGGCAGCGTCAACGAGGCCGCCGGCGAGGTGGGCTCGGCCGCGACGGAGATGAGCGCGGGATCGAGCGAACTCGCGCGTCAGGCCGAGACGCTCAGCACCGAGGTCGACCGCTTCATCCGCGTCGTTAGGGCTGCCTGAAGACGGCGTCTACCCCGCCGTCGGAACTTTGGGGACCGTCCATCGGGCGGTCCCCTTTTTTCGTCCTCCCGGCGCTCAAGCCTGCCGGTTCATCCGGTTGTCCACCAGGTCCGTCACCACGCCCGGATCGGCCAGGGTCGAGGTGTCGCCGAGGTTCGAATAGTCGTTCTCGGCGATCTTGCGCAGGATGCGGCGCATGATCTTGCCCGACCGCGTCTTGGGCAGGCCGGGCGCCCACTGGATCAGGTCGGGCGTGGCGATCGGCCCGATCTCCTTGCGCACCCAGCCCACCAGCTCCTTGCGCAGCGCGTCGGTCGGCTGCTCGCCCGCCTTCAAGGTGACGTAGGCGTAGATGCCCTGGCCCTTGATGTCGTGCGGATAGCCCACGACCGCGGCCTCCGCGACCTTCGGGTGGCCGACCAGCGCGCTTTCGACCTCCGCCGTGCCGATGCGATGGCCCGACACGTTGATCACGTCGTCGACGCGCCCGGTGATCCAGTAGTAGCCGTCGGCGTCGCGCCGGCAGCCGTCGCCGGTGAAGTACTTGCCCTTGTAGGTCGAGAAATAGGTCTGCACGAACCGCTCGTGGTCGCGGAACACCGTGCGCATCTGGCCGGGCCAGGAATCCGTCAGGCACAGATTGCCCGAGGTGGCGCCCTCCAGCAGCTTGCCTTCGCCGTCCACCAGCGCGGGCTTGATGCCGAAGAAGGGCTTGGTGGCCGAGCCCGGCTTCTGCGGAATGGCGCCGGGCAGCGGCGTGATGAGAATCCCGCCGGTCTCGGTCTGCCACCAGGTGTCGACGATCGGGCAGCGGTGGTCGCCGACGACGCGGTGGTACCACAGCCACGCCTCGGGGTTGATCGGCTCGCCGACCGATCCCAGCAGGCGCAGGCTCTTGCGCGTCGCCTTCTTCACCGGCGCCTCGCCCTCGCGCATCAGCGCGCGGATGGCGGTGGGCGCGGTGTAGAAGATGTTGACCTTGTGCTTGTCGATCACCTGCCAGAAGCGCGAGGCGTCGGGATAGTTCGGCACGCCCTCGAACATCAGCGAGATGGCGCCGTTCGCCAGCGGGCCATAGACGATATAGCTGTGCCCGGTCACCCACCCGACGTCCGCCGTGCACCAATAGACATCGCCGTCGTGGTAGTCGAACACGTACTGGTGCGTCATCGCCGCGTAGACCAGGTAGCCGCCCGTGGTGTGCAGCACGCCCTTGGGCTTGCCGGTCGAGCCCGAGGTGTAGAGGATGAACAGCGGGTCTTCCGCGTCCATCTTTTCCGCCGGGCAGTCGGCCGACGCCTTGGCGGTCAGCTCGTCGTACCAATGGTCGCGCCCCGCAGTCCAGCCGATCTTGCCGCCCGTGCGCTTGACGACGATCGCGTTCTTGATCGTCGGGCATTTCTGCAGCGCCGCGTCGGCATTGGCCTTCAGCGGCACCGGCTTGCCGCCGCGCAAGCCCTCGTCGGCGGTGATCAGCAGCGTGGAGTCGCAGTCCTGGATGCGGTTCGCCAGCGAATCGGGCGAGAAGCCGCCGAACACGATCGAATGCACGGCGCCGATCCGCGCGCAGGCCAGCATCGCCACCGTCGCCTCGGGGATCATCGGCAGGTAGATGGTGACGACGTCGCCCTTCTTGACGCCCAGCCCTTTCATCGCGTTGGCCAGCTTGCACACCCTTTGGTGCAGGTCGCGATAGGTGATCTTGGCGTCTTCCTTGGGATTGTCGCCCTCCCAGATGATCGCGGTCTGATCGCCGCGCTTGGCCAGGTGGCGGTCCAGGCAGTTATGCGCGACGTTCAGCACGCCGTCGTAGTACCAGCGGATATGGACCTTGCCGTCGAAGGACACGTCCTTGATCTTGGTGGGCGCCTTGAACCAGTCCAGGCGCTTGGCCTGGTCGGCCCAGAAGCCGTCCGGGTCCTTGATCGAGCGCTGGTACATCTCCTCGTACTTCTTGGCGTCGATCCAGGCGCGCTTGGACCATTCGGGCGAAACGGCGAAAAGTTCGTCGGACATGGCGGTGCCTTCGCTCCCCCTTTGGTGTCGGGCCAGTGCCACGCGACGCTGCCGGCCCGCGTCTTTTCTAGCTGTCGGCGATTATTGACAGTTCGGCCGCAGGGCACAAGATGGTCCGGTTGTCACGGCTGCGAGGTGCGTCATCATGCCTGAATCGTTAAATCTGAACACCGTCCAGTTCCTCGCCTGGGTGGCGGGCGGCCAGCGCAGCTATGCCGAAGCAATGGAGGCCTGGCGCACCTCCTGTCCCCGCCTGTCGGCCTGGGAGGACGCGCTGGGCGACGGGTTGATCCGGCTGGAAAACGCTGGCGCCGGCCCGGCCGGGCAGTGCAAGGTCGTGCTGACGGCGCGCGGCCGCTCGGCGCTCGGCCATGCTTCGCTGGGCCAGGTGGCGCTCGATGCGACCGCGCCGAACGGAAACACGAAGGGAAACGCCTGAATGCGCCTGCAGCTCTGCGCCTGGCCCGAGGTCGAGGAGTACCTGAAGACCCGCGGCGAGATCATCGTGCCGATCGGCTCGACCGAGCAGCACGGGCCGACCGGGCTGATCGGCACCGATGCGCTCACCGCCGAGATGGTGGCCGAAGGCGTGGGGGCGGCGACCGGCACGCTGGTCGGGCCGGTGATCAACGTCGGCATGGCCGTGCACCACACCCAGTTCCCCGGCACGATCACGCTCAGGCCCTCGACGATGATCGCCTATATCCAGGACTACGTGAACACGCTCGCGGGCTACGGCTTCCAGCGCTTCTTCTTCATCAACGGGCACGGCGGCAACGTCGCCACCACCAACGCCGCCTTCTACGAGATCTATGCCGGGTATACCGCCACGGCCGGCGCCGGCGCGCAGCGGTCGAACCGGCCCGAGCCGCGCTGCACGCTCGCCAACTGGTGGGAATGCGACGAGGTGAAATCGGCTTCGCGCGACATGTTCGGCGGGCGCGAGGGCAGCCACGCCACGCCGTCGGAAGTGGCGATGACCTGGTACAAGTTTCCCGAGCACATCAAGACGGCGCCGCTCGACCCGCCGCTGCCGCCCAGCGGCCGCTTTTTCGGCGCCGCCGACTACCGCCGGCGTTTCGCCGACGGGCGCATCGGCAGCGACCCGTCGCTCGCGACGCCCGAGAAGGGCAAGCGCATCTACGAAGCCGCCGTCGAGGGGATGATCGCCGCCTTCAAGACCTTCGCCGCCGCGGCGTGACGGGCCGCGTCAGCGCACCATCAGGTGCGGCCACAGCCCGGCCACGCCCACCAGGATCAGGTAGATCGCGACGATGAAATTGAGCAGTCGCGGCATCACGAGGATCAGGATGCCCGCGACCAGCGCGACCAGGGGTTGCAGCATGACGCTGTTGATGACCATGGACCCGAAACCTCCATGCACCGGACCGGCAGGGGAACGCAGGAGCCGCGGTTTCGTTCCCCGGGTTCGTTTCCGGGCAACGCCCGCGCGCCGGCGGCGTTGCTTCCGGGTAGGGCCGCCCAGGGCGCGGCCATGATGCCGCTGTGGCGGCGATGCGGGCGGTCCGTCGTTTCCGTCGCCACGACAACACCGTTCAACCGCTATCGGGATCGGCACCATGATTGACGCGTTCAGCTTCGCGGGCGGCACCAGGATCGCCTACGGTCCGGGCCGCATCGATACGCTTGGCGACGACCTGACCGCGCTGGCCGGCGCGGGCGCCAAGGTCCTGGTCGTCAGCGATCCCGGCGTTGTCGCGGTCGGAATTGTCGGCCGGGCGGAGAACGCGCTGCGGGCGAAGCGTCACGACGTGGCGATCTTCGCCGATGTGCGCGGCGAGCCGCTGATCCCGTCGATCGACGCCGCCGCCGCGATGGCGCGCGGATGCGGGGCCGTCATCGGCCTGGGCGGCGGCTCGGCGATGGACGTGGCCAAGTTCGCCGCCGCCGTCGCCGGCGCCGACCGACCGGCTGCGCACTACGCGCTCTGCGCCAACCCGCTGCCGCGCAAGCGCCCGACGATCGTGCTGGTGCCGACGACTTCCGGCACCGGCTCGGAGACCACGCGCACCGCCGTCTTCACCGACCAGGCGGGACGCAAGGTCTGGGCCTGGGGCGACGAGCTGCGCGCCGACCTGGCGCTGCTCGATCCCACGCTGACGACCGGCCTGCCGGCGCCGATCACGGCCGCCACCGGCATCGATGCGCTGGTGCATGCGATCGAGGCGGTGACGGTCCAGGGCTCCAGCCCCCCGGCGCGCGCCTTCGGGCTCGAGGCGATCCGGCTGATCGCGGCCAATCTCGACCGCGCCGTCGAGGTGCCCGGCGATGTCGGCGCGCGCGGCGCGATGCAGGTGGCGGCCGCGCTGGCCGGCATGGCGATCGACGAGGCCGGGACCGGCATCGCGCATGCCATGGGCCACGGCCTGGCCGCGCTGGCGCGCATCCATCACGGCCGCGCGGTGGGCTTGTGCCTGCGCGTGGCCTTGACCGACAACGCGGTCGCTGCGCCGCATAGCCATGCGCTGGTCGCCCGCGCGATGGGGCTGGAGGGCGGACCGGGGATCGGCGACGACGCGATGCTCGCCGCGCGCCTGCCCGCGGTCTACGACGGGATGATCCGGCGGGTCGGCGTGCCGGTGTCGCTCGCCGATCTCGGTCTCACGCCCAAGGACGCGCCGCGCCTCGCCGAGGCGACGCTGTGGCCCGAGAACAAGCCGATGGTCGCGCGCAACGCCCGGCCGATCGACACTGGCGCGCTCGACGAGCTCTGCCGCGCGGTGCTGGCCTAGGACGCCGCCTTCGGCTCCGCGCGCAAGGCCAGGCGGACGTCGAGCGCCTCGATCGCCTCCTGCAGCGCCCGCTTGGCGCGTTCCAGCGCCTCGTCGTCGACCACTTCGGTATCCACGAACAGGTCGAGCCCCGTGGCGTGTTCCGAGATCACCGCCGCGCGCTGGCCGACCTGGTTCACCAGCCCCTCGATCGCGTAGGGCACGATCTCGCGGCTGATGCCCTTCATCTTGATCGCCGGCAGCGGCTTGGCGCGCACGATGTCGCGCACCAGCGCATAGGTCTCGTAGCTCAGCACGATCTCGCCCGGCTCGGCGATCGATTGCAGCCGCGCGGCCAGGTTCGCCTCGGCGCCGATGATCGTGTAGTCCATGCGGTCGTTGCTGCCGAAATTGCCGACGTTGCAGAAGCCGGTGCTGATCCCCATCCGCACGCGGAACGGCTGCTCGACGCCGCGATGCCGCCAGCTCGCGTTCAGCTCCACCAGGCTGCGCTGCATCTCGATCGCCATGTGCAGGCACGCCTTGGCGTCGTTGGCCACGCCGCGCGTCTCGGGATCGCCGAAGAACACCAGCATCGCGTCGCCGATGAACTTGTCGACCGTCGCCCCGTGCTTCAGCGCGATGCGCGACATCTCGGTCAGATACTCGTTCAGGAGCTGCGTCAAGTCCTCGGGCTGCAGGCGCTCGGTGGTGGCGGTAAAATCCTTGATGTCCGAGAAGAAGATCGTCAGCTTCTTGCGCTCGGTCGCGATCACCACGTCCTTCTGCCCGCTGAAGATGCCCTTGTAGATCTGCGGCGACAGGTACTTGGCGATCTTCATCGATACCGCCGCCAGGAAGTTGTTGGTCTCCTCCAGTTCCTGGTTGGCGCGGCCGATCGCGACGGCCTGGCGGTGCTGCACGGCGATGAAGCCGACGCCGACCGAAGCGGCGACCGCCATGTAGCCCAGCAGGTAGCGGAAGGCGAAGATGTTGGCCGCGATCGGCTGGCGGATCTCGATCTCCTGGATGCCGCGCACGTCGCCGATCTTCCAGTCCTTCTTGGGGCTCTCGACATGGACGTTGTGGCAGCGCACGCAGGCCTCGCCCATGATCACCGGCGCCACCAGCCGGACCTGGCGGTCGAACAGCGATCCCTCCACGCGGTAGAGCACCTGCTCGGGCCGCTGGCGCAGCGCGGCCAGCGATTCGCGCTCGAACGCGTCGAGCTTGTGCGCCGGGCGGCCCCGGAACGGATAGTCCGACACGAAGCGGTACTGGATGTTGCCTTCCTTGCTGCTGATCACCTCGCCAAGCTCGATCGACATCGTGGCGGGGATCGGAATGGCGCCGACGATGTCCTTGTAGTTGTGGACGACCTTGGTCGGCGTGGTCGAGCCCAGGATGCGGCCGACGACGTTCTGGCCGTAGAAGGCGCGGATGCCGGTGATCGCGGTGTTGAGCTGCTCGGCATGCTGGCGCAGCACGCGGTCCGACAGGTTGCGCAGATCAAGCCACACCGCCACCGGCAATCCCAGCAGCAGCAGGACCAGGATGCCGGCGGTGACGAGAACGCGTTTCAGCGCATGCTTTCGCAGGGGTGCGGAATTGGGCATGGCATGGCGCAGCGGCGAGCTGCCCTCCCGGCTATTGGCGATGCGTGGTGCAGGCGGCGATGCTACGGGGCCGGGCGCCGAGCGTCCAGTCCGATGCACGATCGTTCAAGACCGGGGTCCCCACGGCGGTGCATGACGGCGGCATGGAAGGCGTGCTCGGTTTCGTCCTGGCGGGACTGGCGCTGGCCGGCAGCCCCGGCCCGGCGACCTTGAGCCTCGCCGCTTCCGGCGCCGCGTTCGGCGCGCGGCACTGCCTCGGCTACATGGCGGGGATCGGCGCGGGCATGCTGGGCGTGATGGGGATCACCGCCACCGGCGTGGTCGGCATGTTGCTGGCGCTGCCCGGCGCCACGCCCGTCGTGACCGCGCTGGTGGTGGCCTACTTCGTCTACCTCGCCTGGCGCATCGCGACCGCGCCGCCGCTGGCGGAAGGGGCGGGCGACGCCGGCCGGCCGAGCTTCGCCGGGGGCGTGTTCCTGTCGCTGGCCAACCCCAAGGGCTATGCCGCCATGGCGGCGCTGTTCTCGGGCTTCGTGCTGGTGCGCGGGCGGCTGGGGCTGGACGTGGCGGCCAAGATCGCGGTGCTGGCCCTGATCATCGCCGCGGTTAACCTGGCCTGGCTCTACGCCGGCGCGGCGCTCACGCGCCGGTTCCGCGATCCGCGCGCGAACCGGGCGATCAACCTGGTCTTCGCCGCGCTGCTCATCGCCTCGCTCGGCTTCGTCGTTTCGTTCTGAGCGCCATGCCCGCGCGTCCATTGACCCCCGCCGGGAACTGCTGTACCCGCGTCGGGTAGTCGAACGTCCCCCGCTCGATTGGACATGATGCCGTGACGACGGAGCGCAACGGCGTGCTGGCGCGCCTCTTGGGCAACGCCTATCTGCTGCTGGCGCTGACCGCGCTGTTCTGGTCGGGCAACCACATTCTTGGCAGGGCCATCGCCGGGCACGTCCCGCCGTTCGGCATCTCGATGGCGCGCTGGCTGGTGGGCGCGATCGTGCTGTGGCCCTTCGCGCACCGCCATGTGCGGCGCGACTGGCCGGCGATACGCGGCAACCTGGGCATGATCGCGTTCCTGGCGCTGACCGGCGGCGCGGTGTTCGGCGCCGGGCAGTATCTGGGCCTGCAATACACCACGGCGCTCAACGTCTCCGTGATGAACTCGCTGGCCCCGGTGATGATCGCGACGGCCGGCGCCATCCTGTTCCGCGACCGCCTGGCGCCGGTGCAGATGGGCGGCATCGCCGTGTCGCTGCTGGGGGTGCTGGTGGTGGTCACGCGCGGCGATCCCGACGTGCTGCACGGGCTCGCGTTCAACATCGGCGACCTGATCATCATGGCCAACATGATGGTGTGGGCGGTCTACTGCGCCTTCCTGCGCCTCAAGCCGCGCATGCACTGGCTCAGCTTCATCTGGGCGTTCTCGCTGGTCTCCGGTCTGGCGACCCTGCCCGTCCACGTGTGGGAGGCCGCGAGCGGCTTCCCGTTCCGCGCGGACGGGATCACGTTTCTGTCGATCCTCTACGTGGCGATCTTTCCCAGCATCCTCGGATTCCTGTTCTGGAACCGCGGGGTCGAGCTGATCGGCGCCAACCGCGCCGGCGCCTTCCTGCACCTCACGCCGATCTACAGCGCGCTCCTCGCGACGGCGCTGCTGGGCGAGCATCTGATGCTCTACCACGTGCTGGGCTTCGGCCTGATCCTGGCCGGGGTGCGCTTCGCGGCCGGCAAGCCGGCGTGACATCCGCCGCTCACGCGCTTGTCACTTCGGCCGCGCCGCCGCCCGGCTAAGCTTCGCGCCACGAACCAGGGGGAGGAATCGATGGACAGGCTTCTCGCCATCGCCGCGGCGCTATGGCTGGCGTCGGCATGGGTGGCGCCGGCGTCGGCGCAGACCGCCGCCACGGTCGAGAAACTCTACGTGCTGGATTGCGGGCATGGCCGCGGCAGCGACCAGTCGCGCTGGTCGCCCGGCGTCAACGTGGGCGTGCCGCTCGACGTGCGCGACAACTGCTACCTGATCAGGCACGCCCAGGGCTGGTTCCTGTGGGACACCGGCGTGCCCGACGCGGTGGCGCGCATGCCCGACGGGCTGGTGTCGCCCCTGTCGACCTGGAAGCGCCCGAAGACGCTGGCCGAGCAGATGCAGCAGGTCGGCGTGCCGTTGGCCGACGTAAAATGGGTCGGCATCTCGCACACCCATGGCGACCATGTCGGCAATGTCGACCTGTTCGCCGGCGCCACCGTCTTGATGCAGAAGGCCGAGTACGACTGGTCCTTCGCGCCGACCAAGACCTTTCCCTTCTCGGCCGACCGCACCGTGCGCAAGCTCGAGGGCGACCTCGACGTGTTCGGCGACGGGTCGGCGCGCATCCTGTCCACGCCCGGCCACACGCCCGGGCACCAGTGCCTGCTGGTCCACCTGAAGAACACCGGCTACGTGCTGCTCAGCGGCGACGCGGTGCATTTCAAGGACAACTGGGAGAACCGCCGCGTCCCCGCGATGAACACCAGCAAGGATCAGACGGTGGCCTCGATGCAGCGCATCGCCGACACGCTGGCCCAGTACAAGGCCGAGCTGTGGATCAACCACGACAAGGCCCAGGGCGACGCCGCCAAGCGCCCGCCCGAATTCTACGACTGAGCTACTCGCTGGTCCTGAACCGCGTGCGCTGCACGATCCAGATCGCGCCCAGCGGCACGACGACGCCGATCGCCGCCACCGCAATCAGAAGCCAGCCCAGCTCGGTGTAGTCGGCCGGCGTCGTCACCCCGCCGGCCGCGTCGCGCGCCTCGCGCGTCACCACGAACACGTGGTTCAGGTACTTGGTGCCCAGGCTCGACGCCGACAGCGCCAGGTTGGTGAAGGACGCCATCACCGCGAAGAACGTGGCTTTCAGGTTGGCCGGCGCGTTCTTGGCGATCCAGGCCAGCATCGGGATCATCGACACCTGGCCCAGCGGCGATTCGATCGCCGTGTCGATGACGGCGATGAAGCGCGCGTCGACGATCCCCCAGGTCCAGGCGGCGGTCCAGTGGTGCAGCCCGTAGTAGAGCCCGACATAGGGCAAGAGCAGCAGGCTCGAGACGATCGACAGCAGCGCCACGATATAGGCGATCGAGCGCGCGGCCATCAGCGGGCGCAGCAGGATCATGCCGACCAGGGTCAGCAGCGAGGTGATGAACTCCAGGATCGCCAGGAACTGCTGGTCGAAGCCCAGCACGTCGATCTGGAACCAGGTGGCGCCCGGCCCCGGCAGCGGGACGGCGCGGAACATGAAGATGATGATCGCGGTGCCCACCAGCATCCGCGCGCGTTCCAGCGGCAATTCGCGCAGCAGCCGCGCCATCAGGAACAGCACGATCGCCATCGACCCGGCGAAGATGATCTCCTGCGCGTAAGCCACGCCGCCCAGCCCCAGCACGACGGTGAACGCGGCGAAGCCCAGCGCGCCGCCCAGGATCCACCAGTTGGGCTCGGTCGTCTCGCCGGGCTGGAACACCGCGCGGTCGACCTCGCCCGCCGCCATGCCCGTGGCCCGCAGGCGCCGCGCGCGGCGGCGCAGCAGGATGGCGTTCAGCAGCACGCCGCCGACCGACACCGCCGGCACGGCCAGCGACAGCAGGTAGATATGGGCGTAGATCGCGACCTTCTCGGCCTCGGGCATGGCCTCGACGCCCTGGAACATGAAGATGTTGAGCCCGGCGACGATCACCAGCCCGCCGATGATGGCGATGCGGCCCAGGGTCTGCATCGTCGTGTGCAGCACCTTGACCTCGGCCTCGCCCAGCTTGCGGCCGGTCGCGTCGAAGGTCGGCACCGCCTCGACCGTCATGGCGTCGGCCACCACGTCCTGCACCACGTAGCCGATCGGCGCCAAGAGGGCACTCAGCACGTACCACGCCTCGGCCGACATCACCGCGCGCATCGCCGGGGTGTGCGCGATCAGCCCGTACATGATGGCGATGCTCAGCGCGATCATGCCGGCGCCCAGGTAGACCAGCGCCGCCTTCCAGCGCCAGATCAGGTCGACCAGGTGGCCGATCGGCATCTTCAGCGCCCAGGGAATCCCGACCCAGAACGCCAGCCCGGCCAGGAACGACGCCGACAGGCTGAGGTAGTCCTTGACGAAGAACGTGCCGACGATCGCCGACAGGCCCGACACCCCGGCCGCGAAATACACCATCAACGGCGGCAGGAACGACCAGCGCATCTGCGACAGCAGGTCGGTCCAGATCGAATGCGACCAACGGCGCAGCGGTTCCGCTATTGCGATCATCGCCTCGGCGCTTTCACGTGGTCCGCGCTGTCCGGCGACCAGCCGCGGCCCCCGAAGAAACCGCCAAGGCACGAAGACACCAAGAGGAAGGGGAACAATCCACCGCCGCGACACAACGGGGACGACATGGGCATCGGGCGCCGCCCTCGGCGGCGCGGGAACCCGGCGTGGTGTCCGTGACAGCGTGGTGGTTCGACTGTTCTTCTTGGTGTCTTGGTGACTTGGTGGTTTCCGACAGGCACCGCTCGCCCTCGAAACGCCGCCGGACCGGGAACGCGATGACTGGTCATTCCGCGTCCGGCCGGCCGCTGCGGTGGCGCTTCACGTGGCTGCGCCGCGCCTTCGATTCCAGGCGGCGTTCCTTCGACGCGCGGCTGGGGCGGGTCTTGACCCGCTTCTTCGGCTCGACCGCGGCCAGGGCGACCAGCTCGTCCAGCCGCGCGCGGGCGTCGGCGCGGTTGCGCTCCTGGGTGCGGAAGCGCTCGGCGCGGATCACCAGCACGCCCTCGCGCGTCAGGCGGCTGCCGGCCAGGCGGGCCAGGCGCTGGCGCACCCGCTCGGGCAGGCTCCGGCTGTGCCGGAGGTCGAAGCGCAATTCGACCGCGGTCGCCACCTTGTTGACGTTCTGCCCGCCCGGGCCCGAGGCGCGGATGAAGCTCTCGGTCAGCTCGGAATCGGGGATGCGCGGCACGCCGGTCATGGCGGCAATCTACCGTCCCCCGCCGCGATTGGGTATGGTTGCGCCATGCCCGATACGGCGAAAGACGATTCCGACGAGGATGACGGCGGCCCGCCGCTGCCCCAGGGCGCCAAGAACTATATGACGCCCGCCGGCCGCCAGCGCCTGGTCGACGAGCTCAACCGCCTGTGGCGCGACGAGCGGCCCAAGGTGGTCGAGGTGGTGTCCTGGGCGGCGGGCAACGGCGACCGCTCGGAGAACGGCGACTACATCTACGGCAAGAAGCGCCTGCGCGAGATCGACCGGCGCGTGCGTTTCCTGCGCAAGCGGCTGGAGATCGCCGAGGTGGTCGATCCCGCCAACCAGCCGAACCGCGACCAGGTGTTCTTCGGCGCCACCGTCACCTATGTCGACGGCAAGGACCGCGAGCGCAAGGTCCGCATCGTCGGGGTCGACGAGGCGCGCATCGACGAGGGCGAGGTGAGCTGGACCTCGCCGATCGCCCGCGCCCTGATGAAGGCGCGCCGGGGCGACACGGTGGAGCTACGCACGCCCAACGGGCCCGAGGAGATCGAGGTCCTGCGCATCGCCTACGAAGGCTGACCGCGCGCCGCTACCGGGCCTGGACGATCAGGCAGGCGATCTTGGATTCGCCCAGCGCCTTGCAGGCCTCCAGCCGGTGCAGCCCCTCCACAAGCACGTAGCGCTTGTCGTCGCGCCGGACCAGGATCGGGCTCTGCTGGCCGTTTTCGAGGATGCTGGCCGCCAGCGCGTCGACCTTGGCCGGGTCCACCGGCCCGCGCTTCTTCGCCGGGACATAGATGTCCGCGATCGCGATCATCTGGTCCTTCATCAGCGCGCGGTCGGCCATCGATCGTTCCCTAGCCGCCCAGCTCGTCCATGAACCGCCGCAGCGCCGGCGCCCATCGCAGCGCGTCGGTGCCCGAGGCCAGGTGGCCATGCGGGCTGTCCAGCTCGTGGTAGCGCGCGTCGACGCCCGCCTGCTTCAGCGCCGCCATCACCCCGGGCGCCAGGCTCGGCGGGAACAGCGTGTCGGTGCGCGACAGCACATAGAGCACGCGCGCGCGGATGCGGGCAAGCTCGGGCGTGGCGTCGAAGCCGCGCATCGCCTCGCCCAGCACCAGCAGCGAATGCCCGTCGAACGCCTCGGCCCAGGCGCGCGCGATCCGCGCGATCTCGGCGTCGCGCGCGGCGCGGTCGGGGATGCGCTTCCCGAGCTCGGCTTCGATGCCGTAGCGGCGCAGCGTCTCCTCGCGCAGCGCCGCCATCGTGCCGGCGATGCCGCCCGTCGCGTAGTAGCGCCCGCCGTTCCAGTTGGGATCGCTTGCCAGGCGCTGGCGCAGCGCATCGAGGTCGAGGTCGCTGCGCGGCTTGGGCGCCGAGACCACCGGCACCAGGCCGCGCATGAACTCGGGATACGCGACGCCCCAGGCGAAGGCCTGGAACCCGCCATAGGACGGGCCGACCACGGCGACCAGCTCCTTCACGCCCAGGCCGTCCAGCAGGCGGCGCTGCGCCGTCACCATGTCGGGCAGCGTGATGGCGGGAAAATCCGGGCCATAGGGCTGGCCGGTCGCCTTATCGATGCTGCGCGGCGCGGTCGAGCCATAGCTCGACCCCAGCATGTTGCTGCTGACCACGAAGTAGCGGTCGGTGTCGATCGCGCGTCCCGGCCCGACCAGGGCGCCCCACGATCCTTCGGACGCCGCCGGGCCGCCATCGGCGAACAGGTGGCTGCTGGTGTAGCCGTGGGTCAGCAGCACCGCGTTGCGCCCGCCCGGCGCCAGCCTGCCATAGGTCGCATAGGCCAGCACCGCGTCGCGCAGCGTCCCGCCGCGCTGCAATGCCAGGTCGCCGACCGCGCCGAGCCTGGTTGCCCCCATCGCCATGCCCGGCCTCACGCCGCCGCGGCCGGCAATTCCTCCTCGGCGCGCAGCATGGCAAGCGCGGCGCGGAACCCGTCGACCGTGCGCTCCAGGTCGGCCTTGTCGTGGACCGCCGAGGTGACGCCGCTCAGCTTGCCGTTGACGTCGATGCCGTTGACCAGCAGCGCCAGGCGGAACTTCTGCGCCAGCGCCTTGGGATTGGCGGTCAGCTCGCGATAGTCCAGCGCCAGCGGGTCGAAGCCGAGCGGGTCGATCGGGCGGCGCTTGGGATTGAGGAACATGTGGAAGCCGCTGAACGTGCCGTACATCGCCCAGGGCGCGCCGGCCGCGGCCAGCTCCCGGTTCACGCGCTGGCGCAGCTCGGCGGCATAGGCGTTCGCCCGGGCGCAGGCGTCGCCGCCGGCGATGATGCCGAGCGCCGCCACGCCGGCGGCGGCCGAGACCGGGTTGCCGTTGTAGGTGCCGGGATGCCCGATCTTCTCGTGCCCCTTCGCCGGCGCGGCCTTGAAGTCGAGCTCGTCCAGGATGTCGCGGCGTCCCGCCACCGCGCCGCCCGGCAAGCCGCCGGCCAGGATCTTCGCCAGCGAGGTCAGGTCGGGCAGGATGCCGTATTCCTGCTGCGCGCCGCCCGGCGACACGCGGAAGCCGGTTACCACCTCGTCGAAGATCAGCAGCGATCCTGCCTTCCGCGTCTCCTCGCGCAAGGCCGCGACGAAGTCGCGCGTGTGCGGCACCATGCCGAAGCTGGCGCCGGTCGGCTCCAGGATCGCGGCGGCGATGTCCTGGCGGCGCTGGAACAGTTCGCGCATCGCCGCGGTGTCGCCCGGCGGCAAGAGGATCGTGTGCTCGGCGATGCCGGCGACCACGCCCGCGGTCGGCGTGCCGTCGAAATGCGATGAGTGCCCGGCGGTCATGTGGTCGTGCCAGCCGTGGAAATGCGTCAGGAAGCGCACGACCTTGGGCTTGCCGGTAAAGGCGCGCGCCAGGCGCAGCGCCATCAGCGTCGCCTCGGTGCCCGACGCGGTGAAGCGCACGCGCTCGGCCGACGGCACCATGCGCTTGACCAGCGCGGCCCAGCGCACCTCGCCCGGGTGGTTGGCGCCGAAATGCGTGCCCAGCGCCATCGCCTTCTGCGTGGCTTCCAGCACGGCCGGATGGTTGTGTCCCAGCAGCAGCGCGCCATGGCCGCCGAAATAGTCGACGTACTCGTTGCCGTCGACGTCCCATTTGCGCGATCCCTGCGCGCGCTCGACATAGATGCCATAGGGGTCGCACTGCCGCGAATCGTGGGTGATGCCGCTGGGCATCAGGCCCTGCGCCTCGGCGGCCAGCTTCGCGCTGCCGCCCGTGCGCTCGCGATAGGCGGCGACGATCTTCGAGTTGGTCGGGGTCGTGTCGGGCATGGCGGGGCGCTTTCCGGTGGCGATTTCCGCCCGCAACGTTAGTGGAACCGCCGGCAGTACGCCAGGGGGCCCGGCCCAGGGCTTTGCGCGTCACGCGCCGGACTTCAGCGCCATCTCCATGCGCACCAGCTCGGCCAGGTTGCGCGCGCCCATGCGGCTCATCATCCAGGCGCGATGGATCTCAACCGTGCGCGGCGAGATGCCCAGCCGGCGGCCAATCTCCTTGTTCGACAGCGCTTCGGCGGCCAGCGTCATCACCTGGCGCTGGCGCTCCGACAGCGCATCGTGGCGCGCGCGCAGATCGGCCAGGCGGCTCGCCGCGTCCTGCCGCTGCTGCGCCGCCGACGCGGCATCGCGGATCGCGCGCAGCAGGCGCGCCTCGTCGAACGGCTTCTCGATGAAGTCGGCCG
>JADLEG010000245.1 GCA_020846275.1 Alphaproteobacteria bacterium
GCGCGGTGATGATGCCCGGCACCCCCGCCGCGCGGAACAGCGGCCACACCGCGCCGCGCTCGCGCACCGCCAGGAACAGCAGCAGGAAGCTGGCGCAGGCCACGCCGCGCCAGAACACGATGGTCCAAGGCCCCGCCTCGATGAAGCGCGCGATCAGCCCGCCCGTGCTCCAGGTGATCGATGCGCCGGCAACCAGCAACAGGCCCAGGCGGTGGCGGGCAGCATCGTGCTCGGCGGTGCCCGGCGCGGCGCGCGAGACAGCCAGGGTCTGTTCGGACGAACTGGGGGACATGAAAAACCGGGAATGGTCAGAGTGCGGCGATTTTCCGACGAAGTTCAATGTGATAGCACGCCGAGGTGCGGGCCGCACCCAAAGCAAATCTCATCCGGCGCCGCAAGGAAAGCTCATGCGTGGCGGCGGGCAACGTCCGGGCGGCCGAAGCCGCCCGGATTGCGCTGAAGAAAGCGGGTTACTGGCCCTTCCAGGGCTCCAGCGCCTCGAGCTTCGCCTTGTTCTGCTCGGCCTGGGTCTTTTTGAAATCGTGGTTGAAGGCCGCCGATTCGAACGAGCCGTAAGTCGGGTTGGGCAGCATGATCCACTCGCGGCCCCAGCGGTCCTTGTTCGCCTCGAACACCTTCAGCCGCTCGGCCTCGGTGCCGCGATAGGCGTCGGTGAAGTCGCCGAAATTGTCGCCGAGGTTCAGGAGAATGCGATAGCTCTTGGCGACATAGGCGCGCCGCGTGCTCTTGGCCGAGGTCCAGTCCGGCTGCTCGCGCGAGGTCAGCACGGTGTCGACATTGCCGCCCATCGGGAAGCCCAGCTTCTCCATGTTGCGCCGCGTCGCCGGCTCTTCCTCCGCCGTCCGGTTCGAGATGTAGAAGACCTTCACGCCCTTGGACTCGGCGTATTTGCAGAACTCCACGGCGCCGGGAATGGCCTTGGCGGTTTCCGAGTTGACGAAGGCGGTCCAGGTGCCCGGCGTGAAGCTGGCGCCCTTGACGGCCATCCAGGCCTGGTAGCCCGAGTTGTCCACCAGCGTTTCGTCCACGTCCAGAACGACGGCGGGCGGCAGGTTGTGGAAGTCGCCCTTCTGCTCGTCGGGAGCGCCGGTCCATTTCCTGTCGGCCAGGGCCTGGTTGAGGCGCATCCTGGCAAGGGTGAAGGCGGCCAGAGTGGCGGCCTTGTATTCGACCGATTTCTGCATCCACAGCGTAGCGTTCAGCAAATCCCCGCGCGCGCCGCTGTCCTGCGCCCCGGCCGGCGCGGCCAGTGCCAGGCCGGCGCCCAGCGCCAGCACCATCGCCGAACGCCAGCCCGCGCGGCCGGCCCTATTCATCATGAGCATGCGTGTGTCCCTCCACTGCTCGTTGCCATTCCGCCCCTCGGCAAGGGCCCGGCGCGCATTCGAATTTCCCGCCCGGCCGCCGAATTTGACAATTTCATGAAACCTAGCACCTTGGATGCCCGCTTGGAACCGGACGCGATCGGCTCCGTGTGGGCGTGGCTTTTGCCGACCCCTTCGGTAGAATTGCCCCCGGCGAATTCAAGCGTCCCGATGACGGGCTGATGCCAGACATGGACTCCAGCGAAACCAAGCAGCGTCGCCATATCATCCTGACCTCCCATCCCACCGGCGGGCAGCCGAAGCCCCTGCCGATCCATTGGGGGGCGACAACGCCGGCGGAGCGCGGGCCGATCGTGGCGACCACGTCGGAACCGGCGCGGCGCAACGCCATCGGCACGCATTCCGGCTCCTACGGCCTCTACCGTGCGCTGGCCATCGCGGCCCACAAGCTGAGCCCGCTGCACCGGCCCGACCTGACCGACACGGCTCCGGCCGAGCCGATCGGGCCCTACCCGCAATGGCTCGACCCCGCCCGTATCGTCTCGCTCGATCCCTGGGGCCACATGGTCGGCGAGGTGTTCGCCGAGCAGATCAAGGCCGGGCTGGACATCCGGCCGTCGATCGCGGTGACCAAGGCGCGTATCAACATGCCCGAACTGCGCGACGCCATGGTGGCGGGCCGGCTCAAGGCCGATGACTCGATCCTCGTCCCCACCGGCGACGTGCGCGTGACGAAGGTCGCGATCGAACCGGTCTGGTACCTGCCGGGCATCGCCAAGCGCTTCGGCATCTCCGAGACCGACCTGCGCCGCTCGCTGTTCGAGCATTGCGGCGGCATGTTTCCCGAGCTGGTGACGCGCCCCGACCTGCACGTCTTCCTGCCGCCGATCGGCGGCACCACCGTCTACCTGATCGGCGATCCGGCCGCGATCGCCGACCCGGCCCGCAAGGTGGCATGCCGGGTGCACGACGAATGCAACGGCTCGGACGTGTTCGGCTCGGACATCTGCACCTGCAGACCCTATCTGGCTCATGGGATAGAAGTCTGCATCCGCACCGCGCAGGAGGGCGGCTGCGGCATCGTCGTCTACAACCGCAAGGAAGGCCGCGCGCTGGGCGAGGTGACCAAGTTCCTGGTCTACAACGCGCGCAAGCGCCAGGCCGGCGGCGACCGCGCCGAAACCTATTTCGAGCGGACGGAATGCGTGGCCGGCGTGCAGGACATGCGCTTCCAGGAGCTGATGCCGGACGTGCTGCACTGGCTGGGGGTCAACCGCATCGACCGCTTCGTGTCGATGAGCGACATGAAGTTCGCGCCGCTGGTCGAAAGCGGCATCGAGGTGGCGGAACGCGTGGAAATACCGCCCGAGCTGATCCCGGCCGACGCCAAGGTCGAGATGGATGCCAAGAAGGCGGCCGGCTACTTCACGGCCAAGGTTCCCGACCGCGAGGAACTGACCCAGGCGAAGGGCCGCGGCCTGAAGGAATGAACGCGCCCGCGCCAGCGCCCGACATCGCCGCCTCCATCCGCTGGCTGCGCTCGACCGAAGCCGTTCGCCAGCGCTGCGGCCGGCTCTACGAGGCGGCGGGGCGCGGGGCGCTGGGGCATTTTCGCTTGCATCTCGATCGGATGGACTGGACTGCGGCCTATGTCGCGGCGGTCATCCGCGAATCCTATCCGCGTTACGATATTCCGTATCACAGCCGCTGGCGGCACTTCGACGTGGGCGGGGTGGATCGCTGGGGCGCCCTGTCGCGCGCGATCGATCCCGGCGACCTCCCCCGCGCCGCGGCCGACCTTGCGGGCGTCAGCGTGCTGCTGGATGCAGGTGCGGGTCCCGGCTGGGGGTACGCCGAGGCCGGGTCCAGCGCGCGCCTGGGACGCTCCGAGGGGCTTGCCGTGGCCAGCCTGGCGATGTTCCACGACGGGCTGTTCTCCAGCGATCCGAAGCGCCCCTTCCGCGTCGACGCCGAAGGGCTGCAGGCGTTGACGGATGCAACGTTATCACGTGGCTTCCAGGTGAATGCGGCGAACCCGCTGGTCGGCCTTCCCGCGCGCGTGGAACTGCTGCGCCGCCTCGGCGCCGCGATGCGCGACCGACCCGACGTGTTCGGGCGCGAGGGGCGCTTCGGCAACCTCATCGCCTACCTGACCCGCGATGGCGTGCGGCCGGTGGTCGCGGCGCGCGAGCTGCTCCAAGTGCTGCTCGAAACCCTGGGACCGATCTGGCCGAACGGCCTGATGTTCCACGGCGCCAACCTGGGCGACGTCGCGCGACACCGGCTGGCGCGGGCGGACGACGCGACGGACGGGCTGGTGCCCTTCCACAAGCTGTCGCAATGGCTCGCCTACTCGCTGCTCGAGCCGCTGGAATGGGCCGGCGCGACCGTGACCGGGCTCGACGACCTGACCGGCCTGCCCGAATACCGCAATGGCGGGCTGTTCATCGATGCCGGCGTGCTGGCGCCGGTCGACCCGCCGCCGAAGGACGCGCCGGCCGACCCGCGGTCGGAGCTGGTGGTGGAGTGGCGCGCGCTGACGGTGGTGCTGCTCGACGAGATCGCGCTGCGGATCAGGCGCATCCTCGGCCTCGACGCTGCGCAACTGCCGCTGGCCAAGGTCTTGCAGGGCGGCACCTGGATGGCCGGGCGCAAGATCGCGCGCGAGAAGCGCGCGGACGGTGGACCGCCGCTCGCGGTCGCCACCGACGGCACGACATTCTAGTGCCCCGAACCCGAAGTTCGCCCTCTCTTGATCGCAAGAGCGGAGGCGAACTTCGGGTTCCAAAGGGGCACTAGACTCAAATAGTTGCTAGTGTCCTTTTCGATTCCGAAGTTCGTACAGCGCAAACACGGACGAACTTCGGAATCGGGACACTAGAGGGGGACTAAGGATGTATCCAACCGTGCATGTCGTCGGCCATCCGCTGGTGCAGCACAAGCTGACCCTGATGCGCCGCAAGGAGACGCCGACGGCCGAGTTCCGCCGCCTGCTGCGCGAGATCAGCATGCTGCTGGCCTACGAGGTCACGCACGACCTGCCGCTGACGACCGAGCGGATCGAGACGCCGATCGCGCCGATGGACGCGCCGGTGCTGGCCGGCAAGAAGCTGTGCGTCATCTCGATCCTGCGCGCGGGCAACGGCATCCTGGACGGGTTTCTCGACCTGATCCCATCCGCGCGCGTCGGCCATATCGGCCTCTATCGCGACCCGGCGACCCTGGTTCCGGTGGAATACTACATGAAGGTGCCGCACGATATCGCCGAGCGCCTGACCGTCGCGGTCGACCCGATGCTGGCGACCGGCCATTCCGCCGCCGCCGCCTGCCAGCGCCTCAAGGACGCCGGCGCGCGGCAGGTCCGGCTGGTGTGCCTGCTGGCCGCGCCCGAGGGGCTGAAGCAGTTCACCGAATCCCACCCCGACGTGCCGATCTTTACCGCCGCCGTCGACGAGCGCCTGAACGACCACGCCTATATCGTGCCGGGGCTTGGCGACGCCGGCGATCGGCTGTATGGGACCAAGTAGTCAAACAACCCGGAGACGCCCCCGATGCCCGTCGATCTTCCCGAGAACAAGCTGAAGCGCGCGCTCGCCGCCGGAAAGACCCAGGCCGGGTTCTGGCTCACCACCGCCAGCACTACCGTGACCGAGATCGCCGCCGGCGCCGGCTTCGACTGGCTCT
The DNA here is from genome assembly GCA_020846275.1 of Alphaproteobacteria bacterium. Taxonomy (GTDB): domain Bacteria; phylum Pseudomonadota; class Alphaproteobacteria; order JAEULC01; family JAEULC01; genus JAEULC01. Next base: position 5,031 of record JADLEG010000245.1, read on the forward strand.
TGATCGACATGGAGCATTCGCCCAACGACCTGACCGACGTGATCGACCACCTGCGCGCCGCGATGGGCGGCACCGCCGAGCCGATGGTGCGCGTGCCGTGGAACGACGCGGTGATGGTCAAGCGCCTGCTCGATATCGGCGTGCGCTCGCTGATGTTTCCCTATGTGCAGTCGGTCGAGGAGGCGCGCGCGGCCGTGGCTGCGACCCGCTATCCCGGCACCTACGAGCACGGCATGCGCGGCTTCGCCGGCACGACGCGCGCCACCGCCTATGGCCGCATCAAGGATTACCCGAAGCGCGCCGCGTCCGAGATCTGCGTCACCGTGCAGATCGAGACGCCGAAGGCGCTCGCGGCCTCGGCCGAGATCGCCAAGGTCGATGGCGTGGACTGCCTGTTCATCGGCCCCAACGACCTGGCTTCGACCATGGGCCATCTCGGCAATGCCGCGGGACCCGAGGTCCAGGCCGCGCTGATCAAGGGCTGCGAGCTGATCAAGAAGGGCGGCAAGGCCGCCGGCGTGCTGGAGTTCCGCGAGGACAACGCCCACAAGCTGATCGCTGCCGGCTTCCAGCTCGTCGCCGTGGGCGGCGATGCCGGCATGGTCGCGCGCGGGACCGAGCGGCTGGCGCGGGCGTTCAACCCGACCCTGCCCGCTTAAGCCTTCGCGTCGCCGCTACTCGCCGGCGGCGGGCTGCTTCGCCGCTGCCGCCGGTACCGTCGTCTTGGCAGCGGGAAGCCGGCCGGCAACTTCTGCGCCCGCATCCGGCTTCAGGCACGCAAAGGCGAACGCCGAGGCCGCCGTCAGGGCGCCGATGCCGACAAACGCCGGCCAGAAATCGGCCGCGACCAGGCCGGTCTCCGCCCCGCCCGCCCGCCACGCAAGCGTCGCATGCAGCAGGCCGGCGCCGACCGCCACGCCGATGCTCAGCGACACCTGCTGGACCGTGCTGGACAGGCTGGTCGCCCGGCTCATGCGACTAGAATCGAGATCGGCGAAGGTCAGCGCGTTGATGGCGGTGAACTGCAGCGAGCGGAAGAACCCGCCGGCGAGCAGCAGCGCCACGATCACGGCCGCGGGCGTCGTCGCCTGGAACATGCCGTAGGAAACGAAGAAGGCGCCGCAGAGCACCGCGTTCGCCGCCAGCACCGGGCGGAACCCCAGGCGATGGAGGATCGGCCGCGCGGTCAGCTTCATGAACATCGCGCCCATCGCCGCCGTGAAGGTCAGCAGGCCGGACGCAAAGGCAGTCATCCCGAAACCGACCTGCAGCATCAGCGGCAGCAGGAAGGGCAGCGCGCCGACCCCGATCCTGAACGGCATGCCGCCGCCCACCGCGATGGCGAAGGTCGGCACCCGGAACAGCCGCAGGTCGAGGATCGGGAATTCGCGCACGCTGGCGTGCCACAGGTAGAAGGCCCCCAGCACGAAGCCGGTGGCCAGCAACCCGGCAGCGATCGGCAGCGGTACGCCTTCGCGCCCGATCGTCTCGCAGCCGATCATGATCCCGGCGAGCGCCAGTCCGCTCAGTGCAAACCCGACGCGGTCGAGCGGCGGCGTGTCCGGCTCCTTGCGGTTCTCGATGAAGATCGAGACCAGCACGATGCCGATCAGGCCGATCGGCACGTTGAGGAAGAAGATCCAGCGCCACGAGGCGTAGGTGACGAGGAACCCGCCGACCGGCGGCCCCAGCACGGGGCCAAGCAGGGCCGGCGCGGTCAGGTACGCCATCGCGCGCACCAGCTCGGCCTTGTTCACGCTGCGGACCATGACCAGGCGGCCGACCGGCACCATCATCGCGCCGCCCACCCCCTGCAGGAACCGCGAGGCGGTCAGCTCGACCAGGCTCGTGCTGACGCCGCACAGGATCGAGCCGAGGGTGAACACCACGATGGCGCTGCGAAAGATCGTCCGCGCGCCGAAACGGTCGGCCAGCCAGCCGCTGACGGGAATGAAGATCGCCAGGCTGAGCAGGTAGGACGTGATCGCCAGGCTGAGGCGGATCGGGCTGACGTCGAGCGAACGGGCGATCTGCGGCAGAGCGGTCGAGATCACCGTGCCGTCCAGATTCTCCATGAACAAGGCGCAGGCGACGATCAACGGGACCAGCATGGCCGGCCGCCCAGCCGGAGCGGCGGCGTCGGGGCGGGTCGTTGGGGGAACCGGCCGGTCCATGCCTCATGATAGCGGCAAGCCCGCTGCGGGTTGCACAAGAATTCCGCGACGGTGGGTCGCGCGCGGCGCGCGCCTCCACGCTACGCTAGTGTCCCTTTGGAATCCGAAGTTCGCCTCCGGTCTTGCGATCGAGAGAGGGCGAACTTCGGGTTCGGGGCACTAGCGGCCCTTGAACGCCGGCTTGCGCTTCTCGTTGAACGACTTGATCCCCTCGCGCCGGTCCTCGGTGGGGACGGTGCGGTTGTAGGCTTCGATCTCCAGCATCATGCCGCCGGCCAGGCTCATCTGCAGGCCGTGGTGGATCGCCTTCTTCACCTGCTTGATCGAGATCGGCGCGTTGGCCGCGACCGCCTTCGCCGTCGCGATCGCTTCGGGCAGCAGCGCTTCCGGCGCGACCAGGCGGTTGACCATGCCCCATTCCTGCGCCTCGCCGGCGGAGAACGGCCGGCCGGTCAGGATGATCTCCTTCGCGCGCCGTTCGCCCACCGCGCGCGGCAGCGATTGCGTGCCGCCCGCGCCCGGCATGATGCCCAGCGTCACCTCGGTCAGCGCGAAGCGCGCGCCCGTGGATGCATAGATGAAGTCGCAGCCGAGCGCCAATTCGCAGCCCCCCGCATAGGCGGCGCCGTTGACCGCCGCAATGATCGGAATCGGGCAGTCGATCACCGCGCGGATCATGCGCTCGACGATCAGGTGCTGCGCCTGCCATTGGCGGTCGTCCATGCCGTCGCGCTCCTTCAAGTCCGCGCCGGCGCAGAAGGCGCGATCGCCCGCGCCGGTCAAGACGATGCAGCGCGCCGCGTCCGGTGTCCCCGCCAACTCGCCGAACAGCGCGAGAAGATCGCGCATCATCGGCGTGTTCATCGCATTGGCCGCTTGCGGCCGGTTCAACGTCACCTGCAGCACCTCGTCCGCGGGATGCGACAAGGCAAGCGTATCGAAGCTCGATCGAATTGCCGTTCTCAAGGCGTTGCCTCCGGAGGCGATGACGTCGCGCGTCGGCGCAAGCAGAGACGACGGGACGTGCTGCGTCAAATCATGCAACCTCGTATCGCATTACGCTACATAGAGTCGAGGGCGACTCAATATGACGCTTGCCTGCGAAGACCGCATGGGTAAGTCTCTCGCGCCTTGTCCGGACAACTGCCCTCCAGGCCGTGAACGAACCCCGAGCGCTGCGAATGACCTTCAGCGACCCATACCCATGGGGCCATGACGACCGGACGATCGGCCAGATCCTTACCGATCGGGCGCGCGATACGCCGACATTCGTCTACAGCCGGTTCGATACGCAGGCGATCGCGTTCCACGAGCTCAATCAGCGCGCCAACCGCATGGCCAACGCCCTGGTCGCGGCGGGCATCGGGCCGGACGATCGCGTCGCGCTGATGCTGCCCAACCATCCCGACTACTTCACCGTCTTCCTCGCGCTGCTGAAGCTTGGCGTGTGCCAGGTGCCGATCAACGTGCACTTGAAGGGCGAAGGCCTGGCCTACCTGCTGGGGCATGCCGCGCCGCGCGCGATGATCGTCGACGAGCGCTATGCCGACGCGGTCCTGCCGGTGCTGCAGAAGCAGCGCCCGCCCTTAGTGATCTGGCGCGGCGCGATGCAGCCGGTCGACGGCACCCGAAACGTGCAGTTCGATTCCCTGGCGCAGCACGCGGACGCGCGCGAGCCGCCGTTCCGCGCCACGCCGGACAAGATGGTGTCGATCATGTACACCTCGGGCACCACCGGCCTGCCCAAGGGCGTGATGGTGACGGACCGGATGCTGCGCGTGGCGGCGCGCGCAAGCCTCCGACTCGCGGAGGCCCGTCCGGGCGACGTGTTCCATGTCTGGGAACCGCTCTACCACATCGGCGGCGTCGAGGTGATGATCCTGGCGCTGATGGAGCCGATCACGCTCGGCATGGTCGAGCGGTTCAGCGTCTCGCAGTTCTGGAGCCAGGTGCGTCAGTTCGGCTGCACGCACATCCATTTCCTGGGCGGCGTGCTGGCGATGCTGCTGAAGGAGCCGGCCGGCCCGCAGGACCGCGAGCACAAGGTGCGCATCGCCTGGGGCGGCGGCTGCCCGGTCACCGTCTGGCGGGCGTTCGAGGAGCGCTTCGGCGTGCAGGTCCGCGAATGCTACGGCATGACCGAATGCTCGTCCTTCACCACCCAGAACCTAACCGGCAAGCTGGGCTCGACCGGCAAGGCGCTGCCCTTCTTCGAGGTCCGCATCGCGGACGAGGCGGGCAAGGCGCTGGGCGCCAACCAGCGCGGCGAGATCTGGGTGCGCGAGAAGTTTCCCGGCCTGATCACCGAGGGCTATTTCAAGAATCCGGAGGCAACCGCGGCGTCGAAGCAGGACGGATGGTTCCTGACCGGCGATCTCGGCTACTTCGACGCGGATGGCGACTACTACTACGCCGGCCGCAAGAAGGACAGCATCCGCCGCCGCGGCGAGAACATCGCGTCGTACGAAGTCGAGCGCATGATCAACGAGCATCCCTCGGTGGCGGAGAGCGGCATCGTCGGCGTGGGCAACGAGCTGGGCGACGAAGACATCAAGGTGTTCCTCCGTCTGAAGCCCGGCGCATCGGTCGATCCGCTGGACTTCGTGAAGTGGTGCGAAAGCCGCATGGCCTATTTCCAGGTGCCGCGCTTCGTCGACTTCATCGACGAGTTCCCCAAGACGCCGAGCGAGCGCATCCGCAAGGATGCGCTGTCGCGCGAGACCGCGCGCTGCTTCGACTTGGAGAAGTCCGGCTACAAGCTGCAGCGCCGCCGCGCCTAGCGTCGAGACGCCCAGCGTCCAGACGCCTAGCGTCGCCCCCGCGGCAGATGCGGATCGGCGGGCAGGTCGGGCGGCGGCAAGTCCTCGACGGCCAGGTCGCCGATCGGGATCGGGCGGATCGGCGGACGCGGGCGCGGCATGGCGATCGCGCTTGCCTCCGTCCCGGCCCAGTCCGCCAGCAGCGTCGCAAGCGTGGGCAGGCAGTTGCGTCCCTGGCAGCGCCCCATCGTCATGCGCGTCGCCGCCTTGAGTTGCACGGCGCTTGCCGCGCCCTCGCCGCGCCGCCGCTCGATCTCGGCCCGCGTCACGTCCTCGCAGCGGCAAACGATCGTCTCGGGCGTGATCAGTGCGCGATAGCTGCGCGGCGGCCGGTAGAGCGATTCGAGGCCGCGCCGGAAGCGATCCAGCCGCGTCCAGCGCGCCTCCCAGGTCGATCCTTCGCCTGCGTGCAAACGCCCGAGCCGCCGCGCGACCGCCTGGGCCGCCAGATGCCCCTCGGCCAGCGCCAGCTCGACCCCGCCGATGGCGGCGCCATCGCCGGCGACGAACAGGTTCGCCACCGAGGTCTCGAAATCCGCGCTGCGTTCGACCGTCCAGCCGCCGCGAAGCGCGTCGTAGCGCAGGCGCGCGCCGAGCAGCCGCGGCAGCTCGACCGCGGGCGAGATTCCGAAGCCGGTGACCAGGAGGTCGCAGTCGATCCGGCGCCGGCGCGCGCGATCGACGACGCCGGTTTCATCGATCGGCGCGATGATTGCCTGATCGACCGCCTGCGAACCCGACGCCTCGACCGCCGTCCAGCCGGCGAGGATCGGCACGCCGGCATGCGCCAGGATCGCGCGATAGCGCAGCGCCTGGGCCAGGATCGGGGGCGCGGCGACCAGGCGCACCAGTTCCGCGGGCAGACGGCGCCAGATCGGGGCGGCCTCGATGATCGCCGCGACCTTCACCCCGGCGCGCACGAGGTTCGCGCCGACCAGCAGCAAAAGCGGCCCGTTGCCCGCCACCACCGCGCGCGTGCCGGGCACGATGCGCTGCCCCTTCAGCAGGTTCTGCACGCCGCCCGCGCTGATGACGCCCGGCAAGGTCCAGCCGGGGAACGGCACCGGGCGATCCTGCGCGCCTGGCGCCAGGATCACAGCCCGCGCCTGCACGCGCCCCGACCGTGGCCCGGCCGCGACCGCCAGCACGCTGGGCTCCGGCATGTCCCAGACCACGGCGTCCGGCAGATAGGTAACGCGCGGGTGACCCAACACCGCGAACAATGACTGCCCGCGCCGGATATCCTTTTCCCACGGCGTCTCGCCGACGGGGCGAAATCCCGCGGGCGGGTGCCGGAAATACTGCCCGCCCGGGCGCGCGTTCTCGTCGACCACCACCACGTCCAGGCCCAGCTCGGCGGCCTCCGTCGCGGCCGCGAGCCCGGCCGGGCCGGCGCCGACGATCGCCAGGTCGCAGGTCTTCATGACCGCTCCGGCCCGCCCAGGCCGCGCTGCGTCTCCACGCGCATCCCCGGCCTGGCCTCCGTCATGCAGGCGCGGTTCGACGGCCGGCCGTCGATCACGACCAGGCATTCCCAGCACATGCCCATGCCGCAATAGAGGCCGCGCGGCATGGCGCTGCGCGCGGTCGTGCGAAATCGCGCAACGCCCGCGGCCAGCAGGGCACCGGCAACGGTCTCGCCGGGATAGGCCACGACCGGCTGCCCGTCGAAGTCGAAGCGGAACGCGGCGCCGCGATCGATTCCCTGGTCGATCCGCCGGGTCATGCGAACCGTCGGGGATCGAAGGCGCGCATGTCGAGCCCGGTCCGGCCCTCCAGCATCAGCCGCGCCATCTCCTCGCCCAGCGCCGGGCCCTGGTGATAGCCGCCGCGCGCGCAGGCGTTCACATAGGCGCCCGCCACGCCGGGCAACGCGCCGAACAGCGGCAGCGCGTCCGCCGCCACGCCCTCGTAGCCGGCCCAGCTTCGCACCATCCGCAGCTTCGCCAGGTCAGGCACGACCTGCATCGCGACGCGCAGGTTGTGCATCAGGCTGACGTGCTCGGTCTCGCGCGTGCCGGCGGCGAGCTCGCCCCTGCCCTGCCAGCCGCCGCCGATCAGGCAGGTGCCGTTCGGATACTGCTTCAGCGACAGGATGCCGCCGATATGCGTGATCACGCGATCGATCAGGTGGGGCGCCGGCTCGGTGATGGTCAGCATGTTCACATCCGCCGCGACCGGCAGGTCCACGCCCAGCATCGCGCAGACCTGGCCGGTCCAGGCGCCGGCTGCGATCACCAGCCGTTCGGCCTCGATCGAATTGCCGCCCGCGCCGATCCGGAACCGGCCGCCGTCCTGGCGGATCGAAACGACATTCGAATCGGCAAGCAACACTGCGCCGGCGCGCTCGACCGCGCGCGCGAGGCCCGGACCGCCGGTCAGCGGCACCGACATGCTGTCCCAGCCGCAGAACGTCGCGGCGCGCACGTCGGGCCCCAGCCAGGGCGCCATGTCGCGCAGGCGATTGCCGTCGAGCCACTCGGTCTCGACGCCTAGCGCGGCCTGCTCGCCCTGCGAGCGGCGCAGCATGGCGACCTCGCGCTCGCTGGTGGCGACGCGCAAGCCCCCGATCTGCTCGAAACCGACCTCGATGCCGTCGATTTCCTGGAAGTCCCGCCACAGCTCGATCGCGCGGCGGCTGACCTGCAGCACCTCGTTGCGCTTGATCTGCAGCGACAGGGTGCCGGCATTCGCGCCCGAGGATTCGCCCCAGGCCGCGCCGCGCTCGATCACCAGCACCTCGCGGCCCGCCCGGGCCAGGAACAGCGCGGTGCACAGGCCGGCCACCCCGGCGCCGATGACCGCGATCTCGACGCGGCGCGGCATGGCTGGGCCGCGGCTCACTCGGCGGCGCGCGCGCGCCCCGGATCCAGCACGCCGATCTCGGCCAGGATCTGGCGCAGCCGCACGAGCCCCGCCTCGTCCACCGGCAAATGCGGCAGGCGCGGCAACCCGGCCGGGCGGCCCAGCAGGTTCATGCAGGCCTTGATCACCACGTAGGCGCCATAGCCGCCGATGTAGAATGCCTCATAGAGCCGGTCCATCACCGCTTCGAGCCGCCTGGCCTCGGCGGTGCGGCCCGCGGCGACGTGGTCGAAGAACTGCACAGCCGAGCGGCCCAGGATGTTGGTCGCCATCGAGACGGTGCCGACCGCGCCGCGCCCGATCATCGCCATGGCATAGGGCTCCAGCCCGCAGAACACCGCCAGCCGGTCGCCGACCACGCGGATCGTCCGCGCGAGTTCGTACAGGTCCTTTGACGAATCCTTCAGCGACACGATGGATGGCATGGCCGCCAGTTTCTCGACCAGCGGCGCGGTCATCGTCACCTGCGTCCGGCCCGGGTTGTTGTAGGCCATGATCGGCAGGCCCACGTCGCTGATCGCCTGGAAATGACCCAGCAGCTCGCGCTCGTTCGGCAGCGCATACGGAGGCGCCAACACCATCGCGCCGTCGCAGCCGATGCGCCGCGCCGCGTGGGTCAGCTCCACCGCGTCGCGCGTGGCGATCGCCGCCGTGCCGGCGATGAGCTTCGCCCGGCCGGCAAGCTGCTCCTTCGCGAGCGCGAACAGCCGCACGCGCTCGTCGTTCGCCAGCGTGTACCACTCGCCGGTGCTGCCGGCGACGATCACGCCCTGGACGCCGTCCGCCACGAACTGGTCCATCAGCCGGCGGAACGCCGCCTCGTCGACGCGCCCCTCGGCGTCGAACGGCGTCACCGATACGACGAATACGCCCGTCCAATCCGTCTTGCGCGCCATCGGCCGCCTCCTATTTGTCGAGAACACGGTCCAGCACCCAGTTGTCGATCGTGTGGACAAGCTGCTCCAGATAGGAAAGCCGGCCGGGCTGGTAGTAAGGCGAGCGCAGGCCGACCTGCTGGTCCTCGGCGGCCTTGATGTCCTCGGGGATCGTGATGTCGAGACGCTTGTAGTAGCTCTCGACAACCTCGCTGAAGTCGTTGCGCTCGCGCGTCTTGCGCGGGAAGCAGCTTCCCGCGACGATGCGCGTGCGCTCGGGCCCCAGGGGATCGCTGCGCACCCACCACATGCCGTCGATGCACCAGCCCA
>JADLEG010000246.1 GCA_020846275.1 Alphaproteobacteria bacterium
CCAGCGCCGCGGCGCCGTCGTTGATGCCCGACGCGCTGCCGGCCGTCACCGTGCCTTCCTTGGAGAAGGCCGGGCGCAGCTTGGCCAGGGATTCGACGGTCACGCCCGCCTTCGGGTGCTCGTCGGTGTCGATCACCTTGTCGCCCTTGCGGTCCTTGATCGTGACCGGAACGATCTCGGCCTTGAAGTTGCCGGCCTTCATCGCCTTCTCGGCCTTCTGCTGCGAGGATGCTGCGAACTGGTCCTGCTGCTCGCGCGTGATCTGCCACTTCTGCGCCACGTTCTCGGCGGTCGTGCCCATGTGGTAGCCGTTGAAGGCGTCCCACAGCCCGTCCTTGATCATCGTGTCGATCATCTCGGCGTTGCCCATCTTCACGCCGTTGCGCAGATGCATGCAGTGCGGCGCCTGGCTCATGCTCTCCTGGCCGCCGGCGACCACGATCGAGCAATCGCCGGTCTTGATCGCCTGGTAGGCGAGCGCCACGGTGCGCAGGCCGGAGCCGCAGAGCTGGTTGATCTGGTAGGCGGTCTTTTCCACCGGGATGCCGGCGCCGATCGCGGCCTGGCGTGCGGGGTTCTGGCCCGCGCCCGCGGTCAGAATCTGGCCCATGATCACTTCGTCGACGTCACCCGCGGCGACCTTGGCGCGCTTCATGGCTTCGACGATGGCGGCGGTGCCCAGGGTGGAGGCGGGTACGGAACTCAGCCCGCCGCTGAACGCGCCGATGGCGGTGCGCGTGGCGCCGGCGATGACGATCTCGGTCATGTCGAACTCCTCTCGTTTCCCCCGGGGGCTTCCGGTCGATCCCTGCTCGATGATTCATACCGGCGGGCTATGGCCGCGTCCAGCGCGCGCCCCGCGCGGCGGCCCTGCGTCCAGCCCATGCAGAAACTCGCCCATCGGCCGCCAAGCATGCTGCGGCGCGGCCTCCGCCACGACCATGCCGATATGGCCAAGGGGCGGCGAGATCGCGATCGCGCCGGGAATGGCCGTCAGCAGCGCGGCGGCGGACGGCGGCGGCACGATGCGGTCGCGCGACGGCACCAGGATCAAGGTGGGCAGGCTGATCTTGCCGGGATCCACCGGCCGCCCGGCGATGCGCCAGGTCCGGCGTTCGGGTTGGTTCTCGCCGTACCAGCCGATCATGCACTCCCGCGCCACGGGTCCCGCCAGCGGCACGCCATCGTTCAGCCAGTCCTCCAGCGCGACAAAGGCCTGCGCCTTGGGCGAGGCCTGATCCATCGCCGCGAACTGCCGGAATTTCCTGATCACGAGATAGGGATCCAGCGTGAAAAACAGAGCCTGCAGCGCATCGGTCGGCAGTTCACGCAACACTTCAAGCGTCGCCGCCAGGCCGGGCGCCACCATCGGCATGACGGTCTCGAAGCGGAACCGCGCGCCCGCGTGGAAATCCCAGGGCGTGGCGAGCAGCACCATGCCCGACAGGTCGCGCTGCCGGCGTTGCGCCAGGGCGGTAGTCAGCAGTCCTCCCATGCAATAGCCGAGCAGGGCGGGGCGCCGGCCGGTCAGCGCCAGGGCGGCGTCGAGCGCGGATTCCAGCCGGCCGGCGATGTAGTCCGTCAGGCCGAAGTTGCGCTCGACATCGCCGGGCCGGTCCCAGTCCACGAGCAGCGTGCGGAACCCGCGCGCGGCCAGCCAGCGCGCCAGGCTGCGCTCGGCCGAAAGGTCCAGCACATAGGCGCGGTTGATCAGCGAGGGGACCAGCAGAACCGGCAGGCCGTCCCCGCCATAGTCGAGCAGCCGCGAGGTGCCTTCGCGCCAGACGGTCGGCGGCTCGGGCAGGTCGCGCCGATAGGGATGGCGGCGATAGGCCTGGATCCCGGCGGCAAGCTGGTCCAGCAGCCGCCGGACCTCGTCACTCAGGGCGCTTGCGAATTTTTGCGGGTCGACGCGGGCGAGTTCGTCCAGCAGGCTCCTCGCGTCCGCCTCGAGTTCCGGTCTCAAGGGCAGCAAGCCTTGCTTCAAGAGCGGAAAGGCGGCGGAGGAGGTCAAGCACGTCCACGCCGCCGTCATGAGATGCAGCGGCAGCGGTCGCGGGCCCAGCCTTGCCGTTCGTGCCGGTTCCATTGGTGCTTGCGGCGCCGTCATGTCCATTCGGCCGAGCCGATCCCTGGGCCGATCCGTTGGCCGATCCGTTCGCGGAAGCCGCGACCGGCGTCTCGGGCCCTTGCGGGCGCGGCGGGAAGCCGGATGCGGCCCACGGACCGGCCGTCGGCGGCCTCATCCCTGCCATACCCGCCGCGAAGGCGCCAGCCATCGCGCGCGAAACGGTCGCCAGCCACTCCGGATCGCCCGCCATCCCCGCCAACTGGTCCTGCCACAGGTCCAGGTAGCGCCGGGCAAGCTGGTCGATTTCGGGCGGCTGCGACATGCCGCAAGTATAGGCACGCAGCCGCTGGATTGGCTAGCAGGTGCAGCATGATTCTGACGCGCCGCACAACAGCGGAACGGAACTGTCGGCAGGCGGCGAGAATCGGTCTAGGATCGCGCCATGCCCGACCAGCGAACCGGAAATCCCTCGATTTATGACCGCCTTGGCGTGCGGCCGATCATCAACGCCTGCGGCCCCTCGACGCGGCTTTCCGGCGGGGTCATGCGCCCGGAGGTGGCCCAGGCGATGGCCGAGGCCGCCCAATCCTGCGTCGATATTGCCGCGCTGCAGGCAGCCGCCGGGCGCCAGATCGCCGCGGCGACGGGGGCAGAGGCCGGATATGTGACGGCCGGTGCGGCGGCCGGGCTGATGCTGGGGGCGGCGGCCTGCGTGACCGGGCTCGATCCGTCGCGCGTCAACCGCCTGCCCGACACGACCGGCATGAAGAACGAGTGCGTCATCGCGCGCAGCCAGCGCAACATGTACGACCACGCGGTCGCCCAGGCCGGCCTCACGTTCGTCGAGGTCGGGATTCCCGACCGCTATGCCGGCGCCGGCGTGCGCGACGCGCAGGCCTGGGAATACGACGCCGCGACCGGCGAGCGCACGGCGCTGGTGCTGTGGGTGGCCGACGCCGCGGCCGAGCCGCCCTTGGCCGAGGTGGCGAAAGCGGCGCACGCCAAGGGCGTCCCCGTGCTGGTCGACGCCGCCGCGCAACTGCCGCCGGTCGAGAACCTGCGGCGGTTCATCGCCGAGGGCGCCGACCTCGTCGCCTTCTCCGGCGGCAAGGCGATCGGC
>JADLEG010000247.1 GCA_020846275.1 Alphaproteobacteria bacterium
CTGGTCCCGCGTCGCCATCATCCTGAGGGCCTCGCGGATCACCTCGCTGGCGTTGTTGTAGAGGCCCGACTTGACCTTGCGGCGGACCATGTCCTCAAGCTTCGGGGTCAGCGACACGTGCATGGGAGGCTCCTTCCTTTCAGAGGATTGGCCATCCGACAAGCTTTGTCAAAGCTTGTCGGCCTCGGCCGTCATTTCCAACTTGGCGTCGTCCTCCCCCGTGATCCGGAAGCCCAGGCGCTGGTAGAGGCGCACCGCCGGATTGTCCCGGCGCACCCGCAGGAAGACCGGCAGGGCGGCTCGCTGCCCCTGCGCCAGGATGGCGCCGAGGATCGCGGTGCCCAGCCCCCTGCCCTGACAGTCCGACAGGAGCTGGATGTGGCGCAGCCAGAGCCGGTGCGGCTCGCGGGTCACGCCCAGCACGCCGATGGCGCGGCCGCCCGACGCCACGATCTGGTCATGGCCCGGGCGGATCGTGGCCCGCAGCCGGGCCGCCTCGCGCCCGGCGTCCCACCGGCCCGCGGCCTCCATGGCCGGCCGGCGCAGGGTTTCCTGCAGGCGGAACAGGAAGGCGAAATCCGCCTCCGCCACGGGCCGCAAATCGATGGGGGGATCGTCGACGATGCGCATGCGGCCTCTTTCGGGTCCACCTCGGCACGCTAGTGTCCCGATTCCGAAGTTCGTCAGTGTTTGCGACGTACGCCGTACGAACTTCGGAATCGAAAAGGACACTAGCAACTATTTGAGTCTAGTGCCCCTTTGGAACCCGAAGTTCGCCTCCGGTCTTGCGATCGAGAGATGGCGAACTTCGGGTTCGGGGCACTAGTGGCTATCCACATGCGTCACCCCATATATTGCCCTGCAGCAACCCCGGAAATCGACCTGATGCAGAAGACGATCAGCGTTCGCGGCGCACGCGAGCATAACCTGAAGAGCGTCAACGTGGACCTGCCGCGCGACAAGCTGGTGGTGATCACCGGCCTGTCGGGCTCGGGCAAGTCCTCGCTCGCCTTCGACACGATCTATGCCGAGGGCCAGCGGCGCTATGTCGAGAGCCTGTCCTCCTACGCCCGCCAGTTCCTCGAACTGATGCAGAAGCCCGACGTGGACACGATCGAGGGCCTGTCGCCCGCCATCTCGATCGAGCAGAAGACCACCTCGCGCAATCCGCGCTCGACCGTCGGCACGGTGACCGAGATCTACGACTACATGCGCCTGCTGTTCGCGCGGGTGGGCGTGCCCTACTCGCCCGCCACCGGCCTGCCGATCGAGAGCCAGACCGTCTCGCAGATGGTCGACCGCATCCTGGAGATGAAGGACAACACGCGGCTCTACCTGCTGGCGCCGATCGTGCGCGGGCGCAAGGGCGAGTACCGCAAGGAGCTGGAGGACTTGCGCAAGCGCGGCTTCCAGCGCGTCAAGGTCGACGGCAAGCTCTACGAGATCGACGAGGTGCCGGCGCTCAACAAGAAGTTGAAGCACGATATCGAGGTGGTGGTGGACCGCATCGTGCTGCGCCGCGACCTCGGCAACCGGCTGGCGGACTCGCTGGAAACGGCGCTGGGCCTGGCCGAAGGCCTGGTGTTCGCCGAGAACGCCGATACCGGCGAGCGCCACACCTTTTCCGCCCGCTTCGCCTGCCCGGTCTCGGGCTTCACCATCGACGAGATCGAGCCGCGCCTGTTCTCGTTCAACAACCCGTTCGGCGCCTGCCCGGCCTGCGACGGGCTGGGCGTGAAGATGTTCTTCGATCCCGAGCTGGTGGTGCCGAACGAGAAGCTGGCGCTGGATGAAGGCGCCATCGCGCCCTGGGCCAACTCGAGCTCGCAGTACTACCGCCAGACCCTGGCCAGCCTGGCTAAGCACTACGACGTGTCGATGCGGGCGGCGTGGAAGGACCTGCCGGCCGCGGTCAAGAAGGGCATCCTGCACGGCACCGGCGATGTCGACGTGACGATGGAATACGACGACGGGCTGCGCCGCTACAAGACCATCAAGCCGTTCGAGGGCGTGGTGCCGAACATGGAGCGGCGCTGGAAGGAGACCGACAGCGCCTGGGTCCGCGAGGAGATGCAGAAGTTCCAGAACGTCACGACCTGCGAGGCCTGCGGCGGCTACCGACTGAAGCCCGAGGCCCTGGCGGTCAAGGTGGGGGGGAAGCATATCGGCGAGGTGTCCGAGCTTTCGATCGCCGCCGCCGCGGTGTGGTTCGCCGAGTTGAACAAGCACCTGAAGCCCAAGGACCAGGAGATCGCCGCGCGCATCCTGAAGGAGATCAACGAGCGGCTGGGATTCCTGGTCAACGTGGGCCTCGAATACCTGACGCTGTCGCGCGGCTCGGGCACCTTGTCCGGCGGCGAGAGCCAGCGCATCCGGCTCGCCTCGCAGATCGGCTCGGGCCTGACCGGCGTGCTCTACGTGCTGGACGAGCCGTCGATCGGCCTGCACCAGCGCGACAACCAGCGGCTTCTGGATACGCTGAAGCGCCTGCGCGACATCGGCAACACGGTGATCGTCGTGGAGCACGACGAGGAGGCGATCCGCAGCGCCGACTACCTGGTGGACATGGGGCCGGGCGCCGGCACGCATGGCGGCAAAGTGGTGGCCGCCGGCACGCCCGACCAGGTGATGGCCGCGCCTGAGAGCATCACCGCGCAGTACCTCACCGGCTTCCGCCAGATCCCGATCCCCGCGCGGCGGCGGTCGGTGGCCGGCAAGCCGCGCATCGTGGTGGAGGGCGCGCGCGCCAACAACCTGGACAACGTGACGGTGGGATTCCCGCTGGGCTGCCTGACCTGCGTGACCGGCGTGTCGGGCGGGGGAAAATCGTCGCTGGTGATCGAAACGCTCTACAAGTCGCTGGCCCGCCGGCTGCACGGCGCGCGCGAGCAGGCAGGTCCCCACGAGCGCATCCTGGGGGTCGAGCACCTGGACAAGATCATCGACATCGACCAGTCGCCGATCGGCCGCACCCCGCGGTCGAACCCCGCCACCTACACTGGCGCCTTCACGCCGATCCGCGACTGGTTCGCCGGGCTGCCGGAGGCCAAGGCGCGCGGCTACGGGCCGGGACGCTTCTCGTTCAACGTCAAGGGCGGGCGCTGCGAGGCGTGCCAGGGCGACGGCGTCATCAAGATCGAGATGCACTTCCTGCCCGACGTCTACGTGCAATGCGACGTCTGCAAGGGCAAGCGCTACAACCGCGAGACGCTGGAGGTGCTGTTCAAGGACAAGACCATCGCCGACGTGCTCGACCTGACCGTCGAGGACGGCGCGGAGTTCTTCAAAGCGGTGCCGTCGATCCGCGAGAAGCTGGTCACGCTGCAACAGGTCGGCCTCGGCTACATCCATATCGGCCAGCCCGCCACCACGCTCAGTGGCGGCGAGGCGCAGCGCGTGAAGCTGGCCAAGGAACTGTCGCGCCGCGCCACCGGGCGAACGATCTACATCCTGGACGAGCCCACGACGGGTCTGCATTTCGAGGACGTGCGGCGCCTGCTGGAGGTGCTGCACACGCTGGTCGACCAGGGCAACACGGTGATCGTGATCGAGCACAATCTCGAGGTCGTGAAGACCGCCGACTGGATCATCGACATGGGGCCCGAGGGCGGCGCCGGCGGCGGCAAGGTCGTCGCCGAAGGCACCCCCGAACAGGTCGCCCGCGTCGCCGCCAGCTATACCGGCCAGTACCTGGCCCCCTACCTCAAGCGCGCCTCGGCCCCGCCCGTCGCCGCCGCTCCGCCGGCGAAGGCGCGGAAAAGGGCGTAGGGAATGACAAGAGCTATTCACACTCCATCGTCGCAAGACGAGCCATACGCTTTTGAGAGGATTCCTCGCAGGGTATTCCTCGACACAAACGTCGTGGACTGCCTCGTGAAATGGGGCGAGTGCATATTTGAAAACCTTGAGCCGCCAACTGGACTACCGCCGGCTCTGGAAACCGACATCGATTCATTGCGGCACATTTTCTTGGTTGGTAGCCGTGCAAATTGGGATGTCATAGTGTCATCCAAGACTATCGATGAGCTCTCTCAGACCCCAAATGAAGCCTTGCGCGAAGACCTGCTTGAGTATGGCAATGCTCTGGTTGGATATAGCGCTTCCAACAGGCTCGCTGATGACGATCATCGATATGCAAGAGACTTAGCGCGCCGCTTGGTCGATTCGCATTTTCTTGAGGTGCTTCCTCAAAGAAGTGATCGCGAACTGATCTCTCACGCAATCGCGCTAGGGTGCGATTCATTCTGCACTCGTGATATTCGGTCCATCTACCGAAAGCGCGATCGTCTTCGATCAATTCCCATTCGAATTTTGACCACGGCCGAGTGGTGGCAGCACATACGACCCTGGGCAGCATTGTGGTTGTAGGCGGTCGATGAGTGAGCCGACCGACCGGTAGGGCCTCAGCTCGGAATTTCTGGCGCCAATTCGACCTGCCCGAATGCCAGGTCCACCGGAGTATCGCGGCCATATACCTGCACGGCCACGGTGACGGTCCGTTCATTTACTTTCTTCACCTCGCCGCGAAAGCCGGTAAACGTCGATGACCCTTACAATCAGACCTTCGTGGGCCTGATGGTGACCTCTCATGCGACCATCCTCTTTTCGTACGGCCTGCGCTTGATGAACGCGGTTGCCCCGGCACCGGCGCGGCCCAAGGTCTACAACAAACAAGCGATGAGAATTTCAAAC